>NZ_AEVT01000014.1 GCF_000189275.1 Vibrio sinaloensis DSM 21326 | reverse complement strand
TCACTTCCATCATGATGCGCGCGCTTTCCGGCGTAGCGTTTACCGGCACTTTACCGGTAGAGGTTTTGATGAAATCCGCACCGGCTTTGATGGAGATTTCAGAGGCTTTACGAATCAGCGCCTCTTCTTTCAGCTCGCCGGTTTCGATAATCACTTTCAGCAATACGTTCGCTGCGGCACAAGCGTCTTTACAGGCTTTTACCAGATCAAAACCCACCTGCTCGTTACCGGCGATCAACGCGCGGTACGGGAATACCACGTCCACTTCGTCAGCGCCGTAGGCGATCGCCGCACGGGTTTCCGCCAGCGCAATATCGATGTCATCATTGCCATGCGGGAAGTTAGTCACCGTTGCAATGCGGATGTCCGGCGTACCTTGTTCTTTGAGGGTTTTACGCGCAATCGGGATAAAACGCGGGTAAATACAAATCGCCGCCGTATTCCCGACCGGGGTTTTTGCCTGATGACACAACGC
>NZ_AEVT01000015.1 GCF_000189275.1 Vibrio sinaloensis DSM 21326 | reverse complement strand
GAATTAGTCGAAGATCTTAGCAACAACACCAGCACCTACTGTACGGCCACCTTCACGGATCGCGAAACGTAGACCTTCGTCCATTGCGATTGGTGCGATTAGCTCAACAGTCATCTTAACGTTGTCACCTGGCATTACCATTTCTACGCCTTCTGGTAGCTGGATGTCACCAGTTACGTCAGTTGTACGGAAGTAGAACTGTGGACGGTAGCCTTTGAAGAATGGTGTGTGACGACCACCTTCATCTTTAGACAGTACGTATACTTCTGACTCGAACTTAGTGTGTGGGTTGATTGACTTAGGAGCCGCTAGTACTTGACCACGCTCTACTTCGTCACGCTTAGTACCACGTAGAAGTGCACCAACGTTCTCACCCGCACGACCTTCGTCTAGAAGCTTACGGAACATCTCAACACCAGTACATGTTGTTACTGTAGTGTCTTTGATACCAACGATTTCTACTTCGTCACCTACTGTTAGGATACCGCGCTCGATACGACCAGTTACTACTGTACCACGACCTTGGATTGAGAATACGTCTTCGATTGGCATTAGGAATGGCTGATCGATTGCACGCTCTGGCTCTGGGATGTAAGAATCTAGTGCTTCTGCAAGCTCAACGATCTTCGCTTCCCATTGCTCTTCGCCGTTTAGTGCGCCTAGTGCAGAACCTTGGATTACTGGTAGGTCATCACCTGGGAAGTCGTACTCAGATAGAAGTTCACGAACTTCCATTTCTACTAGCTCTAGAAGCTCTTCATCGTCAACCATGTCACATTTGTTCATGAATACGATGATGTATGGGATACCAACCTGACGGCCTAGTAGGATGTGCTCACGAGTTTGTGGCATTGGGCCATCTGTCGCAGCAACAACTAGGATACCACCGTCCATCTGTGCAGCACCTGTGATCATGTTCTTAACATAATCCGCGTGTCCTGGACAGTCTACGTGTGCGTAGTGACGTGATGGAGTGTCGTACTCTACGTGAGAAGTAGCGATTGTGATACCGCGCTCACGCTCTTCTGGAGCGTTATCGATAGATGCGAAGTCTTTCGCTTCACCGCCGTA
>NZ_AEVT01000016.1 GCF_000189275.1 Vibrio sinaloensis DSM 21326 | reverse complement strand
CTAAGGACGCGCTGTACTTTCTTGCTAAAGAAAGATGTTTTAAAGCTCTTCAAAAGAAGAAGCAAGAATGGCGGTGAGGGAGGGATTCGAACCCTCGATACGGCTACAAACCGTATACTCCCTTAGCAGGGGAGCGCCTTCAGCCTCTCGGCCACCTCACCGTCTTGCGGAGGCACATATTACGATTTACCGAAAATATGTCAAACATTTTCTTGGCAAAATTAGCAAAAACTTTTCCAACCGTTGGCTATTTAATCAAAGCGGTGTTAATTCGCTCTTTTTGCTAAAAATATGCCCTTATTTACAACAAAAAAGGCTGACAATATTTGCCAGCCTTTCTGTGTAATTAGTAGTTACCAGAAGCAACGTTACCATTACCTTTTTCTGCCTGAATGCGCATGTAGATTTCTTCGCGGTGAACAGACACTTCTTTCGGAGCATTTACGCCGATACGTACTTGGTTACCTTTAACGCCTAGTACTGTTACTGTTACTTCATCACCGATCATTAGAGTTTCGCCAACGCGGCGAGTTAAAATTAGCATTCTGTGCTCCTTGAGTAATCTCTCTGATTTATCTTGCTACAAGGCTATTATCCAACAAAAGTTATATTTTCGTAAACTCTATTGTGACTCGAATCTAGCCTAAAAAGGCATGTTTTTGCAGACAATCGATCGCCTCTGCAGAAGTTATGTATGCATCATGCAGTATGTTAGCCGCTTTGTCGACACATTCTGGTAACAGGACCAACATAAGCGACTGAGGATTAACGGCATAATGCTCGACAGCAATACCTTGTTCTGTTAGCAATGCATAAGACTTTTCTACTAACCCTTCGACATGAAGACCGACAGCCGTCAATAGACTTACCGATTCACTATTACGGATTTTCTCGCTGAAAACTAGTTCAAGCTTGGCATAAGCATCATGTTTTATCACCACACCTATCCATTCTGCATGCTCGATCACATTCCAAATCGTTATGCCTAACATTTGGCACTGTTTCTTCAAACCTGACAGGGACTCTTTTTCAGCCTTGATCAAGCACATATCTCGTTGAATGGCCACGCCACACACTGGGCTTTGGCACTCTTCCCCTTTAACCAAGCTGCCTTTATTGGTATCAAAGGTAGACAGCACGCGCAAAGGTACATTGTGCCGCCAAGCATACTGCACTGAGGGTAGATGAAGCACTTTCGCGCCTTTCCGAGCCATCTCTTCCATCGAAGGAAAATCAATCACTTCCAGCTTTTGCGCCGAAGCGACAATTCGAGGATCGCAAGTGTAGATACCGTCGACATCAGTAAAGATCTGACATTCATCAGCCTTAAGTGCCCCAGCGAGTGTCACAGCACTGGTATCTGAACCGCCACGGCCTAAGGTGGTAATATCCCCATTTTCATTGATACCTTGGAATCCAGCCACTATCACTATCTGATCTTGGGCTAAGAGATCTTCAATCACTTTAGTATCAATGTGTTTAATCGTCGCGTCATTGTGTTGATTGTCTGTCACAATATTCGCTTGTGCTCCGGTAAGTGAACGTGCCGAGTACCCCAATTTCATCAGAGTCATCGCAAGCAGTGCCATCGACACTTGTTCACCAGCAGAGAGCAAAACATCAAGTTCTCGAGCAGCAGGAACGCTGTCCACCTGCGTAGCTAAGTCCATCAGCCTGTTAGTTTCACCTGACATTGCAGATACAACTACAACAACTTGATTACCATCATTTTTCGCCTTTATGATGTGTTCAGCGACCGTATGGATTCGCTCAATTGAGCCTACCGACGTTCCACCAAACTTTTGCACGATAAGGGGCTTTTTCACCAGTCTTCACCTTCCCAAGACCAAAGTCTCATTGGTACTACACGCAATAGATTGAACATTGCTTGCAGTAGTTACAACAAAAAACAAGTGGTTTACTTGACCACTTTTCGCGTGTCAATTAAACCACTTGGTTAGCATAGTTAAATTACGCTCAATCAATAAACTGATTGAGCGTTGATATTGTTTTAACCGTTATAGACGTTCTTCTAGCCACGGCTGAACAGATTGAATCGCGGCTGGAAGCGCATCAACATCACTACCACCGGCTTGCGCCATATCTGGACGACCGCCGCCTTTACCGCCGACTTGTTCAGCGACCATCTTAACTAAGTCACCCGCCTTCACTTTGCCGATAAGATCTTTAGTGACACCCGCAATCAGGCCAATCTTGCCATCATTAACGTTAGCCAGCATGACAACGCCGCTGCCCATTTGGTTCTTAATATCATCAACCATGGTACGCAGGTTTTTGCTATCAGCCCCTTCCATACCCGCAACGAGAACCTTAACGCCGTTGATTTCCTGAGCTTTACCCATGATGTTTGCGCTTTCAGCAGCAGCCATCTTGTCTTTCAGCTTCTGGATTTCTTTTTCAAGTGACTTCGCTTTCGATGCCGACTCTGCAAGCTTCTCTTCATATTTAGCTTGTTGCGCTTCAATCGCGTCAAGAGCCGCTTCTCCAGTCACGGCTTCGATACGACGAATACCAGCAGCGATACCACCTTCAGATGTGATCTTAAATAGACCAATGTCACCTGTATTAGAGGCGTGAATACCACCACACAATTCAGTAGAAAACTCACCCATAGACAGTACGCGAACTTCATCATCGTACTTCTCACCGAATAGAGCCATTGCGCCCTTCTGCTTAGCAGACTCAATGTCCATAACGTTAGTTTCTATCACATGGTTGTGACGAACTTGTGCGTTAACGAGACGCTCAACTTCTTTCAGTTCAGCTGGAGTAACGGCTTCTAGATGTGAGAAGTCAAAACGTAGGTTCTCAGGCTTAACCAAAGAGCCTTTCTGAGTAACATGCTCACCCAGTACTTTACGCAATGCGGCATGTAGCAGGTGCGTCGCCGAGTGGTTTAGAGAAATAGCAGCGCGACGCTCTGCATCAACAACGGCCTCAACATCGTCGCCTTTCGCTAGCACACCTTCCGCAAGAACACCGTGGTGTGCAATTGCGTTACCTAGTTTTTGAGTGTCTTCTACTTTAAACACTCCAGATTCGGTTTTGAGAACACCTGCGTCACCGCACTGACCGCCCGATTCAGCGTAGAATGGCGTTTCACCAAGGATGATGATCGCTTTGTCGCCAGCTGAAAGAGAGCCAGCCGCCTCGCCTTCCACGAAGATTTCAGCCACGTTGCTCTTGCCTTGCGTACCTGTGTAGCCACAAAACTCGGTTTGCTCTTCAGTTTTAATCGTCGCGTTGTAATCAGTACCAAATTGACCTGCTTCACGAGCGCGCTGACGCTGCTCTTCCATCGCTTTCTCGAAACCTTCTTCGTCGATGGTGAATTCGCGTTCACGAGCCACATCGTTAGTCAAATCAGCAGGGAATCCGTACGTATCGTAAAGTTTGAAGACGGTTTCACCATCAAGTTCTTTACCTTCAAGAGCATCCAGAGCTTCATTAAGGATAACCATGCCACGCTCGAGAGTACGACCAAAGTTTTCTTCTTCGATGCGAAGTACTTTTTCGACCACTGCTTGTTGCTTCTTAAGCTCTTCGCCCGCGCTGCCCATTACCTCAGCAAGCACACCAACAAGTTTGTGGAAGAATACGCCTTGCGCGCCTAACTTGTTACCGTGACGAACTGCACGACGAATAATACGGCGTAGTACGTAACCGCGACCTTCGTTTGAAGGCATTACGCCATCGGCGATTAAGAATGAACAAGAACGGATGTGGTCAGCAATAACGCGTAGCGATTGGTTTGAAAGGTCTTCGTGACCAACAATTTCCGCGGTCGCTTTGATAAGCTTTTGGAATACGTCTATTTCGTAGTTTGAGTGAACGCCTTGCATAATTGCAGAGATACGCTCGATGCCCATACCGGTATCAACAGCAGGCTTAGGAAGAGGTTCCATCGTGCCATCGGCATGACGGTTAAATTGCATGAATACGTTGTTCCAGATCTCGATGAAGCGGTCGCCGTCTTCTTCAGGAGTACCAGGACGTCCACCCCAAATGTGCTCACCGTGATCGTAGAAAATTTCAGTACATGGACCACATGGACCTGTATCACCCATCGTCCAGAAGTTATCTGATTCGAACTGCTTACCGCCTTCTTTATCGCCGATTCGAACGATACGATCAGCAGGAACACCTACTTTTTTGTTCCAGATATCAAAAGCTTCATCATCGGTTTCATAAACAGTAACTAATAGACGGTCTTTCGGTAGCTGCAGCGTTTCTGTTAGAAACTCCCAAGCAAAAGCAATCGCGTCTTCTTTGAAGTAATCACCAAAGCTGAAGTTGCCTAGCATTTCAAAGAAAGTATGGTGACGAGCTGTGAAGCCAACGTTCTCAAGATCGTTATGTTTACCACCCGCACGTACACAACGCTGAGCCGTAGTTGCTCGAGTGTAGGCACGCTTCTCTGCGCCTAAAAAGCAATCTTTAAATTGGTTCATACCTGCGTTAGTAAATAGCAGGGTTGGATCGTTATGTGGAACCAACGATGAACTGTCTACGATTTGGTGTCCTTTGCTTTCAAAGAACTTGAGGAACGCGTTACGAACCTCATCAGTGCTCATGTACATGCAGCTCTTCCTGAAAATAGTCGAGTTAGAATTTTGCGCTATTGTAGATCATGGTTAGCGCTACGACTAGTTTTCTCGCAGAAAAGAGCTCATTGATATGTTAAATCGAGGCAAATCCTATAATCGCGGAGTTATTTACCTCTACTCCTCGTTTTCAGAGCTTAGAGCGTAGTTGATTTGCTCAAAGCTGTAGCCTCGATATTGGAGAAAACGTACCTGTTTGGCGTACTCTTTTTGGTCTTTAGCTTCAATTCCTTTAAATTTCTTCTCCGCGGCATGTTTCGCTAACTCAAACCAGTCTTGAGGCTCTTCTTCGAACGCCTTTTCAATCACAGATTCCGTGACTCGTTTCTGCTTAAGCTCTTGGCGAATTCGCCTTTCACCATGACCTTTATACACATGCTGTCTGATTTGGCTTTTTGCAAAACGAAGGTCATCGAGGTAATGATGATCTAAGCAGAAATTAACCGCTTCTTGGATAGCGTCGTCGTCATAGCCTTTTGAACTTAATTTCTGATAAAGCTCGTACTCGCCATGGTCGCGACGACTCAGCAACTGGATGGCCGCTTCTTTACTCGACAAAGTGGGCGGTTTTCTTTGAAACATAGGCAACTAATTTTTCAAATTCTAAATACAACAAAGCCCCGCATAAGCAGGGCTTAGAGAATCAGCAGTGAGCGAGTTTATAACTCTTGTTCTGGCATTTCACCTAACTCAGCATCGTCTGGCTGAACTTCAGCGGGTGAAAGTAGCATTTCACGTAATTTCGCATCGATCGCTTGTGCCGCTTGCGGGTTCTCACGTAAGAACTTGCCAGCATTCGCTTTACCTTGACCAATTTTGTCGCCGTTGTAGCTGTACCAAGCACCGGCTTTTTCAACAAGCTTATGCTTCACGCCTAGGTCGATTAGCTCACCTTCGCGGTTAAAGCCTGCGCCGTAAAGAATCTGCGTTTCAGCTTGCTTAAATGGTGCCGCAATTTTGTTCTTGACTACTTTGATGCGAGTTTCGTTACCCACCACTTCGTCTCCTTCTTTGATAGAGCCTGTACGGCGAATATCAAGACGAACAGAAGCGTAGAACTTAAGTGCATTACCACCTGTTGTTGTTTCTGGGTTACCAAACATTACACCAATCTTCATACGGATTTGGTTGATGAAGATACACATACAGTTAGACTGCTTTAAGTTACCAGTAAGCTTACGCATAGCTTGAGAAAGCATACGAGCTTGAAGACCCATGTGGCTATCGCCCATTTCACCTTCAATTTCAGCTTTTGGCGTCAATGCAGCTACCGAGTCGACAACCATAACGTCAATGGCACCTGAACGAGCCAATGCATCACAAATCTCAAGAGCTTGCTCACCCGTATCAGGCTGAGAAACAAGTAGTGCGTCGATATCTACGCCTAGTTTCTTTGCATACACAGGATCAAGTGCGTGCTCAGCATCGATAAAGGCACAAGTTTTACCTTGCTTTTGAGCTGCTGCAATACACTCAAGAGTTAGCGTTGTTTTACCTGATGATTCTGGACCATAGATTTCTACGATACGACCCATTGGGAGGCCACCAGCACCGAGAGCGATATCAAGAGAAAGTGAGCCAGTAGAGATTGTTTCTACGTCCATTGCGCGGTTATCACCAAGGCGCATGATTGAACCTTTACCGAATTGCTTTTCAATCTGACCTAGCGCAGCGGCGAGCGCTTTCTGTTTGTTCTCGTCCATCACTTTCTCCAAATGACTCATCTTATGCCGATGAATATCAATCAAATTCTTCCATTCAGCTTGCATTGCTGAACAATCAATGAAAGCCATTATACTGTTGATTCATACAGTGTCTACACCTGTATGGATTTTTTTTAGATTTTATCGCTATCTATCTGATTTTATTTAAAACTATTTTATAACTTAACCAATACTACGAATTTGATAGCTTTTCATACAGTACCTTTTGTGCCACTTCAACAGCCTGTTGACGTACCGAGTTACGGTCGCCAGCAAAATGGTAGCTTGCGACCTTCAACCAGCCGTCACTGTCAGCCCAAGCAAAGCATACGGTGCCAACCGGTTTCTCTGCGCTGCCGCCGCCAGGACCCGCAATACCGCTAACCGAGACAGCGATGTTCGCGCGAGAGTGCCGTAAAGCCCCTTGTACCATTTCGTGAACGGTTGACTCGCTCACCGCTCCGTACTTGTCCAGAGTTTCAGCGCGAACGCCAAGCATCTCCATTTTGGCTTCATTGCTGTAGGTAATAAATGCGCGATCGAACCAAGCTGAGCTACCTGCAACATCGGTCACCGCCGCAGAAATACCGCCACCTGTGCAAGACTCTGCGGTTGTTAGCACCTTTTGTTGTTCCAACATTAAAGCCCCGAGTTGCTGAGAAAGGTTTTGGGTCGATTCCATATCTAAATACCTTTTGTGTCTTTTCGCTCAATGATGATTCACGTATCCTAAGCCGCAATAGAAATAAACAAAAGATCTTACCTGTGAAAGCTGAACAAAAACACACACCCATGATGCAGCAATATCTCAAGTTGAAAGCTGAGAACCCGGATATCTTGCTGTTCTATCGAATGGGTGATTTCTACGAGCTTTTTTATGATGATGCCAAGCGCGCATCACAGCTGTTGGATATCTCTCTGACAAAACGTGGCGCATCGGCTGGTGAACCGATTCCAATGGCTGGGGTTCCGTTTCATGCCGTAGAAGGCTATTTAGCCAAACTTGTTCAGCTTGGTGAATCGGTGGCCATTTGTGAACAAATCGGAGATCCAGCGACAAGTAAAGGCCCTGTAGAGCGTGCGGTAGTGCGTATTGTTACACCTGGGACAGTGACTGATGAAGCACTGCTCTCTGAGCGTATCGACAACTTAATTGCTGCCATCTATCACCATGACGGTAAGTTTGGTTACGCGACTTTAGATGTCACTTCAGGCCGCTTCCAACTAATGGAGCCTGAAACCGAAGAGGCAATGGCTGCAGAGCTACAACGTACTGCCCCGCGAGAGTTGTTATTCCCGGAAGATTTTGAGCCAGTACACTTGATGTCATCACGCAATGGCAATCGCCGCCGACCAGTGTGGGAATTTGAAATCGACACGGCTAAACAGCAGCTTAACCAACAGTTCGGCACGCGCGATCTGGTTGGTTTTGGGGTCGAGCATGCCAAGTTAGGCCTATGTGCTGCTGGCTGCTTAATCCAATACGTCAAAGATACCCAACGTACCGCCCTGCCTCATATTCGTTCACTCACTTACGATCGCCAAGACCATTCCGTGATTTTGGATGCAGCAACGCGCCGTAATCTAGAGATTACCCAGAACTTAGCGGGTGGTACCGACAATACCCTTGCCCAAGTGCTCGATCACAGTGCAACCGCTATGGGCAGCCGTATGCTAAAACGTTGGCTGCATCAGCCAATGCGCGATATTGACACCTTAAATCACCGTCTTGATGCGATTTCAGAACTGAAAGAAGCGGCACTGTTTGCGGATCTGCATCCAGTGTTAAAACAAATTGGTGATATCGAACGCATTTTAGCCCGCCTTGCGCTGCGCAGTGCTCGCCCACGCGACATGGCAAGACTTCGCTATGCAATGCAGCAACTCCCTGAACTCTCAGAATTAATGGGGAGCCTCAATCACTCCTACCTATCTCAGCTAGCCAAGTACGCCGCGCCAATGGACGAAGTGTGTGAACTACTTGAGCAAGCAATCAAAGAAAACCCGCCAGTGGTCATTCGAGATGGAGGTGTCATCGCCGAAGGCTATAACGCGGAGTTAGATGAATGGCGTAAGCTGGCCGATGGTGCAACAGAATATTTAGAAAAACTTGAGCAAGATGAGCGTGAACGTCACGGCATCGACAGCCTAAAAGTAGGTTATAACAATGTGCACGGCTTCTTTATTCAAGTGAGTCGCGGACAGAGCCATTTGGTTCCACCTCATTATGTTCGCCGCCAAACATTGAAAAACGCTGAGCGTTACATAATCCCTGAATTAAAAGAGCACGAAGACAAAGTGCTCAACTCAAAATCCAAAGCGCTAGCACTTGAGAAGCAGTTGTGGGAAGAACTGTTCGATTTGTTGTTGCCTCATTTAGAGCAGATGCAAAACTTAGCCTCTGCGGTATCTCAAATTGATGTACTGCAAAACTTAGCTGAGCGAGCCGATAGTCTAGATTACTGCCGACCAACGCTCACGAAAGAAGCGGGCATTCATATTCAATCGGGTCGCCACCCTGTGGTAGAGCAAGTGATGGACGAGCCTTTCATCGCCAACCCAATTGAGCTAAACCCCGCACGCAAGATGTTGATCATCACAGGTCCGAACATGGGTGGTAAATCTACCTATATGCGTCAAACCGCTCTGATTGCACTTATGGCTCATATCGGTTCATATGTACCAGCAGAAGCGGCGCAAATTGGCTCTATCGATCGAATATTTACTCGTATCGGGGCGTCTGATGACTTAGCCTCTGGTCGCTCAACGTTTATGGTAGAGATGACAGAGACAGCCAACATCCTCCACAATGCCACGTCGAACAGCTTGGTATTGATGGATGAAATCGGTCGCGGAACCAGTACTTATGATGGCCTGTCATTAGCTTGGGCAAGCGCTGAGTGGCTTGCCAAAGAGCTCGGCTCTATGACCCTATTTGCGACGCACTACTTCGAATTGACTGAGTTACCGAATCAAATTCCACATTTGGCTAACGTCCACCTCGATGCCGTTGAACATGGAGACAGCATTGCGTTCATGCACGCCGTTCAAGAAGGTGCCGCGAGCAAATCTTACGGCCTGGCCGTGGCAGGCTTAGCGGGCGTACCAAAAAGTGTGATTAAAAATGCTCGCGCTAAACTGACTCAACTTGAGTTAATCGGCCAGAATGAATCCTCTTCTGCTTCTGGCCCAGCAGTGGACATTGCCAATCAATTGAGCCTAATTCCTGAGCCAAGTGAAGTTGAAGAAGCACTGGCAAACATTGACCCTGATGATCTCACTCCGCGCCAAGCACTCGAAGAACTTTACCGTTTGAAGAAGCTACTCTAGTTGATATTGCTTACAGGTTGAGAAGTAAAAAAGGCTGCCTTCATCGGCAGCCTTTTTTATTAAAGCTTTCTTCTCAACAAGAGTATCGCAATCGTTAAGAACACGATACTTGGCATGATGGCACCAAACACTGGTGGAATACCATACACTAAGGTGAGAGGGCCAAAAAACTCACTGGAAATATAGAAAGTGAATCCCGCCACCACACCGGACAAGATTCTTGCCCCCATACTGACACTGCGTAGTGGGCCAAATACGAACGACAACGCCATCAGCATCATAACGGCAATGGAGAACGGTTGGGTAACCTTACGCCACAAGGCCAGCTCATAGCGTGACGAATCCTGCTCCGACTCTTTCAGGTAGGTGACGTAATCATAAAGGCCACTCATCGCCAGCTCTTCTGGCTCCACTTTTACCACTGCTAACTTGTCCGGTACCAAAGTGGTGTGCCAGTTATATTCTCGTACAGTCGACTTGGCTAACTCTACTCGGTCGGCCATATCAGTGATTTGAGTATCTTTGAGCAACCACTGGTTGTTGCCTTGATAATCCGCTTCAGGTGCAAAAAGGACTTGGTAAAGCTTCTTATCTTCGTCAAAGCGCCACACTTTCAGGCCATAGAGGTTGTCATCTTCCACTTTGCCTATAAAAATAAAGTCGTCAGCATCCCGAGCCCATACCCCTGCCCTGACGGACACGATCTGCCCTCCAGAGATTGAAAATGAGCGCAACTCTCGCGCCATTTTTTGTGCCTGAGGCGCGCCCCACTCACCCAGCAACATGATGATCAACATTAAAGGCACGGCCGTTTTCAACACAGAGATGCCAATATCCAGTTTCGAGTAACCAGAAGCTTGCATGACCACCAGCTCAGAGCTCGATGCCAGCATCCCTAAACCAATCAAGGCGCCAAGCAAAGCCGACATGGCAAAGAACATTTCGATATCACGCGGAACCCCTAGCACCACAAAGTAAAATGCGTGTAACAAGTCATAACTGCCTCGTCCAACACTTCGCAATTGCTCGACGAAACGAATAATACCCGACAAGCCAATCAAGGTGGCGAGTACCATGGTAGTGGTGGCGATAATGGTTCGGCCAATATAGAGATCTAGAATCTTAAACACGTGCTACGACACCTTACGTTGTCTAAATTTGTCTTTCATGCGTCGTACTGGAACGCTATCCATAAAGTTCACCGTAATAGCGGCGACCAACAAAGCGAAATTGATTGGCCACATACCAATTGCGGCAGGGATATTGCCATCTTCAATCGCTGATTTCGTGGTCGATATTGAGATAAAGTAAACAAAGTATGCAAGGATTGCTGGCCCCATTTTCGCAAAACGCCCCTGACGAGGGTTGACCGCAGAAAGTGGCACCACCAACATGGTTAGCAGTGGGATACACACAAACAAGGAAATGCGCCACTGCAGCTCAGCCTTGGCAGAAAGATCCGAACTTTCGATCAGGTCAAGCGTTGGTACCGCTCCCCAGCCTCGGCGTTTCGCTTCAACTTCACGCTGACCAATCAAACCACTGTATTGCTCAAACTCAGTCACCATATAGTCGAGTCGAGTGGGAATGCCTTCATAACGTGTCCCATCATGCATCACAATCATTTGGCGACCATCCGAGTGCTCCTTGACCTCTCCTGAGTTAGAGAACATGACACTTGGTAAGATCGCATCGCGTGGGCGCAGTTGAGCAACGAAGACGTTATTGAGCTGATTGTCCTTGATAGAGTCGATGAACACCACAGACGAACCATCTGGTGTGCGCTGAAACTGGCCCGCTTTAAGCAAGTCGACACTGCTCTCAGCTGCCACTTGTTCAATGAGTTGCGCCTCTCTCTCTTGGCTCCACGGAGCTAAATACAAAGTGTTGAAAGCCGCTAACGCTGTTGTAATAAATGCCAGGGACATCGCAGCGCGAATCAGGAACTTACTGCCCATTCCCGTCGCATTCATTACTGTGATTTCACTTTCGCTGTACAAACGGCCAAAAGTGAGCAAGATACCGAGATAAAGACTCATCGGCAGCATCAGTAATCCCATCTGTGGGATGTTCAAACCTACGATAGCCAATATCAGCCGAGCGGGAATATCACCGTCAGTCGCATCTCCTAACACTTTAATAAAAGTCTGACTGATAAAGACGAGCAAAAGCACAAAAAATATCGCTAATTGGCTTTTGAGTGTCTCGCGGATCAAATATCTAACAATAATCACGCTGAAATTACCTATACAAAACTTGTTTTTTTAATTGAATCACTATAATTTCCCGTTGAACCTTTTATTTTTAAATTTTTTGGCTAACTGTTAGCGCACTTATTTAAGAGTAGTTCCGAGTAAGGAATCAACAAGTAAGACGGCATTATCTAACATTTAGTTCTATTTGTCTTCAGGATGTAGGAGTACGCATGGAGTTCAGTGTAAAGAGTGGCAGCCCTGAGAAACAGCGCAGCGCATGTATCGTTGTAGGTGTGTTTGAACCACGCCGTCTTTCTCCGGTCGCTGAGCAACTCGACAAAATCAGCGATGGCTATATCAGTTCACTACTTCGCCGTGGTGACCTAGAAGGTAAACCAGGGCAGATGCTACTGCTTCATCAAGTACCTGGTGTGCTTTCAGAGCGAGTGCTGCTTGTTGGTTGTGGTAAAGAGCGTGAGCTTGGCGAGCGCCAATACAAAGAGATCATTCAAAAAACAATCAACACTCTTAACGAAACAGGTTCTATGGAAGCGGTATGTTTCCTAACCGAGCTGCACGTTAAAGGTCGCGACACTTACTGGAAAGTGCGTCAAGCCGTTGAAGCAACAAAAGATGGTCTGTACACCTTTGATCAATTCAAGAGTGTTAAGCCAGAAACTCGCCGCCCACTACGCAAGCTGGTATTCAACGTACCTACGCGTCGTGAACTTAACCTAGGCGAGAAGGCGATTGCACACGGTCTTGCTATTTCTTCTGGTGTGAAAGCATCGAAAGACCTCGGCAATATGCCACCAAACATCGCAAACCCTGCTTACCTAGCCTCTCAAGCTCGTCGTCTAGCGGATGACTATGAGACGGTAACCACCAAGATCATTGGTGAGCAAGAGATGGAAAAACTGGGTATGACTTCATACCTTGCGGTTGGTCGTGGTTCTAAGAACGAATCTATGATGTCTATCATGGAGTACAAGGGCAACCCAGATCCAGAAGCAAAACCAATTGTCCTAGTGGGTAAAGGTCTAACCTTCGATTCAGGCGGTATCTCTCTAAAACCTGGTGATGGTATGGATGAGATGAAGTACGACATGTGTGGTGCTGCATCTGTATTCGGTACCATGAAGGCACTGGCAAAATTGAACCTGCCAATTAACGTCGTGGCTATCCTTGCGGGCTGTGAAAACATGCCGGGCAGCAATGCTTACCGTCCAGGTGACATTCTCACTACCATGTCTGGTCAAACTGTAGAGGTATTGAACACGGATGCAGAAGGTCGCCTAGTGCTGTGTGATGCTCTCACTTACGTAGAGCGTTACGAGCCAGAGTGTGTTGTCGATGTAGCGACCCTAACCGGTGCTTGTGTTATCGCACTTGGTCACCACATCAGCGGCGTTATCTCAAACCACAATCCGCTGTCTCACGAGCTGATCAACGCTTCTGAGCAAGCAAGTGACCGCGCATGGCGTCTTCCAATGGCAGACGAATACCATGAGCAATTGAAGAGCCCGTTTGCTGATATGGCAAACATTGGTGGTCGTCCTGGTGGCACTATCACTGCAGGCTGCTTCCTGTCTAAATTCGCTAAGAAATACCACTGGGCACACATCGATATCGCAGGCACTGCGTGGAAATCAGGTGCAGCGAAAGGCTCAACAGGCCGCCCAGTCTCAATGCTTGTCCAATTCCTGCTTAACCGCAGTGGCCAAGAAACTGAGGAATAATCCTCACACAGTTAAAAAGGGCCGTAAGGCCCTTTTTTGTTTTCCACAATATTGAGCTGAACTATGGCAAACGCAACCTTCTACATCGTCAATCCTGATTCGCCCCAAGCGAGTGCGGATGGATTTGATGCCTATGTGCTGTTTTTGGTTCGCCATTTCGCCAAGCAAGGCGCCAAGGTCTATATTAACTGTCACGACAAAACACACGCAGAGCAATTAGCCGAGCATTTTTGGCAGGTCGAACCTAGTGAATACATGGCCCACAACTTGGTCGGAGAAGGGCCAAGGTATGCGACAAACATAGAAATAGGCCATCAGTCAGTCAAACCTTCTTGGAATCGACAACTGGTAATAAATTTGGCGGAAAATAATACAACCTTTGCGAACAAGTTTGCTGAGGTGGTAGACTTCGTCCCTTGCGAAGAAAAAGCCAAGCAACTGGCGCGAGAAAGATATAAAATCTACCGCCAAGCGGGCTATCAGCTACAAACGATCGCGATCGAACACGCATAGGGTCTGTTGACCCTAGCAACAAACACAACCGGTCAATCCTTATAGTTAAGGCGATCTTGTTAGAGATCCCTCACTTATAAAGATTGACTTAGAATTAAACCAGACCTATCAGCAGAATATCTATAGCTATGGAAAAAACATACAACCCAACTTCAATTGAACAAGCTTTATACCAAGCTTGGGAAGAAAAAGGCTACTTCAAGCCACACGGTGACACGTCGAAAGAATCATACAGCATCATGATCCCACCACCGAACGTCACTGGTAGCCTACACATGGGCCACGCGTTCCAAGACACCATCATGGATACTCTGATCCGTGCTGAGCGTATGAAGGGCAAAAACACCCTTTGGCAAGTCGGTACTGACCACGCAGGTATCGCGACTCAAATGGTTGTTGAGCGTAAGATCGCTGCTGAAGAAGGCAAAACTAAGCACGACTATGGCCGTGACGCGTTCATTGACAAAATCTGGGAATGGAAAGGGGAATCTGGCGGCACCATCACTAAGCAGCTTCGTCGCCTAGGTGCATCTGTAGACTGGGACCGTGAGCGTTTCACTATGGATGACGGCCTTTCTAACGCCGTTCAAGAAGTATTTGTTCGTCTGTACGAAGAAGACCTCATCTATCGTGGTAAGCGTTTAGTAAACTGGGACCCTAAGCTGCACACAGCCATCTCGGATCTTGAAGTTGAAAATAAAGACAAAAAAGGCCACATGTGGCACTTCCGCTACCCGCTAGCGAATGGCGTTAAGACAGCTGAAGGCAAAGACTACATTGTTGTTGCGACGACTCGTCCTGAGACAATGCTGGGTGATACAGGTGTTGCTGTAAACCCAGAAGATCCTCGCTACAAAGATCTTATTGGTAAAGAAATCCTGCTTCCTATCGTGAACCGTCTGATCCCTATCGTAGGCGATGAGCACGCCGATATGGAAAAAGGCACAGGTTGTGTGAAAATCACCCCTGCGCACGACTTCAACGACTATGAAGTTGGTAAGCGCCATCAACTACCAATGATCAACATTCTTACGTTCAATGCCGATATTCGCGATGCTGCTGAAGTCTTCACCACCAACGGCGAAGCCAGCGATGCGTACTCAACTGAGTTGCCAGCGAAATACCACGGTATGGAGCGTTTTGCTGCTCGTAAGGCAATCGTTGCTGAGTTTGATGAGCTAGGTCTGCTAGAAGAAATTAAAGATCACGATCTAACGGTTCCTTACGGTGACCGTGGCGGCGTGGTGATTGAACCTATGCTGACTGACCAATGGTACGTTCGCACAGCACCTCTTGCTGAAACGGCGACGAAAGCAGTTGAAGATGGCGAGATCCAATTCGTTCCTAAGCAATACGAAAACATGTACTTCTCTTGGATGCGTGACATTCAAGACTGGTGTATCTCTCGTCAGCTTTGGTGGGGTCACCGCATCCCGGCATGGTACGACAACGACGGCAACGTATACGTAGGCCGCACCGAAGAAGAAGTTCGTGCGAACAACAACCTAGCGCCCGTTGTGGTTCTACGCCAAGACGACGACGTTCTTGATACTTGGTTCTCTTCTGCACTTTGGACGTTCGGCACACAAGGCTGGCCTGAAAACACTGATGATCTGAAGACATTCCACCCTTCAGATGTACTAGTGACGGGTTTCGACATCATCTTCTTCTGGGTTGCTCGCATGATCATGATGACGATGCACTTCTGTAAAGATGAAAATGGCAAGCCACAAGTACCATTTAAAACCGTCTACGTTACTGGTCTAATCCGCGACGAAAACGGTGACAAGATGTCTAAGTCTAAGGGGAATGTTCTTGACCCTATCGACATGATCGATGGTATTGATCTTGAGTCTCTTGTTGAGAAGCGCACGGGTAACATGATGCAGCCTCAACTAGCGAAGAAGATCGAAAAGAACACGCGTAAGACATTCGAAGACGGTATCGAACCATACGGTACTGACGCACTGCGCTTCACTCTAGCAGCAATGGCTTCTACTGGTCGTGATATCAACTGGGATATGAAGCGTCTAGAAGGTTACCGTAACTTCTGTAACAAGCTATGGAACGCAAGTCGTTACGTACTGATGAATACAGAAGAGCAAGACTGTGGCTTCAACGGTGGTGAAATTGAATACTCACTCGCAGACAAGTGGATCGAATCTCAGTTTGAGCTAGCAGCGAAAGAGTTCAATGGTCACATTGATAACTTCCGTCTGGACATGGCAGCAAACACGATTTACGAATTCATCTGGAACCAATTCTGTGACTGGTACCTAGAGCTAACTAAGCCAGTGCTTTGGAAAGGCAATGAAGCGCAGCAACGTGGAACACGTCGCACGCTAATCACAGTTCTAGAGAAAACACTTCGTCTTGCACACCCAGTGATCCCATACATCACAGAGACTATCTGGCAGAGCGTTAAGCCATTGGTAGATGGTGTTGAAGGTGAGACAATCATGCTTCAAGCACTGCCTCAGTTCGACGAAGCGAACTTCAACCAAGCAGCACTTGATGACATCGAGTGGGTTAAGTCATTCATCACTAGCATCCGTAACCTACGTGCTGAATACGATATCAACCCAGGTAAGCCGTTAGAAGTGATGCTAAAAGCCGCGAGCGAAGAAGATGCTGCGCGCTTAGAAGCGAATAAGCAAGTTCTTGTTTCTTTGGCGAAGCTTGAGTCTGTACGTGTGCTGGCTGCAGGTGAAGAAACCCCAGCGTGTGCTACTGCACTGGTTGCTAAGTCTGAGCTGATGATCCCAATGGCGGGTCTAATTGATAAAGACGCTGAGCTTGCTCGTCTGGATGGCGAAATCAAGAAGACTCACGGCGAAATCAAGCGTATCGAAGGTAAGCTAGGTAACGAAGGCTTCGTTGCAAAAGCACCTGAAGCGGTTGTCGCTAAAGAGCGTGAGAAGTTAGAAGGCTACAAAGAGACTCTAACCAAGCTTGAAGAGCAAAAGACCACCATCGCGGCACTATAATCGACGCCTGCAGGTGATACTCTGACAAAAGCTGGTCAATCGACCAGCTTTTTTATTTTCTGTTCCTAAAGTGACATCTCTACCACTTTTGTTCTAGTGTTAATACAAGGGAAAGCGAAAGGAGCCAGCTTGTGATGAAACCCCTTTTCTCTCTCATACTCATCCTGTTTTGCCCTGTCGTATTCAGCGCTGACAATACTAAAGTGATCAAGATTGTCGCTGGTGAGTGGCCACCATTTATTGGTCAAAAGCTGGAGAACTTTGGTTACGTCGGAGAGAAAGTGCAACGCGTATTTGCCAGCCAAGGCTACCGAGTCGAATTTCATTTTCTTCCTTGGAAACGCGCTTACAAAAAAGCCAGCGAAGGTGAATATGTCGCGACTGCAGTATGGATGTACGCAGAAGAGAGAATGGAACATTTCTACTACAGTGCACCTGTCGCCCAAGAGCAGTTTGTCTTCTTTCATCTCAAAGAAAAGCCGTTTCGCTGGCGCTCGCTAAGCGATATTCAAGGTGAGCACCTTGCTGGGGGACTTGGTTACAGTTATGGAGAAGCGTTGGATAAGCTGATTGCAGACGAAAAGGTGAAAATGACCCGTGTGGAAGATCCGAGTAAAGCATTCCAGCTACTCAAATACAGAAGGGTCTCCCTCCTACCAGAAGAGAAACACATCGGTCTGTTTACCCTCAGTCGCCTACCCGCCGATATGCAAGATTTAATTACCTACGACCCAAAACCATTTTTAAGCAACGATAGCTACTTAATGTTTTCAAAAGCTCACCCACAAGCGACAGAGCTGTTGGCTATTTTCAATCAGGGCTTAATGCAGATAGAAAAAAGCCAGCAATAGTCGCTGGCTCTTTCGCTACATCGTTAACTACTCGCGCACCGCATCAATACGTTGCTCAAAATCTGGGTGGGAGCTGAGCCATTGGGGCAGCTCAAATTCATGCTGAGTTTGGAATCGCTCGAACATCTCAACCATAGGCTGGCTGCTGCCATAAATCGTCAACATGCCCTGCTTGGCATATTGATCGGCTTGCTCTTCCGCCTCTCGCGAGTGGCCATTGGTGAGTAAAAATACCCCCACACCCGCTAAATTATCAATCACACCTGAACTTTCTCCCGTCATCAACGACACGCCAACGGAAAGTAAACTGGAATGAACCAGCTTCTTTAACATATGTTTATGATGCACATGACCTAATTCATGCAGCAATATGCTATCAAGCTGCTGTTCATTGGCGGCGAGCTTAACCATATCATCTAAAACAATGATCTTACCGCCAGGTAAAGCAAATGCATTAGCTCCCATGTCTGAGGAACGGAAAACCAGTTCAACCGAGTAAGGTAAAGGCTCTAGCTGTTGCAAATGCTGATCTAAACGGTCTCGTATCTGCGTTTGAGTTTGCGCGCTCAGTTGACTTGGTTGCCAGTGCTCATCAAAACTACTGAGCACCTTCTCCCCAAGTACGATGGCGACACTATCGGGAACCGCATTCGCCGTTTTTTCACTAAGCCATGGCAGGACATAGACATAACTACCGACGATAAATCCAATGCAGATCAGAGCTGAAAACACCCATGCCAGCGCATTAGATTCAACGCTATCAATGATGCTGGCTTTCTTTTGCTGCTTCAACCAACGACTCACTTGTGGGGAGCGCTCAACGACAAACATCCACCCCTCAGGGAATGTGATACGGATTGGCAGATTGCCCACAGGAACGCTCACATCAATCCAGTTGCTGTCACACTCTAGCCTCTCTTGATTAGTGACTAACACGACCGTTTTTGTACCATTCACCTCAAGCTCGGCACTATGTCGCACCGAGCTACCTGGTGGGAAGGCACTGCCCTGAAAACGCATTAGCTGATGCCTAATCCGAGATCAAAGGCTTGAGCGACTTCATCGGTAATGGCCGATTTCACATCAGATTCTTGGTCTTGAGCCACTAACAAATTCAAATCTCCAATCACCGCCGTTCGTTGCGCCGTATAGCGACTTGAACGCACCATTACCCATGGACGAGCAAGTCCTAATGTCACCACTTGCAGCAAGAAATTGGAGACAGTCAAACCCAGCAGACTGCCAACGGTAAACTGAGATTGAAACTGAAGCTTAGCGTCATTGTCGGCTTGTTGCGTCACCAACTGTGAGAAGACATAGTTACGAATACGGGTTGTGGTATAAGCCGTGAGGGTAATAGTCAATACAATCATGGCAACATAGATGGTCGACATCATTGCAACCGCTAATGGTCCATCGGTAAGGGAAGACATATCGCCACTTTGCAGTGCAGAGAAATCAATACCGCCCATAAGGCCAAACAAAGCAATGGCACTGATTAACACACTCGCGACCGTACCCAGCAACATCGCTTTGCAGTAGGTTTTGATGAAGAAACTGAGTTTAATTTCCGCGGAAAACTTCCAATCACCATATTGGTAGCCGTTGGCAAAATAACGATGAACCCCCGCCATCACCCACGCGTACAACACCATAATTAAAGGCAATGAAAGAATGAACATCACCACTGAAGCGACTGAGGATGCATTACCGACGGCCATTGCAGTGGCAAAATAAGTCAGCGTGATGAGCAGCGCACCAACACCGCGCCCTAGCAGGGACAAGTAGGCTTGTTTAAGCGCAGCGTTAAATGAAAAATGAACATTGCGGTAGCTGGTCATTGCTGCATCAAAACGAGCGTTACTCCAAAGCAACCAAGGCAATGCCACATAAAAGACCAGTAACAGAGCAAAACTGACTTCCGGAAAGAACTGGTTCGCAACCAGCCAAACCATCACCACCACTAAAGCGACTAAGCGCCCTTTCAGTATCTGCATTGGTTTAGCGTGATACTCAAAATTGTCACCAGCAATATGAGTATTACCATAAAAATATCGCTTGGTTCGAACTTTTGCCCAAGCAGAATAGATCCCTAACGTGACGATAGACAGCAGCACGTTCACGATCCAAATTCCAAAAAATTCCCCCCCTTTACCACTAAAGGTAACCGGGTGAGTGTGTTGCGTATTATCCATAACCAAATTCCTGACATTAATTTATAAATTATTTGCCGTCATAATTTCTTACATTTCATGGATTCAGTCCATAAATGAACGCAGAAACATGGTCATGCATAGAGTTAGGTCACATTAATTAATTTATAGAAAAATCAATAACTTCAAACCATTGAGCTTGCCGTAATTTACACCACACGATTCTGTTTTTCTCCACGAGCGAACGCGGCTATGTTGTCGATAAGTATATTGGCTAAGTTTTGAATCGAGGAGTCACTTCCCCAAGCAACATGTGGTGTGAGTAACAAGTTGGGCAGTGAGATATTGGCGAGCAGTGGATTTGAGGTGTCTGCGGGCTCTTGAGTAAATACATCCACACCCGCGGCCGCGATATCCCCCTGCTGTAGCGCCCAGATAAGTGCCTGCTCATCAACAAGTCCTCCGCGGCCTGTATTAATAAGCAAGGCTGTCGATTTCATTTTACTCAACTCATCAGCACCAATTAAGTTGTGCGTTTGTTGATTCAATGGACAGTGTAGGCTGACCACATCTGCGACTTCTAAGCAGGTTTCGAAAGGTACAAAGCCGGGCCGACAAGACGACTCTCCTTTTCTTTCTGCGAACAATACTTGCATGCCCACCGCTTTGGCTAGCTGTGCGGTTGCTTGCCCCAATGCGCCAGATCCCACAACCGCTAGCGTCGAGCCCGCGACATCACCGATTGGCTGAGTAAAGAAACAGAACTGCTTGTTTCTCTGCCACTCTCCCGCGGCAATGTCATTGTGATACGCCATCAAATTGCGCTTAAGAGCAAAAATCATCGCGATAACATGCTCTGGAACAGACTGAGTCGCATAACCTTGTACATTGGTTACTGCGATGCCGCGCTCTGCACAGTAATCAATATCTACGTTGTTAAACCCGGTTGCGGACACCGCTATCAATTTCAAATCGGGTAGCTGACTTAGCTGTTCACGATCGAGAACCACTTTGTTAGTGATCACGACTTGAACACCTTGCAAGCGTTCAACCACTTGCCCCGGAGACGTGAAATCATATTCCAACCATTGATGGTCAAACGGTACGCGAGGCAACTCTATTTGTGTAGGAATGGTAGCTCGATCGAGAAAAGCAATGCGTAGGGAAGTGGCATTTGGCAGCGACATAAGATCTCCTCTCACTGCCAAATGAATGAAACGACTCTGTTATGGGTGTGGCAGCATTTTGTAATCTGGCAATTCTGGCACAGGCGAAAAATAGTTAAAGATCATCGCCTCGGCTTCAAGATAGAAGTCACAAGGAACAAACACACTTTGCAAAACTTCACTCGCGGGGTGATAAAAACTGAGTTCGGCCGCATGCAGAGCTAACCGATCAGAGAACTCAAATGCTTCCCCTTCTGAGTAGAATTCATCCCCGACGATTGGGTGTCCTAGCATCTGCATGTGAACTCTAAGTTGGTGCGAACGCCCTGTGATTGGTAATAGTCGGACAATCGAAGTGTGCTCTTCGCGCTTAGCAACCTGATATAACGTTGTCGATGGTTTGCCGTCTACAAAACACACCTTTTGCCTTGGTCTATTTGGCCAATCGCATATCAAGGGCAAGTCCACCTCTCCTTGTGGCTGTGCAGGATGGCCCCAAACACGTGCATAATAGACTTTATGGGTTAAGCGATACTGAAACTGCTTTTTCAGCGAACGCTCCGCTTCCTTATGCTTTGCCAATAACATCAAGCCTGACGTATCCATATCTAATCGATGCACCACTTGGATATCAGGATAAGCTGCGACTAAACGAGACCATAAGCTGTCGTGGTGCTCCGCTAACCTTCCCGGTACGGATAGCAGCCCAGAAGGCTTGTTTGCCACCAAGATGTGTTCATCTTCAAATACGATATCAACCCAAGGCTCGCGCGGTGGGTTGTACTCTGTCATAGCCATAATTTTATTGCTCAGGTTTTCTAAGTCGTTGACGTTGCAGCGAGGCGATACACGCTACAACGTCAATTACCGCGAAAATTAGTTGTGGGAGACCACAATCATACGTAGCGAATCCAATTGATACTGAGCTTGACCAATATAGCCAGTCAACTCTTTGATTTGCTCATCAATCGCTTCAATCTCTTCATCACGAATGTTTGGGTTGACCGCTTTAAGTGCTTGTAAACGCTCAAGCTCACTGTTGAGGCTTGCCTGCATCTCTTGTTGTGCTTGCGAACGAATCGCTGCAACTTTCTCAACAATCAGCGCTTCTCCAGCAGCGATCAATTGGTGTACCTGCGCCTGAACCGAGGCCACCAATTTCGTCGCGATATGACGACCTACTGGACTCAATTGACGGTTAAAGCTTTCAAACTCAACCTGTGCAGACAAGTCATTGCCCTTACCATCCATCATCAAACGAATTGGGGTTGTTGGTAGGAAGCGGCTAATACCACTACGCTTTGGAGCCTGAGCATCGACCTTGTAAACCAGCTCAAGTAACATAGTGCCGACAGGTAACGCTTTGTTTTTTAGCAAAGAGACTGCAGCGGTCCCCACGCCTTCACTCATCAGCAGATCAATACCACCTTGAATCATTGGGTGCTCCCAACTGATAAAGTGCATATCTTCACGAGACAGTGCAGTATCGCGATCAAAGGTGATGGTTGCCCCTTCATACGGTAGGCCAGGATAGCTAGGTACCAGCATGTGCTCTGATGGAGTAACGACTAATGCGTTTTCGCCTTTGTCATCTTGATCTAAGCCAATGGTATCAAACAGGCTCAATGCGAACGTCACTAAGTTAGTATCACCGTCCGTTGAAGCGATCTTATCAACGATCGCTTGTGCCTTCTCACCGCCATTTGAGTGCATCTCAAGCAAGCGATCTCGACCTTGTTCAAGTTGTGCTTTGAGCTCTTTGTTCATTGCCGCAGACTCAGCGATAACTTCATCGAGCTCTGTGGTATCTCCTGATGCCAGCATTTCAATCAGGCGATCCGCGTATTTATCATAGACAGTGCGACCAGTTGGACAGGTTTCAGCAAATGCATTCAAGCCTTCGTCGAACCAGCGCGCCAAAATGGCTTGCGAGGTGCCTTGTAGATAAGGGACATGAACGTCGATGTCACGATGCTGACCAATACGATCCAAACGACCAATACGCTGCTCTAGTAGGTCTGGGTTAAATGGCAAATCGAACATCACTAGCTGGTTTGCAAACTGGAAGTTACGACCTTCAGAGCCAATTTCACTACAGATCAGAACTTGAGCGCCCCCTTCCTCTTGAGCGAAGTAAGCGGCTGCTTTGTCACGCTCCAAGATCGACATACCTTCATGGAAAACCGTCGCACGGATCCCTTCACGCTCACGCAAAGCTTGCTCTAGTTGCAATGCCGTACTGGCGCGAGAAGCGATAACCAAAATCTTCTCGCTGCGCTTTTCAGTGATCTTCTCAAGCAACCAGTTCACACGACTGTCAAACTGCCACCAGCTTGAATCTTCACCTTCAAACTCTTGGAAGATTTCTTCTGGATAAAGATTCTTAACCGCGCGAGCTTCCGCTGTCATCTTGCCGCCAAGCATGCCAGAGACCCGCATAGACGTAGTGTATTGCTGCGGAATCGGCATTGGCAGTAAGTTCACGTTACGTTTAGGGAAACCTTTGATCGCCGCTCGAGTGTTGCGGAACAAAACACGCCCTGTACCATGACGATCCATGAGATTATCGATAAGCTCTTGGCGCGCGGCCGCTTTCTCTTCTTCACCTGAATCACTCTCAATGATTCTAAATAATGGCTCAACATCTTGTTCAGAAAGCAGTTCGGTGATCTGATTTTTCGCATCGTTCTCTAGCTTCTGACCTGAGAATAGCGCACTGACTGAATCTGCAACTGGCGCATACTGCTCTTCTTCTTTGACAAACTCTTGGTAATCAAAGAAGCGATCAGAATCAAGTAAGCGCAGGCGAGCAAAGTGACTTTCACGACCCAACTGCTCAGGCGTTGCCGTAAGTAGTAAAACGCCCGGCGTGCGCTCTGCTAATCCTTCAACCACTTGGTATTCTCGGCTTGGTTTTTCTGGACTCCACTCTAGGTGATGCGCTTCGTCGACAACCAGTAGGTCCCACTCGCCTTCTAAGGCTTGCTCAAAACGTTTACGACTCTTACGTAGGAAATCCAAAGAACACAGCACGTATTGCTGGGTATCAAATGGGTTGTCGGAATCGGCAAATGCTTCAATACAGCGCTCTTCATCAAAAATAGAGAAGTGCAGGTTGAAGCGACGCATCATTTCAACCAACCATTGATGCTGCAGTGTCTCAGGCACAACGATAAGAATACGTTCTGCGCGTCCTGCCAGTACTTGCTGGTGGATAATCATGCCCGCTTCAATGGTTTTACCTAGCCCCACTTCATCGGCTAAAAGTACGCGTGGAGCATGGCGACGGCCTACTTCGTGCGCGATGTATAACTGATGAGGGATCAACCCTGCACGCATTCCACACAAACCACGCATCGGGCTCTTATGTTGTTCATATTGGTTCATCAATGCACGATAACGCAGCACAAAGTTGTCCATGCGATCGATCTGACCAGCGTATAGCTTGTCTTGTGGCTTATTGAAACGAATTTGGTTACTAAGCATGATTTCACGCAACACCACACCCTGCTCACCTGTGTCTTCGCGGGTACCAACGTACGTAAACAGATCTTGCTCTTCGACCACTTGCTCTACTTTCAGTGACCAACCCTGTTGGCATTCAATCAGGTCACCACTGTTGAAAGTCACCCGGGTAACTGGCGCGTCAGTGCGAGCATATACTCGGTTTTCCTCAGAAGCTGCAAACATTAATGTCACAGTACGAGCATCCAATGCTACAACGGTTCCTAAACCTAGATCGCTCTCTGTATCGCTAATCCAGCGCTGGCCCAAAGCAAATGTCATGAATCGACTACCTCATCTGTTTAAGTCTAAAAATGGGTCTATTTATTGTAGTAAGTCTGCGTCAACTTGAAAGGCGACTGACGGGGGAATAGAGTCAGTGGCTGCGCAGAAAAAGGTCGCTAATCTTACTCGAACCTGTGATATTGGTCACGTACAAAGGCCTCAAAAAACAACAATTTTTTCTTAAAGCTGCACATGACATCAAAGTGTAAGAAATCAGTGGCACTTCTAATTAGGAGTGTTGAAATTCGCGCTTATACTTATTGATGAGGGTGCAGGCTAAACGTCAATTTTATGGCTGGCACAAGTGATGCATCTCTCTAGGACGACGATCAACACGGGTTTGCAGTTTTTGTAGTCAAACCATCAGTGATCTCTGATTACCTGGCTACACTCTGCAAGCGACCGCAGGTAGACCACTTCATGCGCAGCATGAGGGGTAAGCAAGCCGTCAATCGGCAAGGAGACGCTTATGGGTGATACAGACCGGAAATTTTTTGTCCTCGATACAAATATCCTTCTTCATGAACCTCTAGCCATCTACTCATTTCAAGAACACGATGTCGTCATTCCGATGACTGTACTGGAAGAACTCGACCGAATTAAAGACAGTAAGCGCGATGTTGCTCGTGATGCCCGCGTGGCGATACGAGCGCTGGAAGCCATGTTCAAAGACGCCACCCCTGATGAAATATCAGAAGGTATCCCAATTAACAAAGACAAAGAAAACACCGGACATATCGCCATCTTGGCCGACTTCGAACTGCAAGAGACGGTCAAAGCTTTTGCCGACAAAGCAGGAGATAATCGCATTCTTAATGGTGTGCTCTACCTACAAAACAAACGAGCACCAAGAGAAGTTATCCTCGTCACCAAAGACATCAACATGCGCTTACGCGCCAAAGGTGCTGGAGTACGTTTTGTTGAGGATTATCGCACTGACCAGCTGATCGATGATGTTCAGTACCTCACCAAAGGTTTCCAACAAATCGAAGGGGAGTTCTGGAGCAATGTTGACGATGTGCAAAGCAAGAATCTCGCAGGTAGCACCTACCACACCCTCGCCAGAGATCCTTTCGAGCCCACTTATCTCAATCAATACATCATTGATGAAGAGAGTGACTTTGCAGGTCGCGTTGAAGCGATCACCCCTGATAAGATCACCATTAAAGATCTTAGCCGCGAACGCATGATGCACCGACGTGCTTGGGACATTACCCCGAAAAACATCTATCAAGGCATGGCATTGGATGCGCTCTTGGATCCGGATATCGATCTCGTCATCCTTACCGGGGCGGCTGGTAGTGGTAAAACACTGCTCGCCATGGCAGCCGCGCTTGAACAAAGCATCGAAAAAGGCTTGTTTGATAAGATCATTGTGACCCGAAACACGCCAGACATTGGCGAATCAATCGGCTTCTTACCCGGTAGTGAAGAAGAGAAAATGTTGCCTTGGTTAGCGGCAGTTACTGACACTCTGGAAGCCCTTCACAAGCACGATCACTGCACAGAAGGATCGTTGAAATACATTTGTGATAAGGCCAACATTCAATTCAAATCGATCAACTTTATGCGCGGGCGCTCGATCCAAAACGCCTTTGTTTTACTTGATGAATGTCAAAACCTGACCGCTTCACAGATAAAAACCATCATTACCCGCTGTGGTGAAGGAACCAAGATCGTCTGCTCAGGTAACTTAGCGCAAATCGACTCTCACTATCTCACCCCTGTTACTTCAGGATTAACCTACATGGTTGAACGCTTCAAGAACTTCGAAGGCAGCGCCAACATCCACCTCAATGGTGTCGTTCGTAGCCGCTTGGCAGAGTTTGCTGAGGAGAATTTATAGTCACTAATGCCGAGATATAATTCATATCTCGGCATTTTTATCAAATAATTATTCACAAACGCTGTCTAGTTATGTTTAACTAACTCCATTAAGTGAATGAACATTCAAGGACTGGAGTATGGCCTTTAATCTACGTAACCGAAACTTTCTTAAACTGCTGGATTTCACGCCTAAAGAAATCCAGTTTTTACTCGATTTATCCGCCAATCTGAAAAAAGCGAAATATGCCGGTACCGAGCAAAAGTCCTTGGTTGGTAAAAACATCGCTTTGATCTTCGAAAAAGCCTCGACTCGAACCCGCTGTGCTTTTGAAGTTGCTGCCTTTGATCAAGGCGCACAAGTGTCTTACATCGGCCCTTCAGGCTCTCAGATCGGCCACAAAGAGTCGATGAAAGACACCGCACGCGTTCTTGGCCGCATGTACGATGGCATTGAATATCGAGGCTTTGGTCAAGAGATTGTCGAAGAGCTTGGCGCTTATGCAGGCGTTCCCGTCTGGAACGGGCTCACCGATGAGTTCCACCCAACGCAAATTCTGGCTGACTTCCTAACCATGCTTGAACATGGTCGTGGTAAGCAGTTACATGAGATTAAGTTTGCCTATCTGGGTGATGCACGCAACAACATGGGTAATTCATTGTTGGTCGGCGCAGCCAAAATGGGGATGGACATTCGCTTAGTCGCACCTAAAACCTACTGGCCAGAAGATGAGTTGGTCTCTCAGTGTCAAACCATCGCTCAACATACAGGGGCAAAAATTACCCTGACAGAAAATGTAGAGGAAGGCGTAAAAGGTTGTGACTTCCTGTACACCGATGTGTGGGTTTCTATGGGCGAAGCGCCAGAGGCATGGGATCAACGCGTCGCGATGATGAAACCGTATCAAGTCAATATGGATGTAATTAATAAAACAGGCAATCCACAAGTTAAGTTCATGCACTGTTTACCAGCATTCCATAACGACGAAACCACCATAGGTAAAGAAGTGGCAGAAAAGTATGGCATGAATGGCCTAGAAGTCACTGAAGAGGTGTTTGAATCAGAGCATTCCATTGTGTTTGATGAAGCTGAAAACCGAATGCACACAATCAAAGCTGTGATGGTGGCCACACTCGGTAGTTAAACAAGGCCAAATATCGACAGAAAAACCCTCGAGGTAATCGCTTGCGTTAACAAATCTTCAGCGTATAATGCTCGGCAATTTGTCTGGAGGTAGTAAAAATATGCCACGTAATTCGTGCTCTACAAAGCGTATTACACTGGGTAAGCCAACGTGCTTATCGGCGTTCTATTTTGCTATTCTCCCCAATTTCTAAAGCCTCCCGTAATGGGGGGCTTTTTTGTGCCTAAAATTCATGACTGGGAAGATGATTATGACAAACACGCTTTATAACAAGCACATTATCTCAATTCCTGAGCTTTCTCGTGAAGAGCTAGAATTGATTGTCAAAACTGCGGGTGAGCTTAAAGCTGAGCCTAGACCAGAGCTTATTAAAAACAAAGTTGTGGCCAGCTGTTTCTTTGAGCCATCAACCCGTACTCGTTTGTCATTTGAAACGGCTATCCAACGTATCGGTGGCGATGTGATTGGCTTCGACAATGGTGGTAACACATCACTGGCGAAAAAAGGCGAAACCTTGGCAGACTCTGTACAAGTCATCTCCTCTTATGTTGATGCGTTTGTGATGCGCCACCCGCAAGAAGGGGCAGCGCGTCTTGCTTCAGAGTTTTCAAACGGTGTCCCTGTAATCAACGGTGGCGACGGAGCCAATCAACACCCAACGCAAACCTTACTCGACCTGTTCTCTATCGCCGAGACTCAAGGCCGACTTGATAATCTCAACGTGGCTTTTGTTGGAGACTTAAAATACGGCCGCACCGTACACTCTCTTACTCAAGCGTTAGCTAAATTCGACAACGTACGCTTCTTCTTTATTGCCCCAGAAGCGCTGGCAATGCCAGATTACATTTGTGAAGAGTTAGATGAAGCGGGCATCGCATACAGCCTACACACCGACATGGAAAGCGTCATTCCTGAACTAGACGTTCTGTATATGACGCGAGTACAGAAAGAGCGTTTTGATGAGTCAGAATATGCCCACATTAAATCGGCCTACATTCTTACCGCAGCCCTACTGGAACAAGCACGAGAAAACCTAAAAGTGCTTCACCCATTACCGCGTGTGGACGAGATCACCGTCGATGTCGATAAGACTCCATACGCCTACTACTTCGAGCAAGCTGAGAACGGTGTTTACGCACGACAAGCTTTGCTGGCACTTGTACTCAACGAAACACTGTAATCGAGGGAGACACTCATGAACAAAGAAACTCAATTGCAGGTTGAAGCAATTAAAAACGGCACAGTTATCGACCATATTCCTGCTCAAATAGGCATTAAAGTGCTGAAATTGTTCTCAATGCACAAGTCAGAGCAACGTGTAACGGTCGGGCTAAACCTTCCTTCCTCAGCACTTGGCCATAAAGACCTTCTCAAGATAGAAAATGTCTTCATTACCGAAGAGCAAGCGAGCAAGTTGGCTTTGTATGCTCCGCATGCGACCGTTAACCAAATTGAAGATTACCATGTGGTTAAGAAGCTTGCTTTGGAACTTCCAGAGCAAGTTAACAATGTATTTGAATGCCCGAACACCAACTGTATTACCCACGGAGAGCCCGTGGAAAGCAGCTTTAAAGTGTTTGAGAAAAAGCAAGATATTCGCTTGAAGTGTAAATACTGTGAAAAAGTGTTCTCGCGTGAGATTGTCACCGAGCGCTAATACAAAGGCGATCGTCTAGAGTCAAAGGTTGATCAATCCCTGCTTCACTTAAGTGGGGATTTTCTCTTTACCCAGCCCGTAAATCGCGGCACACTGAGTTCCCTTTCCACGAACCCTAAACAGATGGAACATAATAATGACTAAAGTACTTCACACTGAATCAGCTCCAGCAGCTATCGGCCCATACGTTCAAGGTGTAGACCTAGGTAATATGGTACTCACTTCTGGCCAAATCCCAGTAAACCCTGCGACGGGTGAAGTATCAGCGGATATCGCAGAGCAAGCGCGTCAATCTCTTGATAACGTAAAAGCCGTTGTTGAAGCGTCTGGCCTGTCTGTTACCGATATCGTTAAAATGACTGTATTTGTTAAAGACCTCAACGATTTTGGCACCGTAAACGAAGTTTACGGTAAGTTTTTCGATGAGCACAAAGTTGCCAACTACCCAGCTCGCTCTTGTGTTGAAGTGGCTCGTCTGCCGAAAGACGTTGGTATCGAGATCGAAGCAATCGCGGTACGTAAATAATTGCTAATAGCGGTAAAAGAGCGAGCACATGCTCGCTTTTTTATTGTCATTAATAGCGTGCTAGTAATACTTCTCACAGCCTTGATGAAGTTGCGGATCATCCATCAACTCATCAATGTGCGCGGCAAATTGTTGATGAGAATCTCTCGACTCTACTAACACTGATTGATTTGCTTCATCGACCACCAGTACTTTACCGATGCCTTGCTGGCATTCAACCAACATACCTTTCTTGATTTGACCAATATCCATCGCTTATCTCCTCTTTTTATTGAGTTACGTATCCGCGACAGGATAGATCAAAAAAGCCGACTCGAAAGTCGGCTCTATTCAATCTTGTAGCAAGCGTTTACTTAGCGAAATCGACACCTGTTTGGATGTCACCATTAAGCGTCTCAAGCATGCCATCAAGCGCTGACTTCTCGAAGTCGCTGAGTGGACCGTAGCTTAGAACTTCTTCTACACCTTCTTTGCCTAGTTTCACTGGCTGAGCAAAGAATGGCGCGTGTTCGCCATCACCTTCAACGTAAGCGTACTCAATTACTTCTTCACCTTGCAGCGCTTTCACCATTGCAAGGCCAAAGCGACACGCCGCTTGACCCATTGAAAGTGTTGCAGAGCCGCCACCCGCTTTTGCTTCAACAACTTCAGTACCTGCGTTTTGGATACGTTTAGTTAGTGCCGCGACTTCTTCGTCTGTAAACTCAACACCTTCAACTTGAGAAAGTAGAGGTAGAATAGTCACACCAGAGTGACCACCAATAACAGGCACTCGTACATCGCCTGGATCTTTATCTTTAAGTTCAGCTACGAAAGTTTCTGAACGAATCACATCCAGTGTTGTTACACCGAACAAACGACGCTTGTCATAAACACCTGCTTTTTTAAGTACTTCAGCGGCAATTGGCACTGTCGTGTTTACAGGGTTGGTGATGATACCTACAAGGGCTTTAGGACATACAACCGCAATCTTTTCAGCCAATGATTTTACGATACCCGCATTCACGTTGAACAAGTCAGCACGATCCATACCTGGTTTACGAGCAACACCTGCAGAAATCAGAACAACATCAGCACCTTCTAGCGCCGGTGTTGGGTCTTCACCCGCAAAGCCTTTAATTGATACAGGGGTCGGGATGTGGCTTAGATCCGCAGCAACACCTGGGGTCACTGGTGCAATGTCATACAGTGCTAGATCCGATCCAGCAGGAAGACGGTTTTTAAGTAAAAGGGCTAGGGCTTGACCGATGCCTCCAGCGGCACCAATAACGGCTACTTTCATCGTAGTTCTCCTTGAGATGACTCTCTTATATATGTCTTGTAGGGCGGTTTGTAATCAGCTGTGTCAAAACTAAACCAATCACATCCTGATTACAATCAATTAACGTCAGCTTTGCGACCTTGCGCAATCCAACAAAAACGTGCCACAAAGGCGAGAGCATTATCCCTCATTCACCTTGTGTGACAAAGGGTTAAGTTATATTTCTCTCACTAGTTTTATGTGAGTTTACAGTGATATCTTAGACATAATTGATGCAAGACCATGGCTTAAAGTGCATAGCTATGCGAAAATATTCACTCGCATTTATAAATCAACTGGTGAACAGACCATGCGTCATTCAGAAAAACAAGATAACCTCGTTCGCGCTTTTAAGGCCCTGCTAAAAGAAGAACGTTTTGGCTCTCAGGGTGATATCGTTGAAGCTCTTAAGAATGAAGGCTTTGAGAACATCAACCAGTCGAAAGTCTCCCGTATGTTGACCAAGTTTGGCGCAGTGCGTACTCGCAACGCCAAAATGGAAATGGTGTACTGTCTTCCTGCTGAACTGGGCGTGCCTACTGTTTCAAGTTCACTGCGTGAGTTGGTGCTCGATATTGACCACAACAACGCTCTAGTCGTGATTCATACTGGTCCAGGGGCTGCACAGCTTATCGCTCGCTTACTTGATTCACTTGGCAAAGCAGAAGGCATACTTGGTGTTGTCGCAGGTGACGATACCATATTCATTACTCCAACCTTGTCGGTCACTACAGAGCAGCTATTTAACTCCGTGTGCGACCTATTTGAGTATGCAGGTTAACCAATATTCATCACAAAAATGCCAATCACGCCGTCAATTTCACGGCGTGATTGAGATCACATCTTAAACAAATCCCTTTCATTGCAAGCATTAATCATAAATTATTGATTTTTAATAACTTTAACCTTATTAAAAGTTACCTATATTGATTAAATAGTCAGTCTTTTTTACTACATTTGTTAACATTCGTGTAATTATCTGCCGATTTTTTGGTATTATTCAGCCACTTTTTCAACATACGGATTGAAAAAGATGCCGTTTCCGTTAATAGGAAACTCCCAAAGCAACTAAACTTGCAATGGGGTTAATAATGAATAAAGGAAGGGAAATTCATGGCATTAAACAAACTTATTAAAGTCGGCGCTATTGCAGCTGCTGTAATGGGTGCTGGCGCGGTTAACGCTCAAGAATTCGTCACTATCGGTACAGGTTCTGTAACCGGTGTTTACTACCCAACAGGTGGTGCGATTTGTAAGCTGGTTAACAAAGGCCGTAAAGAACACAACATTCGTTGTTCAGTAGAGTCGACTGGTGGTTCGATCTACAACGTGAATACTATCCGTGCAGGCGAGCTAGATTTCGGTATCGTTCAGTCTGACTGGCAGTACCACGGCTACAACGGCACAAGTAAGTTTGCTGAACAAGGCCCGTACAAAGATCTACGTGCAATGTTCTCTCTACACACAGAACCTTTCAACATCATCGCACGCAGCGATGCTGGTATCGAAAATGTATCAGACCTGAAAGGCAAGCGCGTAAACATCGGTAACCCAGGTTCTGGTGACCGTGCGACTATGGGTGTAGTAATGGAAGCGATGGGCTGGACTAACGACAGCTTCAAGCTAGCATCTGAGCTTAAAGGTTCTGAGCGTTCTCAAGCACTTTGTGACAACAAAATCGACGCGTTCGTTTACGTTGTTGGCCATCCAAACGGATCAATCAAAGAAGCAACAACATCTTGTGATGCGAAACTAGTATCCGCAACGGGTGCTAAGATCGACGAGATCGTAGCAAACAACCCATACTATGCATACAGCACAGTACCAGCTGGCATGTACCGTGGTACAGACAAAGACGTAAACAGCTTTGGTGTTGCTGCAACTATGGTAACGACAGCAAACGTATCTGATGACGTTGCTTACAACGTAGCGAAAGCCGTATTCGAAAACTTCGATACGTTCAAACGTCTACACCCAGCGTTTGCCAACCTGAAGAAAGAAGACATGGTTCAAGCTGGTCTTTCTATCCCTCTACACCCAGGTGCAGAGAAATACTACAAAGAGATCGGCCTACTTAAGTAAGCGCTCTTTGTCCCAGGGAAGCTTCGTGCTTCCCTGGTCATTATCTCGTGGCATCTAAGCCGCCATCTATTTTGAGTTTCACTGTTTGAAACTCTTGTTCGTTTTATACCTAAGAAAACAGACAACTGAGCAATATTCCATCTATTCACTAAACTGAAAGATGCAAAATACAGGTTCATAAATAACAACACACATTGAGCCATATATAACAAGGATAAAGTACATGTCGAAGACAACATCTCCGTCTCAAGATGTGCAAGATATGGTCGCTCAAGCCGATACTGGTGCTCGTTCCCCTAGCGGAATTCCAGGCCGTATCTTATGGTTTGTGCCACTATGTTGGTCACTATTCCAACTTTGGTACGCATCTCCCCTGCCGTTCATTTTTGATTTTGGCGTACTTAATGATACTGAAGCGCGTTCTATCCATCTGATGTTCGCGGTCTTTTTGGCGTTTACCGCCTACCCTGCATTAAAGAACTCACCTCGAGATCGCATTCCTGCAGTGGACTGGGTTTTGGCTCTAGCAGGAAGCTTTGCTGCCGCCTATATCTATATTTTCTATACCCAACTTGCGGAACGCTCTGGCGCGCCAACAACGATGGATATTGTGGTTGCCGTGATGGGTATGACCTTGCTTCTTGAAGCGACTCGACGCGCATTAGGTCCACCTCTCATGGTTGTAGCAGCGGTATTCTTGCTTTACACCTTTGGTGGCCCATACATGCCAGACGTTATCGCGCACAAAGGGGCAAGCCTAAACAAAGCGATGTCACACCTGTGGCTGACCACAGAAGGGGTCTTTGGTGTCGCTCTGGGCGTTTCAACGTCGTTCGTATTCCTCTTTGTCCTGTTTGGCGCCATGCTTGAGCGCGCGGGTGCGGGTGCGTACTTTATCAAAGTGGCATTCTCACTACTTGGCCATATGAAAGGTGGTCCTGCAAAGGCTGCCGTCGTTGCATCTGGTTTGTCAGGTCTGGTTTCAGGCTCTTCTATTGCTAACGTCGTTACTACTGGTACCTTCACCATTCCTTTAATGAAACGTGTTGGTTTCCCGGGAACTAAAGCAGGTGCTGTCGAAGTTGCCGCTTCGACAAATGGTCAGCTTACCCCTCCTATCATGGGTGCTGCGGCATTCCTAATGGTGGAGTATGTGGGTATCTCGTATGTAGAAGTGATTAAAGCCGCGATCTTACCGGCACTGATCTCTTACATTGCACTGATCTATATTGTTCACTTAGAAGCCTGTAAAGCAGGTATGACGGGGCTTCCACGCCGCCGCGTTCCTACCGTTGTGCAAAGCCTGCTCTCGTTCACCGGGACGATTCTAGGCTTGTGCGTTATCAGTGCTGTTGTTTACTACGGTGTCGGCTGGACCAAAGATGTATTCGGCGAAGCAGCAACACCAATCGTCACGGTTGCTCTACTCATCGCCTACGTTGGCTTAGTCAGCATTTCAGCTAAGTACGCCAAAGAAGGGGCGATTGAGATCGATGCCGAACTGACAGAAGTTCCAGAACCGGGACCAACGATCAAATCTGGCCTGCATTACCTGCTGCCTATCGTTGTTTTGGTGTGGTGTCTAACCGTTGAACGTTTCTCGCCAGGCTTATCGGCATTCTGGGCAACGGTATTTATGATCTTTATCTTGGTGACTCAGCGTCCTTTGATGGCGGCACTGTCTAAGCAAGGTTCGGTTGCTGAACAAACGAAACAAGGCTTTATTGACCTGCTAGAGAGTTTAGTAACCGGTGCCCGCAATATGATTGGTATCGGTGTTGCAACAGCGGCCGCGGGTACGGTTGTAGGTGTTGTAACGCTAACAGGTATCGGTCTAGTGATGACTGATTTCGTTGAGTTTATCTCTGGCGGTAACATCATCCTGATGTTGCTGTTTACGGCAGTTATCAGTCTAATTTTGGGTATGGGCCTGCCAACAACAGCGAACTACATCGTTGTATCAACCTTGATGGCGCCAGTTATTGTCACCCTTGGTGCGCAAAGTGGTTTAATCATCCCATTGATCGCTGTCCACTTGTTTGTGTTCTACTTTGGTATTTTGGCCGATGATACACCACCAGTAGGTTTGGCAGCGTTTGCAGCGGCAGCGATAGCGAAGTCCGATCCAATCCGTACGGGTATTCAAGGCTTCACTTACGATATTCGAACAGCTATTCTGCCGTTCATGTTTATCTTCAACACGCAATTATTGTTGATGGGAATCGACTCGTGGTGGCATTTAATGCTCACGATCATATCTTCAGTGATCGCTATGCTGATATTCTCAGCGGCAACACAAGGTTGGTGGTTTACTAAGAACAAATGGTGGGAAACGGTATTACTCTTGGTACTAACGTTTACTTTCTTCCGCCCTGGTTTCTGGTGGGATCAGATTTATCCGGCGAAGGTACTTCACCCAGGTACAGAGATCGCAGCGATTACTGAACAGCTACCTGTAGGTCAAGAAATTGAACTGTTAGTCGCTGGTGAGAACCTAGAAGGCGACTTTGTCTCTAAGACTGTTCGCCTGCCGTTCGATGATACTGCAGCAAGCGCCGATGAACGTATATCTTCAATGGGCCTGATGCTCAACAATGACAATGGTCGCATGATTGTTGATATGGTTGAGTTTGGTAGTCCAGCTGAATCTGCCGGCGTTGATTTTGACTGGGAAATTCGCTCTGTTGTGGTTGATGCCGATCGACCAATGAAAGAGTGGGTATTTGTTCCAGCCTTGCTAATTTTGATTGGTCTAGCGATGAATCAAAGAAGACGAGCTCGTAAGGATGAATTGAGCGCGTAAGTTTGTCAGCCCCGCTGTGTTGCGGGGCTATACTTTAGTTAAGGACGCATTTATTCAGCTTCAAGTAAGAAGCAATGCCAAAGAGAATAAACAATGTACAAGCAGATTCTTGTTCCAGTCGATTTAAATGACAAAGGTTTTTCTGATAAAGCCATTGAGCAAGCGGTATGGCACGCGAAGCATGCGAACGCGCAAGTTCACCTATTGAATGTTTTGCCTGGCATTCACATGTCTATGGTAGCCACCTACTTCCCTAAAGATGCTGCGCAGAAAATGCGTGATGATGTTGAAGCTCAGTTAAAGCTGTTTGCCTCACAACACATCCCAGAGGAAGTGGTATATAAAGCGCACGTCGCAGAAGGCAAAACGTACTCAACCATCTTAGACTATGCTGAAAAGTTAGGCGCAGACCTGATCATTATGCCAAGCCACAAACGCTCGAAGATCGATAAAGTTGTGCTCGGCTCAGTGGCCAGTAAAGTCGTTCAAAACTCACCAATCAATGTAATGGTGGTGAAACCGCAAGGCTAAGTACGCAGCTTAACTCGCCCAACATGAAAAAAGCGCGTTCACCGCGCTTTTTTTAATCGATAAAACCTATCAAATTAATAGCATCAAGCAGATTTAACTAATAAGAATAATTCTCAATAATAGTCTTATCGAAACAACCACGATTGGGCTTCATCATGAAAAAGACGCTTACTTTTGCTGCACTTCACTTTACGATTGCGTTCAGTGTTGCATACATACTGACTGGAGATATTTTATTAGGCAGTCTGATCGCGATGATAGAACCAAGCGTTAATACCGTTGCATTCTACTTCCACGAACAAGTTTGGAGCCGTAGCAAGGCACTAAAAACCTTGGCGCGTTCGGCCAAAATCAAGACAACCAGTTTTGCTGTGGTTCATTTTAGCGTCGCGTTTGGCGTGGTGTATTTGCTGACTGGTGACGCATTCGTCGGTGGCATCATGGCTGCCATTGAGCCTAGCATAAATACCGTGGCGTACTATTTCCACGAGAAAGTATGGCAACGCAAGCACCACGGCCAGTTTACTCACTGGCATAGTGCTCACGCTTAGACAACAACACTCTTTATAGCGGGAAGTGTGTGACACATAGGTCTTTACTTAGGCCTATGTTGAAGCGCTGAACTTGGCCATCCAACATCACCTCTAGCTGATACAAATCCGCTGGATCCGGCGCAGTAAGATCGGCATAGATTGGCGCTTCAACTTGAAACAATGCACTCGCATGATCGCTACGAACATCGATGGGCAAGTGGTAGGTCATGCCATTGAACTTCACTGATGCGGAGACCAACCCCGGAGAGTATGTTGTGTAGTGGAGATCGACCATAAATTCACATCCCCCTCCGTGATGCCAAATCTGTTCTGTCGAAATATGTTCTAAACGAACATGGCGAATGAACTGCAAATAGGGCTCTCGCCAGATGCCAATACGGGAATCGAACGGCTTGTAGACCTGTTCCCCCAAAGAACACAGCTCAACCTGGTCGTCGGCAAATAAGAGATCTTCCTCTTCTTCTAAAAACAAGATTTCAAATCGATTACGACCTTTTTGTAGATAGGCACGAATGTCTTTCTTGTACTCGGCTTGGGAGCCGTCGCAATCAAACACAGCGATGCCGTTAAGACGAACTTCAGCATGGTAATCAACACCACCCAGAATCAGATCCACCGATGGAAAGGAGAGCATAGCGTCATCCACTTCAATATCGTGCATCAAGTGCCACTCTTGCTGAGCGATCTCTTGCTCCGACAACGCCTTTGGTAGCTTATCGCTCAATGGCGCCGGAAAGCTAATATCGTCTTGGGGAACAGATAAATCTGTAAGCGGTGAGATTTGCCAAAGGCCGGCGAGTGAAAGCTGCATAGATGAGAGTACCAATCGAGATATTGAGCTAGATCAAATTCCACCCGATTATAATCAAGCGATTGAGATAAAGATACAAAAATGCCAGTCACTTGGACTGGCATTTTTATATGAACTGACGGAATTACTCTTCGTCGTCTTCTTCCGGGTATAGGGCATCTTCACCTTCGTAGTAAGTACCCCAGCCATCATAAATAATGTCGTACTTTTCAGCTAAATGAATCAGCTTCTCGACTTGCGCATCAATGGCTTCAGCATCAAGTGCCGACTCCATCGTCGCATCACAACAAAGCAGCTTATTGCCGTCTTCGTCTTCCGTCTCTTCCGCTTCTAGTACTTCAAAGCCCATCTTAAACGCTTCAACGACGGCTTTTTCCAGCGTATCAAAGTCTTCAGCAAACAAGTGGTGTTCAATTTCATACAGCGCATCTGGATCACTACCATCTTCTCGTAACGCTTGAATGATGTCGCGAGTCTCTTCCTTTTGAATCTCAATTAATTCTTCGACTGATAGATATTCATCTTCATGAGACATAGATTGTGCTCCAGATAGTGGCAAAAATGATCATAATTTAACGCAACGGACTATCGCATGGATCCAACGAAAATACTACCCGGAATAGCAGAAGATCGGGATCTTTTAGCCTTGATGTTGGTACGTCAAAGAACGATCAAGCTCACACCCTGAGAAAGTTAACAATTTTTTATCATCTGGGTGATTTAGAGTTTTGTATTGCTCGCAGCCACTATCGCTTGGTTTTTATTATGCGTTTTTATTTTTTTCCTATGCATATACTCAGTCGCCCCTTTTTTGCATAAATCTCGCTTAATTGTTTCGCTTTCTCCGCTTTTTTGCATAGCTATTCTATTGATGACAATGTTCACCATTCACAGCATAAGCAATAAGCGAATAGCCAGTCAGTTCGTTCCGTTTCAGTTTAATTATCAATTTTGGTTGTTTATAAACAAAAACAAATACCAGTTAACATATAAAACCAACTTTAGTTGATTTTGTAAAATTTAGCTCCACTCTGGTTGCTTGCATATTGATCACAACCTTGTCATAAATACGCTCAGGAAAACACTGTAAGGATACAAAATGAGTAAGCTGTATGTAGGCTCTGAAGTTGGCCAGTTAAGACGAGTCCTGTTAAACCGCCCAGAGCGAGCGCTGACCCACTTAACTCCCTCTAACTGTCACGAGCTACTCTTTGATGATGTACTTGCTGTCGAAGCAGCAGGGGAAGAGCATGATAAGTTTGCCCAAACTCTCACCGAGCAAGGCGTTGAGGTACTACTCCTTCACGACCTATTAGTCGAAACCTTGGCAGTGGCTGAGGCAAAACACTGGTTACTCAACACTCAAATCTCTGATCTACGTTACGGGCCCATTTTTGCCCGCGACTTACGCGCATATCTCGCTGATATGGATAACGAGCACTTAGCGACAGTGCTATTAGGTGGCCTCGCCTATTCCGAGCTACCGATTCAATCCTCTTCGATGCTACCTAAAATGCATCGCCCATTGGATTTCGTCATTGAACCACTGCCTAATCATTTATTCACCCGCGATACGTCATGCTGGGTGTATGGTGGTGTGTCACTAAACCCTATGATGAAGCCAGCTCGCCAGCGTGAAACCAATCACTTGCGGGCCATTTATCGCTGGCACCCTGTGTTTGCTGGTCAGGACTTTATTAAGTACTTCGGCGACGAGGATCTGCATTACGATAACGCCAACATCGAAGGCGGCGATGTATTAGTGATTGGTAAAGAGGCGGTACTCATTGGTATGTCTGAACGTACTACGCCTCAAGGTGTTGAAAATCTTGCGGCTAGCCTGTTCAAAAATGGTCAAGCCAAAGAAGTGATCGCGATTGATCTGCCTAAACACCGTTCCTGCATGCACCTAGATACGGTCATGACACATATGGATATTGATACTTTCTCTGTTTACCCAGAAATCATGCGTAAAGATCTCGAGACTTGGCGTCTCAGCGCGAAAGATGACGGTGAAATGAAGGTAGAAAAGGTGCCAAGCTATATTCATGCCATTGAACAAGCACTCGGCGTCGACTACCTGAAGATCATTACAACGGGTGGCGATAGCTATGAAGCTGAACGTGAGCAGTGGAATGACGCCAACAACGTTCTCACCGTTAAACCTGGCGTAGTTATTGGCTACGAGAGAAACGTCTACACCAATGAAAAATACGACAAAGCAGGTATTGAAGTACTGACCATTCCTGGTAATGAACTTGGCCGCGGTCGTGGTGGTGCGCGCTGCATGAGCTGTCCAATTGAGCGAGACGGTATCTAACTCAATTCAGAAACAATAAGGGTTGGCCTTTAGTGCCAACCCTTATTTATTTCTAGTCATGCCGCTTGAATGATTTACTCAGTACCGCCCACGGTCAGTGAGTCTAACTTCAAGGTAGGCTGACCAACACCAACCGGTACACTTTGGCCCGCTTTACCACAGACACCGACGCCGCGGTCAATGCTCAAATCGTTTCCGACCATAGAGACTTGCTGCATTGCTTCAATACCAGAGCCGATAAGCGTTGCCCCTTTTACTGGTCGGGTAATCTTGCCATCTTCAATTAAATACGCTTCAGATGCTGAGAAGACAAACTTACCCGATGTAATGTCGACCTGACCACCACCAAAGTTTGGTGCGTACAGACCTTTCTTAACCGTTGAGATGATCTCTTCTGGCGTATGCTGACCCGGCAACATGTAAGTATTTGTCATACGAGGCATTGGTAAATGGGCATACGACTCACGTCGTCCATTACCTGTTGGGTTGACTCCCATCAAGCGAGCATTGAGCTTGTCTTGCATGTAACCTTTCAACACACCATTCTCAATTAACGTGTTGTATTGACCAACGACACCTTCGTCATCAACATTTAGTGAGCCACGCAGATCCTTCAACGTACCGTCATCCACAATCGTACACAGCTCAGAGGTCACTTTCTCCCCTACCTTGCCACTGAATACAGAAGACTCTTTACGGTTAAAGTCACCCTCTAAGCCATGACCAACCGCTTCATGGAGCAATACACCGGGCCAACCTGAGCCAAGGACCACTGGCATTGCCCCAGCAGGCGCTGCGTCGGCTTCCAAATTGATAAGCGCCATACGAATCGCTTCATCGGCAAAATGATAAGCCACTTTCACGCCATCATTTTCCGACAAAAAGAAATCATAGCCAAAACGACCACCGCCACCAGCACTGCCACGCTCACGGCGATCGCCTCGCTGTGCAAGAACACTGATCGACAAGCGAACCAATGGACGAACATCTCCGGCATAAGTACCATCAGTTGCGGCCACCAGCATTTGCTCGTGAACCCCACTGATGCTGATCGACACTTCTTTTACCAATGGTTCTTTGGTACGAATGTATGCATCTAACTCTTTTAGCAGTTGTGTCTTTTGCACTTTTTCCCAGCTTGCTAATGGGTTTACTGCATCATAAATCGTTTGGTTATCTGTACGTTTAAACGCCTGTACAGTCGCATTTTGACCGTGTTGAGCAATGCCTCGCGCCGCAATGGCACTTTGCTTTAACCCTTCGAGCTGAATTTGGTCTGAGTAAGCAAAGCCCGTTTTTTCACCCGTTACGGCACGAACCCCCACACCACAATCAATATTGAACGAGCCATCTTTAATGATGCTATCTTCCAGCACCAATGACTCATGCCAGCTTGACTGGAAATAGATATCAGCATAGTCAATCTGGCGCGTCGCCATACTTGCTAAGGTATCTGCAACATCTTGCTCCGTCAGGCCTGCGGCCCCTAGCAACGCGTCTTCTACATGATTAATTGTCATACTTCGCTCTTACACTTTAAATGATTGTCAAACCTGGTGTGTTTAAGCACAGGCATCGCTGCTCTCAATTCTTGTACTTGATTGAGATCGATATCGACCACCAGATTTTGAGGCTGATTGTTTAAACTTGCGATCACCTCGCCCCAAGGGGAGATCACCATTGAGTGTCCCCACGTTTCTCTTCCGCAAGGATGAATATTGCATTGGTTAACAGCCAAGACCCAGCTTTGGCTTTCTATCGCGCGTGCTCTCAGTAACGCTTGCCAATGCGCCTCTCCCGTGACAGCCGTAAATGCGGCGGGAACCAGAATCAGATCGGCGCCACGTTGGGCTAACTCGTTATACAACTGAGGAAAACGCACATCATAACAAATTGTAAGCCCTAGATGACCGATCGGGGTTTTGAGAGACACAATTTGTGAGCCTGGAGTAAAGGTTTCTGACTCTCGATAACGGCTGTGACCATCCGCCACATCAACGTCAAACATGTGTAGCTTGTCATACTCTGCGACGCACTCTCCCTGCGGATTGAACACCAAACAGGTTGTCGTAACACCAGAGGAACGGCGAATCGGCATGCTGCCCACTACCAGCCAGACTTGGCACTGCTTTGCCAATTGCGCCAATTGGTGCTGGATTTCTCCTTGCCCAATCTGCTCCGCTGCTTGATGGTAATCGGTTCGACTACCAAACACGACGCAGTTTTCTGGCGCGACGATAAGCTCAGCACCCGCATCAGCGAGTGCGATAACCTGCTTCGATATATAAGCGATGTTCTCCGACACATCTGCGCCAGAAGTCATTTGTATCAAACCAACTCGTTCCATGAGTTTTACTCCTTATTCTATTGCTTCACGCAAACTCTTAGGCAGTTTGAATTCGCCCTTACTTCTCGACAGTTCCTTAACAACTGGGGCATCCAGTGGACCTTTAACCTCATAATTAACCTGAGTAAAGACTTCTACCACCGGCGAGATTACGGTGGTGATCGCCAATACATACAAGGCAGTCTGAGGGGTTACAGCAAAAGCGGTTAATACCGGAATTCCAGAGGTGATATCAGGTACGAAGTTTACTTCCGCATCAACGCTACGACTGTTAAGGTTGGCTAAACCACGAATCGACATTTCACCCGCCACCGCGTCCATCTGAATATCGTTGGTTAGGAAGACTCCATTTTTAATCTGGCCACTCCCTGTGATGGAGTTAAATGCCATTCCCTCATCAAACACGTCTGTGAAGTCCAACTGCATTTTGCGAATAATCGAATCAAGGCTGAATAACCCCAGTAAGCGAGCTGCACCGCTAACATCTGAAATAACGCCTTTACCCAACGCGGTACTCACATTACCTTGTAGAGTACTCACCTTCATTGCCCAAGGCGCGCCGTCCCACTCAACATTCGAGCTCATTTGGAACGGAGCCCGTTGAATACCCGACGAAATACCAAATCGTTCCATCAGATCACTGTTGTTATCGCCAGACATATCAACATTGAGCTTGGTATGACTCTGATCCCCTTTGAGTAACCAAGAACCACTCATATCCACTTTATTACTGCCGCTTTCAAACGAGAGCTTTTTCCACTCTATGCTGTCACCTTGACGCTGCACATCCATATGAGTTTTGCCGACCTTGTAGCCTTGCAGCCAAAAGTCATCGATTGTCAAAGTGATATTGGGCACTTGCTCATGGAATTTGCGGTCAAATTCACTGATCAAAGGCAAGTCTCGAGTTTCCGGTTCAAACAATGATTTGTCTTTGTACTCATTATCCAGCGCTGGAATAAACAGATGTAGACGCTCTAGTGCAACGGACAAGTCGTAGGGCGCCAAATAGCTCGCCTCACCAGACGCCTCTTGGCTCTCGAGACTCATATACCAGCCCAGGCCTTTCTTCTTCGCTGAAAAATCAACGTCGTTCCACTCAATACCAGCCAAAGTCAGCTCTTTCACCGTCATATCAACCCGCTGTGGCATGGGTATTTGTGGGCTCTTAGTCCGACTCAAAGTGGCCGGTTCGGGCTCTGGTGCAGTGAAAAATTCAATCCAACGGTCTAAATCAAACTGAGCACTGCGCACTTGGGCATGATGCCCAGCTACAGGACTGATTTTGAAACTGCCTTTCCCCAGGACCAAGTTGGTTGCTTTCAGCACAGGAATGTCCGGACGAATATCAATTTCAGTTTGATACTTTAAGTTGGGTAACTGCAATCGAGCCGTAATACTTTCTTGGTTTCCCGAAGCCTGAAGGCGAGCTTTGCCAGACTGTTTAAAGTCTTTGTTTAATGGGTATGGATAATGACTCTTCACCATGCGTAAATCTGCACTGGTATCGATTTGATAAGTAAAGCCGATGTCATTAAGCTGAATGTCGACACCCATACGCCAGGGTGCATGGCCGTCGAGAGGATCGGTCCATTTTTTACCGATGTATGGACCAATGGGATCAATGTCCCAATCCCCCACAACATCAATATCGACACCATACCCTTGAGCGACATTTTCACCTGAGAAATCTATCGCGACAGCTTGTTCGAGCAACTGTGCAGATAGACCCGCCGCCTTAACAACATCGTTATCGAACTCAATCCGACCACTGACATCGCTCAAACTGATTGGTGGAGTTTCAATCTCAACCTGCGCTTGGTTCAGATCCGCATAGCCCCATGCTCGTGGCTCCTGCTTACTGCTAAACGGGATCTTGAGTTGGAAATTGGCATTAACTGGCCCCTTAACTTGAACAGCCGTTAACGCTGCGCCCACCGAATCAACCAAAGGCGTGGTATTCATGTAATCACGAACCGCGTTGCCTTGTGCAACCGCGCTCGCCTCAATTTCGATATGTCCACCTTCAGCTAACTCAGGAATTCGGCCAGTGATTCGCTTGGCTTTTACGTCTTGCAAGATGGCACTGTGCGAGTCCAAGTACATTGCGTCATTTTGAAACAATAAGTCGAGCTGCAAATCAGTAATGGGCGGCCAAGCCGTATCGAAGCTGAATTTTGCTTGCTTAAGCCCAACCCAAGCCTGGAACATGCCGTCGTTAGCTTGATAAGGAAATTGTGCCAACTCACCATACCAGAGCAGTTTTGCTGTATTGACTTTACCGGCTTGGATAGCGCTTGATAAATAATCGGTTAGGTCTTGTCCGAGAGCAAGAGTGGGTAAATAGCGCCAAGTTTCACCAGCATTGTAGAGGTCAGCTTCGGCATAGAAGGATAAAAACGGGCTTTGACCGTTAGGGAAATCTAATCGAAAGGCCCCTAACACTTGTAAGTCAGGCGTGGCTGCGGTGACTTTATCGGCCCATAATCGCCATCCCGATGCATCTCGCTGCCAAACGATGTCCACTTCACCTTGTTTGATGTTCAGTGGCGCTTGGAAAACATCACCATACGGCAGTACATCATCAATCAATGACACCTTAGCGCGGGCTTGATGTAAGTCCCCACTTACTTGGGCCGATAAGTGATGTAAACCAGGCAACAATTCCCACTGCGCCATGGAGCCCTCTGACAGTTCTGCTGAGTAGCGCAAGCTGTCGGTGTCGTCTCCCATGGAAATACGCACATCCTCGACTAAGCCGCCAATGGAGAGTGTTTCGAGTAATTGGCTGGTTTGCATCGACTCTGGGGCGAGCTTAACTAAAGGGGTAATCGCTGCGATATCTAGTTGAGAGACATTTAATCGCCACTGCTCAGGCTGCCAATCAAACGCCATATCCAATTCCGGCCACTCAGTTTCATCGGTACGTAACCTAAGTGAGTGAGCATTAACTTGCCAGCCAAGTTCGGTTGGATCGAGTTCCAAGACTCCAGACTCGATAAATAGCTCATGGGTTTGCCCCTCATGCCAAATTAACTCTGACGCTTCTAGTTCTAGGTAGGCGTTGACGGGTTTCGAGTGTCGTAGGGTTAACCAGCCGTTGAAACTAAGTTGTCCTTTCTCAATTCCGGTTTCCGTTTTGAGGTACTCAGTTAACCAAGGGGTGACCAAGACGTTTTGTGCTGATAGATAGAACTCCCCCGAGACATCTGTCAGGGAGCCATTATCCACAAAGTTTGCTTTCACCAGAGCAGAGTTAATACGGCTATCAGCAATACTGATCTCCCCATCAGCCAAGTGATGGCGGCCATTGTTCTGCCAGCGCAACTTCGCGATATCGAGCTGGCGATCTGCGCCATCTATTCCTTGGAACAAGATGATTGAATCAAGCAATGAAAAGTCATCCAGTTGGCGAAGAAGCAGTGAGTCTAACTGCTGAATCACATCTTTTTGTGAGCCAGTAGGTTCAAGGACAGGCTTATCTTGCTCATTTTTTACCGTCTCGACAGAAGTCATGTCGAGTTCCAGTTGATGGATGCTCAGATCCGCCACCACTGGCTGCTGCTGAAGCAATGACTGGATTAAATCGAGTTCAACTTCAATTTTGTTAGCGCTGAAATTGATATCACTGCTTTCGGGAGTATGAACTTGAACCCCTTGAAGTGATATCGAGGGGTGGGTGTTACGCCAAAAGCCATTTATTTCAGCGATTTCTAGGTCGAACCCAGAACGGTCACTGATCCAGCTCTTAATCGGTTGTTGAAAATGATTAAGTTGAGGTAACGTAATACGCAAAGCCGTCACAGCGATGGCAAGAAGTACCAATACCGTAACGGCTCCCCATAGTAGAAACCTAATCAAACGACTTGTTGTCGAACTCACAGATAACCTTTACATCATAACGACATCAAACTGCTCTTGGATATAAAGAGGCTCAGCTTGAATTTTAACTTGCTTACCAATAAAGACTTCGAGTTCCGCTAACGCATGCGACTCTTCACCATGTAAGGTATCCGCCACAGCAGGAGATGCATACACAACGAATTTATCGGCGTCGTAAGCTCGATTCACTCGTGTAATCTCACGCAGGATCTCATAGCAGACCGTCTCGACAGTCTTAACACTACCGCGCCCTTCACAAGTTGGACAGGTAGAACAGAGGATATGTTCAATACTTTCACGGGTGCGCTTACGCGTCATCTCAACCAAACCTAGCTGAGTAAAACCATTAATGTTGGTTTTCACTCGATCTTTGTCTAATGCCGCTTCTAAAGAGGTAAGTACTCGCTTACGGTGCTCATCTGAGGCCATATCAATAAAATCGATAATGATAATGCCACCTAGATTACGCAGACGAAGCTGACGAGCAATCGCTTGGGTTGCCTCGACATTGGTATTGAAGATAGTTTCTTCGAGATTACGTCGACCGACGAACGCCCCTGTATTGATATCAACGGTCGTCATTGCTTCCGTTTGATCGATGATCAAATAACCACCCGACTTGAGCTCGACCTTACGCTCTAAAGAGCGCTGAATTTCGTTCTCGGTATCGTACATATCAAAGATGGGTTTATCCCCTTCATACAACTCAAGCTTTTCCGTTAGCTCAGGCACGTATTCAGAGGTAAATTCTTTGAGATTTTCGAACTCCTGACGGGAGTCGACTAAGATTTTGGTCAACTCAGTACCAACAAAATCACGTAGAATTCGTTGCGATAAACCCAGCTCACCGTAGAGCGTTGAACGAGTTTTGTACTTGGCTTTGCGCTCCATCACTTTCAACCACAAGCGCTTGAGAAAAGCCGCATCTTGCGAAAGTTCTTTATCCAACGCGCCTTCAGCCGCGGTACGAATAATGAAGCCACCATTTTCATCACAATAGTGGCCAACCACTTTCTTGAGTCGATTGCGCTCTTCTTCACTTTCAATACGCTGGGAAACGCCAACATGGCTTGCTCCTGGCATAAAGACAAGATAGCGGGAAGGCAGAGTGATATCCGTCGTCAGACGGGCCCCTTTAGTGCCTAATGGGTCTTTGACAACTTGCACCACAATATCTTGCCCTTGACGAACAAGCTCTGAGATATCGCGTACTTGGAACTGTTGCTTCTCGTTTTCCGCCACACACTCAGTATGCGGGACAATATCGGAGGCATGTAAGAAAGCCGCTTTCTCTAATCCAATATCGACAAACGCCGCTTGCATGCCCGGCAGCACTCGGCTGACTTTTCCTTTGTAGATATTCCCTACAATTCCGCGCTTTGCTTCACGTTCCACATGGATTTCTTGTAGGGTCCCCCCTTCAATCATGGCCACACGAGTCTCACTCGGGGTCACGTTGATCAGCAACTCTGCACTCATGAGCGCACCTCAATCTGAATTATAAAAATTTTTGCAGCAGCTGGTCAGTTTCAAACAATGGCAGTCCTACCACGGCGTGGTAGCTCCCTTCTATCCGAGTAACAAAGCGTCCACCGATCCCTTGAATACCATAACTACCAGCTTTATCGCACGGCTCACCTGTATGCCAATATTGTTCTATTTCATTCTCTGACAGGTGTTTGAACCATACGTCGGTTGATACGACAACCGTGTGTTGTTTTTCTGCGCTGACGACCGTTACTGCCGTCATCACTTGATGCTCTCGGCCTGAGAGCATCGTTAGCATCCGCTTGGCATGCGCTAAATCACTCGGTTTCTCAAGCACCGTTTGATCGCATACCACTATGGTGTCAGAGCCAACAACAATGCTGTTTGGGCTCTGAGATAAGGCTGCCTGCGCTTTATCTTGCGATAAGCGTGCCACATAGTCGTAAGCACTTTCATCCGCTTGACGCGCTTCTTCGACATTGGTAACCAAAATCGAAAATTCATAACCAAGCTGTTGTAACAGCTCTTTGCGGCGCGGAGAGCCTGAGGCTAATATTATTGCGTTTTCCATGACTACCTCACATGCCAATGACGACGGACTCGGCGCATTAGCAAGAACATCCACGGCCAAAGGACACAGTTAATGAGCCCACTCCACAACGACACCGGGTTGAATGTCACGTCTTGAATTAAGTATTCACCACAGTAGATCAATACGTCCAAAATAACGGAGAACAAACCGATCAAAATGGCTTGTTGCCACAACGCCATGTTACGGATAACCAAGAAGTTGAGCGCGGCAAGGTAGATGACTATCGAAAGCATCATACCGCGTATGCCCAATGTAGAACCAAGCAACAGATCCCATAACAAGCCTAAGATCAACGCGCTACCGACATTGACACGATGCGGCAAAGCCAATACCCAATAGCAGGTCACTAATAGCAACCAAGAAGGGCGAATCAAATCCAGTGTTCCTGGCCACGGGATAGTCTGTAGGGTTAGAGCGATGATAAAGGAGAACAGGATCACCAACCGCCCTTTAAAGATGCTATTCGCCATCCGTTACTACCTCTTGCATATTTTCTGGTGCTGCCTGCTGAATTTTCTCTTGGCGAGAATCACTTGGCCAAATCAGCAACAGGTAACGAAGGCGTTCAAAGTCAACCACAGGCTCCGCTTCAATCAAGGCAAACTCACGTGCGTTATCACGTTCAACATTCGCCACATGAGCCACTGGGTAACCTTCCGGGTACACGCCACCCAAGCCAGAAGTAAGCAGTAAATCCCCTTCCTGAATATCTAGGCTAATTGGGATATGGTCGAGATTAATACGTTCCATATTGCCACTGCCAGAAGCAATGACACGGATATCATTACGGATAACCTGAACCGGAATAGCGCTCAAGCTGTCTGTTAGCAACAATACGCGGCTATTGTGTGCCGATACAAACGTAACCTGACCAACAATACCCTTTTCGTTCGCGACAGGCTGACCGACGTAAACACCATCAATCTGACCTTTATCGATCACCACTTGATGGCGATAAGGAGAGGTATCTACTGCCATGACTTCGGTCACCACTTTGCGCTCATCACGCACAAAGGATGAGCCTAGCAGCTTGCGTAAACGTTGGTTTTCTTCTCGATATTGATCCAGAAGAAGGAGATCATTTTTAAGGCGCAAGACTTCTCGTTTTAGGGTGTGATTGCTTTCCATGACGTTTTGGCGAACGTTAAATCGCTCATAAACCCCATCAAACATCACCCGAGGTACATCTGCCAAATACTGAATTGGCGCCACCATACTGTTGAGAAAGTAGCGGACTTGGGTGAATGCACCTAAACGACTATCAGCCAGCATAAGGCTGGCTGATAAAATAACGGCAAAAAACAGACGTAATTGAAGTGAAGGTCCTCGGCCAAAAATAGGCTTCATCGAATATGAGTTCCTTGTCTCTATGCCCTAGCGATTACTAGGGATTACGATTATTCTTCGCTAAACAGATCGCCACCGTGCATGTCGATCATTTCCAGAGCTTTACCGCCACCACGAGCCACACAAGTGAGAGGATCTTCAGCAATAACAACTGGGATACCGGTTTCTTCTGTCAATAAACGATCGAGATCTTTTAGAAGCGCACCACCACCCGTTAGTACCATACCGTTTTCTGAAATATCAGAAGCCAGCTCTGGTGGACACTGCTCAAGTGCAACCATAACCGCAGAAACAATCCCAGTCAGTGGCTCTTGCAGAGCTTCCAAAATTTCGTTTGAGTTAAGGCTAAAGCTACGCGGCACACCTTCAGCTAAGTTGCGACCACGAACTTCGATCTCTTCAACTTCATCACCAGGGTACGCAGAACCGATTTCATGTTTGATCTTCTCGGCAGTTGCTTCACCAATCAAGCTGCCGTAGTTGCGGCGAACGTAGTTGATGATCGCTTCATCAAAACGGTCACCACCGATACGTACTGATGAGGAGTAAACCACACCATTCAATGAGATAACGGCAACTTCCGTTGTACCACCACCGATATCGACAACCATGGAACCTGTTGGCTCAGAGACACGCAGACCTGCACCAATAGCAGCGGCCATTGGCTCATCAATCAAGTACACTTCACGTGCACCAGCACCGAGTGCCGACTCACGAATCGCACGACGCTCGACTTGTGTTGACCCACAAGGTACACACACAAGTACACGTGGACTTGGCTTTAGCACGCTATTGTCGTGAACTTGTTTGATAAAGTGCTGAAGCATTTTCTCAGTCACATAGAAATCGGCGATAACACCATCTTTCATTGGACGGATAGCAGAAATGTTGCCCGGTGTACGACCTAGCATTTGTTTTGCTGCGTGACCTACAGCAGCCACGCTTTTACCCGCTCGGTTGCGGTCTTGACGGATAGCAACGACTGAAGGCTCGTCTAGGACAATGCCCTGTCCTTTAACGTAGATAAGAGTGTTGGCAGTACCTAAATCGATTGATAGGTCATTTGAAAATATGCCACGAAGTTTTTTGAACATATTCTTCGCTCGTCCTGAAAGAATTATAAGATAGAAAATTGCACTAAATGTACCAATGCCTTGCCACTACAGCAAGGCATTGAAGCGTAAACATGGGCTGAAACCCGCAATTTCTAACAGATTCTTAACGATAGGCAAATAAATGACAAAGTTTACTGTCCAATTAAGCCAGGTTCGCCACGAAAGATCACTCTATCGTTACCACGGAAAATACCAAAAGTAATCACGGCCGAAGGATCTTCGTCACCATTATTTCGCCAATTGAACCTTAGCCAAGGCGCATCTGGTATCACACCATCACTCTCACACTGCACTGGGTTCTCTCCCGTTAATGCCTCTGGTGCAGTCGCATTGATACGCAACCAAACACGAACCTGCTCACGTAAGTCAGCTTGTGCATTATTGTGATCAATCTGCACATTGGAAGCACTACCGGCTAGTACCGTTCCCTGCCCAGTTAATGTCACATCACTTTGCGGGGCGTTGTCTGTACGCCAAATGACTTGATGACAATGGTCATCAGCATCGAACAGTGTACCGCTATCTTGATCATTAACCTCAAAGCGGTTCTGATTCCAAAACTCAACTTGCAGCGGAATGGTTAACCCGGTTTGACCTGTCACTGTGCCGCCATCAAATAAGTGCATCCGACCATAGCGGAACTCTGGCTGACTTGGGAACACCACGTCATCAGAGAACGTATCGCCATTCGAATCTGATGTTTTAAATTGGATGGTATCGGTCGAATCTTCAATGGCGAGCCCGAACCTTGCATTGGCTGAATTAAACGGACCGTCAGGTTCCGTCACATCATTCCCCGCAATCGGTGTAGTGAGCAGTTTTTCGAAACTGAAGTCGTCAAAGTCGAGCGCTAAACGGGCGGTATCAACATTACCTCCAAACGGTAATTGCCAGAATGCTCTCGCCCCCCATTCACCGTCATTCCAGTTTGTCGTCGCTAATGTACGTGTCGAAAGGTCACTGCCGTCTAGTTGCTCAGCGAAGTAACGTAGATCGACAATGATGTCATCTGCAAACAAGCCATAATTGCTCGTCGCTATATCCGTGGCATTTTGCGCTTCAACACTAAATTGATGACCAATTGGCTGACTCATATAAGCAAAACCGGTATGACCTGCGGCATAATCCCACTGTTCGCTCACCGTGTTCATCACCAAGTGCGCCGGATAGAAGCGACCAATAGCTTGGCTATGTGGATCCAAAGCCATGGTGAGATAAGTGGCGCTCGTGGTGAACTCAAGCGTGCCTACCTCACTCCAGTTATGTTCTATTTGCAACTCGGAAGCGCTGTTATCGAAGCTTGGCACAGTGGCTGGGGTAACAGTGGCTAATCGACCGCCACTTGGATAAGCGAGAGTATATTGAACTGAGAGTGGCCCCGAATCTTTTGCGTAATTAGCGGTGATATTCAGCGAACACACATCAGGATTGGCGTCGTTAGAATAGATGACGGGGCGATAAGTCACTGAGAAGTCATTTCCCGCCGCCATAAAGCCAAAACCACTGTCCGTCGTCGCTGGGTTAGTGTTACTACCATTGCTGGCTTCTTGGACATTACATAAAGCGATCTTCCACGGACGAGAGCTAACGGTAAACGTCCCTGTGAGTACGCCATTTCCGTCAATCGGACAACCTGACAATCCAGTACAATCAAAATTACTGTCGGTTAACGTCACCAAAAACTCGCCAGATTCATCAATGGTCAGCGTATCTGTGGTACGGCCATTTTCTCCGGACGTAAACACCGGAGCAAAGTTAAGGCTACCATTAACACCACCTTGAGCGGGGCTTGGTGTTTGGACTGCATGGTTGATCATCGGCGTGCCAGAGTAACTTGCCGCAACAACCGGGGTGTTGTTAACGTCGCACGCAAGTACTTGAGTTTCTATGCTCTGCTCTTTGCCTGCAACAACCTGAAGATCTTCGGCAGAAAACTTAAAAGGCAAAAAGCGATAGCTGCTGGTAACGACTTGATTGCTGTCTGCAGACATTTGAGCACGCAAGGTATACTGGGTATCGAGCAGGGTTTGACTCGGGTTAGTCGATGAGACAATCAACTTAAGCTGACCATTAGCATCCGTCGTAAAGCTGCTACCCGAACCTGAGCCGATTCCATCCGCGACATTGGCTTCTAGATAAGGCGCATCCCCCACACTATTGCGATACAGCTCTATCGTGACTCCTGTTGAAATAGGTGACGAATTATTGCTGGTAGTGAAAGTAAACGTTGGCAAATCACCGCCACACATCAAGCCGATATCAGTGGCTGGAGAAACGGAGAGTTGGTAGTTGTCACTTGGAGTCGAACACTGACGAGGAGGCTTCGCATCCAACGAATTGTTATTCGAGTTAAACGAGATGATTTGAGAAGAGATGGATCCCTCAAAGTCGAACCCAGTTCCGGTGTAAGTAAAGCCACCAACCGCGTCAATGTACAACAAAGCCTTCATAGTCAAGTTGTTGCGGGTTGTCAGTATTCGTGAACTGGCGCTGTGACCAATAAGAATCAAGTTCTCATAGTCTCCATTCGCATTTAGCGACACCCCATTGCCGTTGATAAACATATTCCGGTAATGAATATAGACTTGACCAGAGGTTTCAAGTCGTGCGCCATTAGACAAATTAATATTGTTTATCCAATAAACCCCAGGGGAAAGCGTCAAACGACGATTATTACTAATATTAAGGCTTTGGTATTCACCAGGCGTTGCAGTACAGTTATTCGAATTACAATTTATATTCGCAGAACCCAGCTTAAATGACGGTAGCGATGGTGGAAAATCTGGATACGTCACACTACCATCAAAACTACAACTTTCTATTGTCGAGCCGTCATAAATACAACCACTGTTATTTCCCGCAACAGAGACAGAATTAAACGCCAATGGCTGACGGCTAGGTAGAGAAACCGTATTGCCGTTACCACTCATAGAAAACAGGCCTGATACCGGAACACCGTTGAAATAATTGTTATTTTGTAAGGAACTTGGGAAATACTCACACAGCTCAACACTAGGTGTTCCGTATACAAAAAAGCCTATCGTTTCGTTTACGGGGTGGCTGCGATTAGTTGCATCTTCCTCTAGAGTAATCGTGAAGTGGTCATCTGCGGACAAATCACACGCTCGTAGCCATCCGCCATCGCCACCATTTCTGGTCTGCTTCTTACCTATAACACCATAATCACTGAAACTTCGTGGCAAAGGGACTTCATTATTGTTGCACGAGTTGGTTAGCCCTGAAATACCATTACCTTGATTATAAGATCGGTTGGGAAGCACGAAAGAGAAATCTACCCCATCAGCTGTAACACCAGTAAACTGCGGAGCGGCTAAATAACCAAAGGTTCTCGAACGGACACTTGCCGCAGGTAAGCTTTGACGACCAAACTCTAGTGCATAACGAAAGGTATTACTGTTGACATTGCTGACCGTTGTCGTAACCCAAGCTGTCCGCCCTGCATCTGGCTGAATCTGCGCTAATACGATGGGAGTCTGGCCATTGAAATTAACGTTAAAACTCCGACTGTGCCAACTCTCTCCTGCTCTGTTGCCTTGACGCTGATAGCGAGACGCGGTCAGCTTACCGACCTCAACAATTTTATCGGGTTGTGCAGGATCAGGCGCCCATTGACCAGGTTCTGCGACAAAATAATAAATTGGGTCCATATCGAGGTTAGAGCCGCTAAAGACATTATCTTGGCGAACGAAAGCGCTCGTAGTACTGACAGACTGTACAACTGCAAGAGCCGGCCGATCATTTGCCAGATTAGATTGCTCTATCGAAGACATTAAAAAAACCACGGGGGCTTCAGAATAAGTATTATCAAACACTATTTCGCAAGCGCTCGATTGGCAGTCTTGGCCGGTAATAATGCCAAATTCAAATTGCGCGAATACTGGATGACTAAACCCGAGTAAAAGCAGCATTACAAACTGGACGAACTTTCTCATGGAGTGTCCCTTAACCACACTTCTTGGCTGCGTTGCATCTGGTTAAGCCCAGTTCCACAAATAGCAATCGAAGTTAATACGTAAAGCTGGGCGCCATCGGCAAGTACGCCTCCACGCGGCTCACACTCAATGGCCACGTCTTGGCAGCTTACACTAGCCGTAACCGCTCGCGTTGTTCCATTAGCCGCTAAGCAGGCCGCCGCAACATCGAACGAATCCGTTAGCGCGGCACGCGGTGGGTAGATGTCTCTAAGGACTAATTCGTTCGCAGAGTAAGCAAGCAAAGAAGCTTGTAAACCCATCACATCTTTACTGTGAGCGTCACTATTTGACCATTCGATACGGCTCAAACTGGTCGCAAGAAAGCCCATCACTACTAGAACAAAGATGACCACTATATACAAACTGCCTGATTGCGCTTTCCTAAGGAACATTGATCACCTGCACGTCTTGACGGAAGTTGGTCGACTCATCCCCAGCCTGATTAGTAAAGTTTAGGTTAATATGAACAATGCCATTGTTTTGTACGGTCGCTGGTGTGTAGTTCAAACTTCCTGTTACCCCTGAATCCGATACGGGAACAATGTTAACTCGATTGACCAAACGTTGGACTCTCTGGTTTATCAAACAGTAACTGACCTCTCCATTCGCATCATAAACGTAGTGGCGATTAGAGACTGAGTTGCCGACGAGATTATTAGCGTCATCATTAAGAACAAACACCTGACTCGCACTCGAGACGGCATCAAGAGCAAAAACATTGTTCGTCGGGGTAGGCTCAGTCGGGTTGATCACGAGAGATAGCTCACTAATATCATCTACGGAAAGGTTTTCAGTCCCGACAACAAACTGCAAGTCGGCACCAGACACTGCGTAAAAACCAGAGGTCACAATCGGAAAAAACGAGATGCAGTCATCGGCCCCTGCAAACACCAGATCATTACTGAACATGTTTGGCACCGCATGACGCACTTCACGCGACATCTTTTCCAAGACAAACTTAGCTTGGATTTGCAAACGTTGCCTTTCAATCGTATCGCTGTAACCGCGAGCACCAAGCTCGACAAAGCCTGCAATTCCGAGCACTAAGATACTGCCAACAATTAAGGTGATCACCATTTCAATCAGGGTGAAGCCGCGCTTACTCATCAGTAATTCCCCTTCAACGCCTGTAATTGAATCGGAACTTGATTGATTGCTGAGACGGTGAGAACCACCCTCTTAATCAAGCTTTGCTCTTGATAAACTACATCAACATCTAAGCGAAAATTCCGGTAGCTGGTATTACCTACACCATCACCGACTAACACATTCAAATCCTTACAGCCGTTTGCTCCTTCAGGCTCCCAGCAGCCAATATAATCATCCACATCGTTGTAGTCGGTGACAGCCTCTCCATCATCCCCCAGTGGATTAACCGACACATCGGTCCCTGAGCAGAATTGATGGTTAGTTGCGGCCGCTGCACCTTCTCCACAGCGCAAAGAGCCACCCGTAAAATCGCTATATTGGTCAAAACCACGAGCGAGAATCGTAGACATCACACTTTGACCCAATGCTGCCGCGCGGGTTTGATAGTGAGGGTTCGCCGAGCGCGTGATTTGTGGAACGAGAAATTGGCTAATGGTGATCATGGCGAACCCCATCACTACAATGACGATAATGCTCTCAACAAGGGTAAAGCCTCTCACTTTACTCATGAGCACCCTCCACGAGACACATAACCTTGCGTGTTGATCGCTACGGTACAGCTTTGCTCACTAGAAGTAATGGTAATGGTGGCACCAGAGGCGGCAGAACCAGCAGGATTACCGAGAAGGTCAAAGTAGAGAGGTGCCGCAGGGTTAGAGGTAAAGGTCACCGTATCGGAGCGGACCCAATCACTACGAGAATCAGAAGCTTGCTCACACGCGGCTCCTGAGCCAACGCAATTGGCTTCTACATCAAGGACAAAATTACTATTGGTCGCCAAGGCTGCGCTCACACTGACGTTAGACTGCATACGATTTACTTGAACTTGGCGGACAACAGATATGACTTGCTCTTGCACTACCATAGCTGCCACGTCGTCGCGACCAGAATAACGACTCGCAGCGTATAGGGAGATTATCGCTAATAACAAAATTACGACGATAAGTTCAACCAAGGTAAAACCCGCACCCAGTTTACTGTCCATATTCAACCTAAGTAATTCAATTTACTGGTTAGATTATAAGTGAGATTCACTAAGCTGCAGTCGCTTTCTGTCGAAATTGAGAAGGAATTATCGTGAAGGAAGAGAGTAGAAAATAGTAAGGCCAGCAAAGCTGGCCTTACTAGAGGATTATTGACAGCCTGTACCTAAGTTAAGCAAGGAACTTGCAGCAGATGCTACTGAGGTACCAGAGGCTTCATTGTAAGTCACCGTACATGTTGTATCCGTAGACTCAAAACCAAATGTAATAGAAGTATCGCTACTACTCGTCACGGCCCAGTCAGTTTCTAAACCAACGACAGCTGCAACGATACCAGATGAAGTCGCATCAGGGTAACCAAATGCCGTAGCAATACCATCAACGTTTGCAGCGCCACTTGCCTCAACACCATTAATGGCAGCCTTACCGTAAACAATGCCCGCAGCTCCATCAATAGCGCCTTTTAAACCTTGCAATGACGCGTTACGCGCATCATCTTGCAAGTTTAAAAATCTTGGTGCTGCAGTTACTGCAAGAATACCCAGAATAACAATTACCACCACTAGCTCAATTAGGGTGAAACCGCCTTGTCTTTTCATAGTTATCATCTCTCTATGTTGTTATCGCAGTATCACTGCAGCGTTACGGTCACACGACCATTTTCTATTTCATACTCAAACTGATGGTCGGTGTTACCTTCTTTCTGTGTATAAATACATTTAGACGCACCGTCATCCGCTTGGGCTGTATACTTTACGTTCGAGTCACTTGCTGCGTTATCCACCGTATCGACGTTAGGTGGGTTTTGCAGCAGGTTGTTCATTAAATCGATGCAATCCTGATCAACCAACTGAGTAGGGAAGCTGTTGTTATCTGTGTTCAATGCCAGTGGATATCCGTCACGAAACCCTGTATCGGCACCACTGCTATCTTCGGAACGTGTTAACCAAAAATCGACACCATCATAGTCGACAGTATTGTACTTCTCGTTATTCAGCGTGGTAGAAGGTCGAGCCTCTGCCTCCCATTGCGCTCTAGCCGACAGTACCCCTGTTGCAAAGCCTCCCGCAACCCCTTCGATGCTGGCTTTTTTGGCTTCATCCGTCACATCTAGAAAGCGAGGCAACGCAGCGACAGCAAGTAAACCGACCACCACAATAACCACGACGAGTTCAACTAAAGAAAAGCCTGATTGCTTGTTATACATATACACTTTTTCCACTTATCAGTACTGCGTATTATACCGAGGCATTAGTCCAGCGCCACGATTACTCCATCAAAAAGACTACTCCGCCACAAAAACAACTTTAGCAGAAAATTGCTTATTGTTCAGGTCGATAACAAGGTGTCGATTATCGCCATAATCGTAATCGCAGCGATAGTGTGTGTCACCTTTGCTGAGGTCACCCACCTTTGCCGGCATACTTTCTAACACTCTCTTTTCCGGATAGAGTACGCCAAGCCAGTAATCACAATCTACGCTATTTTCGTTCTGTATTGGTAACACCCAACCATTTTGCGAAATAGCTAACACCTTTTCGTCCAATTCCAATCGTGGCGGCTGCCCAGCCAATAACCACTTTTGTTTGTAAAAGCTTGCCCGCTCAATAATTCGCTTGCTCGCCACTAAGAACGCACTATCACTGGCTTCATTTTCTACATCTTGAAACGACGAAATAAAACTCAACAGCAGAATGACAATAACCAGTAACCACACGCTAAACCTGACTCGGCGTAACAAATAGTATTGGCTAGCCTTTAATCGCATCGAGCATGCCCCACATCGGTAGGAATATACCCAATGCGAGAATCAAGACCATACCCGCCACAATTAACAATAAGATAGGCTCAATTCGTGCTGTGAGTGTTTTTAGGTCGTAATCCACTTCGCGATCATAAAAATCAGCGACTTCCAGCAGCAGCTCATCAATGCGCCCCGTTTCTTCACCCACTGAAATCATCTGAATCACCAATGGGGTAAAAATACCGCTATTTATTGCCGTCGCTGAGATCGTTCCTCCAGCCTCTATCGACGCTTTCATTTCAAGTAAGCGATTCTCAAGAAACCGGTTACCTAGCGCTTCAGCCGCTAACGCTAGCGATTGGTTTAGCGGTACACCTGCTTTAAGCATTAAGGCAAATGTACGGGAAAATCGTGACAGTTGCGCCCGATTTACTAGCGGCCCAACAATGGGCATACGTAGACGAAATTTATCCCATTTTTCGCGCCCAGACGCTGTTTTAACCCAACTACTGAATGCAAAGAAAAGCCCAACCATCACGGCAATCATCACTAGCCAATAATTAACGAAAAAGTCAGAAGTATTAATCAAAATGCGCGTCGGTAGCGGCAGATCGACCCCAAAGCGGTTGAACATGGTGGCGAACTGAGGAATGACTTTTACGTTGAGAATAAACAGAGCAACCACGATAAAGCTGATCACAAAAGTCGGGTAACGCATTGCCGTTTTAATTCGCTTACGTGTCTCGACCTCTTGTTCATAGTAATTTGCCAGTTGCAGTAACGCTTGATCTAAGCGACCCGTGTTCTCACCGACATTGATCATCGAAACAAACAGCTGGCTAAACACTTTTGAGTGCATCTGCATCGAGCCCGCTAAGCTGCGTCCGTTGGTCAACTCTTGGGTAACTTCTTCCAGCGCAGTTTGCAGTTGCTTATTCGCGCAGTTGGTACTCAAGCCTTTCATTGAGCGTAACAAGGGCACACCCGCTTTGGTTAAGCTATAAAGTTGACGGCAAAATATAACCAACGCTTCCAGCGGTACCGCAGGGGTAAACAGAGCTTTGAGGTCAATATTAAAAGCAGACTTACCTTTTCCAACTTGTAGTTGCGTAGGAATAACGCCTTTGCTCATCAACTGCTCAGCCGCAACATCTTGGTTGGCCGCTTCTATTTCCCCAGAAACCGCACTGCCATCTAAATTTCGCCCTTGGTAATGAAATATAGCCATAGTTCAACCTAGAGGTAGATCGCTTGCACAACGCCGGACGAATCACCTTCACCTAGGCTCATCACTTCATCTAAGCTCACCACTCCGCTCATTGCTAACTCCATCGCAGAGGCAAGCAGTGGCTTGTATGAGCTTGACTGGCGAGCCACTTGAGCAAAGCCGACCGCGTCATTGGCGCGCAGCATATCCATCATGTCTTGCTCAAGTTCAAGCATTTCAAAAACACCAATTCGGCCGCGATAGCCAGTTAAGTTACAGTTCTGACACCCTCGCCCTTTGACAAACGCACTCTCAACTTGATTCGGGAAGCGCTGTGCCAGCCATTGGCGTCGAGCCTCGTCAACCGTATCTTCTGTTTTGCAATCCGGACATACTTTACGCACCAAGCGCTGAGCAACCACAGCTCGCACTGCACTGGCAACCAGATAGCCAGGAGCCCCCATATCCATCATTCGCAACGCGCTATCTACCGCGTCGTTCGTGTGTAAGGTACTCAATACCAAGTGACCCGTTAACGCCGCTCTCAAACCTATCTCAACAGTCTCTTTATCTCGCATCTCACCGATTAGAATGATATCTGGATCTTGGCGTAGAAACGTTCTCAGTACGGTGGAGAAATCGAGGTCGATTTTAGGGTTTACTTGAACTTGATTGACCCGTGGCAAACGATATTCAACCGGGTCTTCTGCAGTAATGATTTTCTTGCCCGGAGTGTTCAGTTCACTCAAAGCGCCGTACAGCGTGGTGGTTTTACCCGAACCAGTTGGGCCAGTGACCAAAATCATGCCATGCGGACGCTTTAATTGGCGACGCAATCGTTCGAGGAGGTGCTGAGGGATCCCAGACTCATCAAGTTTACGTACACCAGACGATTGATTAAGTAAACGCATAACCACAGACTCACCGTACTGAACGGGCATGGTGGACATACGAATATCGACAGACTGACCTTTAGCTTTGATATTGAAGCGCCCATCTTGAGGCAAGCGTTTTTCCGAAATATCTAGGTTTGCCATTAGCTTAAGGCGTAATACCAAAGCAGGGGCAATGTTGACTTCATTCAGCAATGTCTCGTGAAGTACCCCGTCAATACGCTGCCTTAAGCGCAATACATTCGCATCAGGCTCTATATGAATATCAGAGGCGCCAATTTGTATCGCATCCTCAAACAGAGAATTAATCAGTTTAACGACGGTGACTTCGTCGCTGTCTTCGCCTTCAATATTAAAGTCAAACGCTTCGACCACCTGGTGTTCGGCTTGCAGCTGCTCGGCAAACGACGCGATCTCTTTAGTACGTCGGTAGTAACGATCAAACCCATCGACGAGCTGCTTTTCAGGGGCGACAACAAACTCAATGCCATATTGAGGCAACTGGCCTAACAGAGCTTCTTGAGCAAACAGATCGGCAGGATCACTCATCGCAACCCGCAATGTATCATGCTGACGACCAATAACGAGTGCACGCAAGCGGCGTGCATGAACCTCGGGAAGCAGTTGAACCGCATCAACATCGACGTCTGCCCGACTTAAATCAATCAGCGGGATATCTAACTGTTGAGATAAGAAGCTCAACATTTGATGCTCGGTTAAAAAACCGAGTTCAATTAAGGCCGCGCCCAGCTTTCTACCCGTCGATTTTTGCGCGGCCAGCGCTTGTTCGACTTGTTGTTCGGTGATGATGCCTTCTTCAACTAACAGATCGCCGAGACGTTTACGTAGCTTAATTCGCACTGTTTATTCTCCTATCTGCTCAATCAACACCAACCGATCACGAATGAATTGCTGTGATTGACCTGATAAGCCCAACCCTTCAAGCGCCTTCGTATAGGAAGCCTTGGCTTGCTCAAACTCCAAAGTTCGCTCTTGTTGAATCGCTAACCCTAACCACCATCGACCACTTTGTGGCTCAAGCTCAACTAACTTTTGATAACTTCCTAGCGCAATCGCATTCTGATCATTTTTTTGCGCCAAGACACCTCGTAAGGACAAGTACTCAACGGTTGGCTGGGTAGGCATCGCAGACAGCACACTCAATGCAGCCTGCGTTCGCTGCTCTTTCATCAGGAGCTTTGCCAAAGACATTCGCAGCGTAACGTTATCTGGCTGAAGGCTAATCCCTTTTTGCAACAGTTCAAAAGACTTACGCGCCTCCCCTTTCCCATAGTAAAGCGCAGACAGTTTTTGACGTACTTGAATGTTGCTTGGAGTATACCTTAGAGCCTCGCGATACTGTTCAAGCGCAAGTTTTAGATTATTGTTATCTAACGCCTTTTGGGCTTTTTTCTCTGCTCGCTCAGACAATTGCTCAGCAGAGAGCTCGACCTGCTCAACAACCATGCCTCCAACTTCAGCTGTTGGGGTAGGCGTTACTTTAGCCAACAACACTGGCTTGCTGGGCTCTGGTTGTTCGGTCTTGGTTGGGTTAACAATTGCCTGCTCCTCTTCGAGGGTTGAGCTCTGGCTGATGTTCGGCAAGGGTGGCTCTGATGTTTTTGGGTAAATGACACCAGTTTGAGAGGCAACCTTGGAGGTCGGTGACTCAGACGTCGTACTCTCTGAAATCACAGTTCCTTGGCTCGGCAAATGAGAGATAGCGGTGGTGAAAGACTGCTGGCCCGGAGCTTGAGAGGAAACTGCCCAACCTCCAACCGCTAGGCTGAGAGAGAAAGTCCCAACAACCCAAGGTAATACAGCTCGTTGCTTAACAGGTGCAATTTTCGCAGGTGTCAATGCGGTGATAGACGTTGAACTTTTGTTAACTAGCTCAGACAGCGCTCGATTAATTTCACTCATTGTTCAACTCCATCCCCAAAACACGGGGCGCTTAAATCGCGGTTTTTTACTGTCATAGGTGTCATGTATTGCATTGTAGAGATCACCATTACCAACGGTCTTTGAACCCTGACTACAGGCTGAAATCAACGCTTTGTGACCAATTTGATTAATCAATCTAGGAATTCCTTTACTCGCCTGCCAAATGGCTTTCTTTTGATTGAAAGTCATCAATTCGCAGCTTGCGCCCGATTTTTCGAATCGACTATCGATATAACCAACGGCTTCATCAAGATGTAGCTGCCGAATGTATGCGCTGAAGGTAATTCGTTGCCTTAATTGACGCATATGATGCTGTCGCAATCGCTTCTCCAACTCTGGCTGCCCGATCAAAACAATTTGCAGTAACTTGCGTTCCTCTGTTTCTAAATTGCCAAACAGGCGTAATACTTCGAGCGCATCGTCACTCAGAGCCTGGGCTTCATCAACAAATACCACGACTTGCTTGCCCGATTTCGCTAGTTCGACCAAGCGTCGATGAATAAGCTCAACCAGTGCCACCCTGTCGCCCGTTTGGATATCCAGTTCGGCAGCAACGGAAGCCCGAAGCTCATCTCCACTTAAGGCAGGGTTGGGTAGGTACACCAGCTTTACGTGTTCGGGTAAAAGATTCACCATCATGCGACACACCATGGTTTTCCCTGTCCCCACTTCGCCGATGACCTTTACGATCCCCTCTCCTAATTCCAGAGCAGAGTGTACGGTTTGAATCGCCTCGTAATGTGGTTTCAAACCAAGAAAAAGATCCGTGCTCGGAGTCAAACTAAACGGCAACCGATGAAACCCAAAATGTTCCAAATACATCTATTTACTGCTCGTCAGGGAACCACTCTAAAAGCAAATCACGTGAACGCTCTAACTCTTTCTGCCAAGTGTTGACCCCAACCACTGTTGGCTTTAATAAAATGACCAGCTCTGTCTTTTGTGTCAGTTTAGTGGTGTTGCGGAATAGATGACCCAGAGCAGGAACATCGCCTAAAAAGGGGACTTTCGATACTTGGTCAATGGTATTCGATTTCATTAAGCCACCGATCACCACCACATCTCCATCTTGTGCTCGAATCACAGAATCTGATTCACGAATAGAGCTGCGCGCAAGAGGAAGCGTGATTCGGGTATCGCCAAAGCCAATTTCTTTTACTTGCTCGTCAACATCGATTACTGCTGGATGGACGTGCAATAACACATTACCTTGATCATCAATTTGCGGGGTTACATCTAGCGAAATACCAGAAAAGAACGGGGTTAATTCTACTTCAGGTGAAGGCTCTGAGTTATCGCCGCTGCCGACTACACTTGATAGATCAGTAACATAGTACTCATCCGTCCCCACTTTAATGACGGCTTTTTGGTTATTGGATGCCGTAACTCTTGGGCTAGAAAGAACATTGAGATCGCCTTGGGTCGCCATAAAACTCAGCACCGCATCAAAGCTGCCGCTGGATATAACTAAATTCGTTTGTCCACCCAATAATGTGCCAATCGCATCAAGCCCTGGTAGCACCGCAGGAAGGATATCACCATTACCATCTTTGACGATCGAGCCTTGGCCAATGCTGTAGTTAGTGCCATTCGAGCTAAAGGCTTTCGACCAATTGATGCCTTGCTGATAACCATCGCTCAGGGTCACTTCGAGGATTTTCGCCTCAAGAATCACCTGACGTTGCATCCGCTGTTGAGATACGCCTAAAAATTCACGCACTTCGCGCACTTCGTCCGGGTAAGCACGCACAGTGATCACACTCGCTTGAGGGGTAACGACGACACTTTGCCCACTACCAGAGCCGATCAATTGCGCGACTGCCGCTTGCAATTGCGGCCAGAAATCGCTTTCGCTGGTGGTTTCTATCTCTGTGCCACCGTTAGAGGAACTAGAGCTGGAAGAACTAGAACTCGAGTCATCTGAGTCAGAAGAGCTAGAGTCCGAATTAGTGATTGTACCGGTTGAAATCGACGTCAATGAGCGACCCGAGCGTTTAAATTGCAGGTAATCGACCGGAATGGTCACGGTGCGTAACCCCGCAGGGAACACTTGAATCACATTACCATTTTTGACCACATCATAACCGTACATATCGCGGACGACATTCAGCACCTCATCCATCGAGACATCGGTTAAATTTAATGTTATCGAACCGCTCACATCTGGGTGTATCGCGGCGCTAAACTCTGTCCCTTTCACTAAGCTGGCAAAAAAGGTTTTTGCCGCCACACCGTTCGCTTGAATACGAAAACGCTTAACCGTATCAATAGAAGCTAAGTTATCTGCAGCCAATTCCGGCATCAAATCAGCTTCAACAGAAGGGGGGAGCTGTTCTAAGCTACGGCTATTGGCTTCATTGATCGCTTCATTTAATGAGTTTTTGGCTTCAACTGGGTCTCTGTGACCCATGGAACACCCCATTAGTGATGCAATCATGACAGCTACAACGAGTTTGCGCATATTATCCCTAACTACCTTACTGTTTAATATCCATAGAGAAGAGTTCTAATTGCCACTGTTTGCCTCCACGAGACAAAACAACTCTTTCAGACTCAATTTTATTTATCTTATACCCAGCGACACGCTCTCCTGCCACCCGCACTTGGTTATTGATCACCGCTTTACAACTTAAAGCATCAATACAAACAATGCTTTGTAACTTAGGCAATGGCTGGGAGATCCGTTTTTTAGTCGGCTGCGTTTGCTCCGGCTTCACCCAATTCAGCGGTGCAGTTGGATCTTGAGAAGCCCAGCTCACGGTTGATATGGTCAGCATAAGAAAAAACAAAGTTCTAACCACCGATAAACTCCTCACTCGTGCCTAGGGTATACACTTCAAGTTTCAAACGTGCTTTCGGGTACTCTTCAACTTGATAAGAAAAGCTGCGCCAATAATATTTAACAGGCATCTCTTCCAGCGTTTCTAAATAGCGCACAATATCGAAATAGCTTCCCGTCAATTCAATACTAACCGGGTGAATGTAATAACCGGAATAATCAGACTGCGTTTGCTCACGAATGATTGGCTCAGCACGTTTCGACTCTAGTGAAATCAACTTTAATTGCTTTGAACCTGCCAGTACGCCTTCAAGCAAATTCGCCATCTCACTAGGTGATATCAGGTTTTCAATCACTTTAGCCAGCTCTTCGGAAAGCAATTGGCTCTCCGTAACCAACCGCTTGTACTTTTGATTGATATCTTGATCCGGGTCTTTATTCAGCTTTGCCGTCATGAGTAACACATCGGCTTCAAGGCGTTGCGTATTAAGTTTAGACGAAGATATTTGTTGTTTTGACTGACTATTTGCCAAGTAAGCGGGCTCTACCAATAAGGTAAATAACCCTAGAACGATCGCGACAAAACCACATAAAGTGACTAACCACTTTTCTCGCGCAGACAACTGCTCAAATTTGCTGCTTAGGGTTTGCCATTGTTGCCTCACTTGACGCTCTCCTTAGTTTTGAGTTCGAAAGTAATTACATCTTGCTCATTACGACCAATTTGTAATTTATCAAAGGCGCGGCCAACCAAATCAAGCTCGCTCTTAAACTGACTGACCCAATTAGGTATGACTTGAGGCTCACGTGCCAATCCTTTTAAATCAAGGCGGTTCGCATCTATAAATATGGAGTTCAATGAAATATCGCTGCGGCCAAGCTTAGCTAAGGAGCGCATAACTCCCGAATAGCCAATCTGTTGTGAGTCATCATATTCACTGACGGCATCCAGGGAACGTCGCTTAGCATCAATTTCTTGCTCTAGTCGGTTTACCGCTGCTACTTTTGCGGGGCTAGGTTTATGTTTGGCCAAACGCTGTGTCAAGGTTTCCATCTGCTTACGAAACTCCGTTTCTTGGGAGCGCAATAAGCTTAATTCTTCAGAGAGGCTAGCTTGTTGAACATTGAACCAAGCAAAACACGCGAGAAGCGTAAGGGCGGACAAGCTCCATACCAGAACCACATTCTTAAGCGAAAAGTACTCTTTGCGTGGTTTAAGAGATTCAGGGAATAAGTTTACGCCGCCTTCAGCAACCAATGAGGCACTTCGCAAAAGTACGGTTCCGGAGTCGAGGTCATGCTCTGAAAGTGGTGTGACGCCAACACTCAAACGTTCCGATAACGCGTGTGCGACTTCCGTTTGCTGCTCTTCATCGCAGCACACTTTCATTTGGTGGATTGAGGTGCCACGCAGTTGCGACGATAAATAATCGATGGATCGCTGTAGTTCAAGCGCCAGACCATCCAACTGCAAAGCACTGCTCGCCACCCCAGTCAAAGGAGCGACTACACCCCGAATCGTCCGTTGAAACGCTGACTGACCATCGACATAGGCACTCACTTTAAATTGCCCTTGCTTACTGCGTTGTAGCAACAAAAACTGCGACAGTTCCCCAGCAGAATGCGCCCAAACTTCATCTTCAACCAATACCTTGTTCAGTTGGAGGTTTCGCTTAGTAAGCAGCTCATTTAGGCCTGTAACGATACTTTTCGTAACCACAAAAACTTGCAGTTTGTTGCCACTCGGCAACAGGCTAGCGTCAGCAATAATATCGCTAACTCGCTCAGTGATGAGGTCTTTGACCAAGAAAGGAAGTGCGCTCGCCAGTTCATCCTCTGGAATGGCGGGTTTATCGATTTGATAAGTCTGGTACAAACCAGAATGCAAGACTACATCAACCGCAATATCAGATACGCCATGTTCGCTCAAAGTGCTCAGCAACACTTCTTGCCAAGCCCCTCCCTGAAAATCAGATTGTGGCGGCAGAGACACATCGGGCAATGAAGAAAAGAACAGTGCACTAGGTTGTACCACAACCGTCAACTGAGATGGTCGTGCGCTTCCTTGTTTAAACTTGCCAAGTAATGATTGTATGTTCATTTATTATGATTCTTCACCAGCGTTTTCTACGACCGATTTGTACTTTCTTACCACTCGTGGTGGGTTGACGAACGTGTTGTGGGATGATTTGTCGCTCAGGCGCGATATGCCTTCCTTGCACCCCGTTCACACCGAGATCAAGTACCGTTTTATGCTCTTGTTTATTATCGACACCCACGGCAACAACTTGAGTAGGCAAACCTTCACACGCGCCAAGTAAACTGCGTACGAACAACTGGTTTTCAGGCCGCTGGTCAATCTGTTTAACCAAACTACGATGCAATTTTAAGTAGTCTATTGGTAACTCTTTTAAGTAGTGAGTACTTACAATTGAGCGACCGGCTTGTCCGACCGCTACTTTACAACCTAGACCAGAAATCATTTTAGTAACAGGGCGCATGTAATCTAAGTGTTTAACTAAGCGGGCTTCAGCAAACTCAAAAATGAGCTGTTTTCTTTGTTCCGTTGAGAGTTGAAGTAACTCATCTCGGAACCATTTGAAATAACTGCGCTCTGCAAACGGTACAACATGCAGATTGATAGAGTAACATACTGAATCTTTAGAAACTTTTAAATAGTGCAGTACAGCACGCAGCACCGCTTTGTCTAAAACCATTTCATAACCAACCGATTCAATCGCCGAGTTGAAGCGTGACGCTTTGATTACCCCTTTTTCCGGATCATTGATTCTTGCAAACAGTTCATGATGATCCTGTTGATTGTCTTGCTGGGCATCCAGTTGATAACAAGGCTGAGCAAATATGTGTAGCTTGTCTGGTTTGACAACTTGATCAAACAAGGTTCTCCAACGGACACTGCCTCGTTCGTCTTCTGTACCTAAGTGCTTCTGGAAACGGCTCCAAGTGTTGTTGCCTTGTAACTGAGCGCTTTTCAAAGCAGTTTCAGCTTCGTCAATAATTCTCCCCTGACTTTCTCCTTCACGGTACATGCTGACCCCAATATGTACCCAACTATCCATATCGAGAATATCCGGTGGTGTTAATCGCACTAACTGCTTAATACAGTTAGCTGCAATGCTCGACACCTCTTTGCTGGAAAGACTTGGCGCAAAAATAGCAAAATCAGAACTGTAGTAGCGCGATAAAATCACATCGGGATAACGTTGAATCACCGCGCTAAGCGCATCACCAACTTCAACTAAAAAGTCATTGGCGGCTCGTTTACCAAACTCTTCTTTTAGCTGAGTCCAATCATCAATACGAATCACCAGCACACCACCATGTGAGCCACTCTCTGACAGGGCAGATTCTAACTTGCTGTCAAACAAAACGCGGTTGGCTGTCCCGGTTAATTGATCAAGAAAAGTCTGACTGCGAATAAAGGTATCAAACCGGCTGCGTTCTTGGCGCGCATCTTGAAGTTCTTCAATTAGCAAATCCAACGCTTCACTGGCTGTATAGGGCCACTCTTTGATATCCCCCTTGGCATACTCTTCCACCCTACCTGCCAGAATCATGCGCCCACGCTCTTCCAATAGCTCAGAACCAATAAGTTGCTCCTTAAGCCATTTAACACCGCGCATTAGGCAGAAAATAATCAGTATGACGGCTAACGTGATCGACCAAAGCGCCTGCATCGAATAGCCATATCCTATGTAGGGAGGCACCGCTTTAAAACGGATTTTGTAGCCATCATTGCGCTCTAGGGTGTATTCGACCTCATAGAGTAACGCAGGATCGACTTTCGATGAGGTATCTTTGAATCGATAGATGGTGCCATAACTTGAAGCAAGCTCCATTTCAACAATGCTCGATGCCTGAAGCATTTTCGGCATCCACCGCTGCATTGAATAAGCCGCATCGGGATCTTCCATTTCCCTATCTACAACGTTAACAATCCCTTGTAGTGAATGATCGAGATACTCTTGACCTAACCGCTTGAATGACAGTGTGCCCCCTAAAAACAGGATGAACATCGCTATAATGACGATCATAGTAACGAACGCGACTAAGCGAGTACTAAGTTTTAAGGTAGGGGTATACCTCATATAGATAGAATTCCTTTTCTAAAGTGCGGGGTAGAAATATAAGACTGCCACAGATACGCTTTCATTCTGGTGAACATATGTGACAAAGTATTTGATTACTCTAACTATATAAAAAAGCCGCGAAAATCGCGGCTTTTTTTCAACTCAGATATCTTAGAATGGGATGTCGTCGTCAAAATCCATCGGCGGTTCATTGTACTGAGGCTGCGCTTGCTGCTGCGGTTGCGAGTACTGCTGTTGCTGCTGAGGTTGGCTTTGTTGCTGCGCAGGCTGCTGAGGCTGTCCCCAACCTTGTTGCTGTTGCGGCTGTCCCATACTTTGACCTGGAGCTCCGCCTTGAGCGCGACCACCAAGCATCTGCATGACGCCATTGAAGCCTTGAACTACCACTTCTGTCGTGTAACGGTCTTGACCACTTTGATCTTGCCACTTGCGAGTTTGAAGTTGACCTTCAACATACACTTGAGAGCCTTTACGTAGGTATTCGCCCGCAACTTCAGCCAATTTACCAAACAGAGCAACACGGTGCCATTCTGTTTTCTCGCGCTGTTCGCCAGTCGCTTTATCGCGCCACGATTCAGACGTCGCGATTGTAATGTTAGCGACTGCGCCACCACTCGGCATGTAACGAACTTCCGGATCTGAGCCCAGATTACCGACTAAAATAACTTTGTTTACTCCACGGCTAGCCATGTTTCGCTCCGTCTAAAATTTGAGTGTTAATTAAGTAGCCCAATAGCATACCACGCTTTGCGGTTGGGACAAATTCCTCCCCTCATAATCTCCCTTAGAGCGAGCTCCGCCATCGCTTCGAAAAAAACTTTTCGAGAAAAATCAAAACTTTCTTTTGGTGAGTAATAAGTTAATTACGCATACGTATGAAACAGGGCACAACCTTCCAACCTTAACTCGCGCGTACTGTAAAAATGCTCCAAGCTAATAGCAATCAAGTAGAGGAGTAAATATTCATGAAGAACAGCTATGCTCGAACCATTCACTTTTTATGTGAAGATAAAACAATGACTCATCCAGTCGTGCATAACATTGAGCAGAACCTGCAAATCGAGATCCCTTACATAGAACCCGATGATCTAATGATGGCGTTACAGCGCAATAAACATAAAATCTTAATGGTTGATTACCGTGATTACACTCGCATTAATAACAAGATTAGACAGTTGCCACTCACCAACAAAGTATTTGAAAACATCATTATTAACGTCGAATCTCGTTTGACCACCGATGAAGTTCTGCACTTTGGTCACTTAAAAGGGCTGTTTTATGACCATGAACCCATAGATGAGATAAGCAAAGGCTGCAGCGAAATCATAAATGGTGAAAACTGGTTACCGAGAAAAGTGGCCGCTCAATTACTTTATCATTATCGTAATATTGTAGAGGTACAATCGACACCCGCGACGGTCGATCTCACTACTCGAGAAATTCATATTCTGCGCAGTCTAATGACAGGTGCATCTAACAGCCAAATAGCGGAAGAGCAGTTCATCAGTGAATTCACCGTCAAGTCACACCTTTATCAAATTTTCAAAAAATTGTGCGTGAAGAACCGCGTTCAAGCCAGTGCTTGGGCAAGGCAGAACCTACTGTCTTAATTTTAATACGTTAACCTAAGATGTGAACTTTGTAGAATTTGTCTGACTTACTTCAGGCAGTAAAGCATGTTATCGTCGCTTTCAAATCGACACATAATAACTAATAGGGTTTAACATGATTAAGAAGTGCCTTTTCCCGGCAGCTGGCTACGGTACCCGTTTTTTACCTGCAACCAAGTCAATGCCAAAAGAGATGATGCCTGTAGTAAACAAGCCATTAATTGAATACGGCGTAGAAGAAGCCATTCAAGCAGGTATGGACGGTATGTGTATCGTTACTGGACGTGGCAAACATTCGATCATGGATCACTTCGATAAAAACTACGAACTAGAGCATCAAATTAGCGGCACGAACAAAGAAGAGCTGCTGGTTGATATTCGCGATATTATTGAAAGCGCGAACTTCACTTATATTCGCCAACGTGAAATGAAAGGCCTTGGTCATGCGATCTTGACTGGACGTGAACTGATTGGTGACGAGCCATTCGCAGTGGTTCTTGCTGATGACCTTTGTGTCAACGAGCAAGAAGGTGTACTGGCGCAGATGAAAACGCTATTTAACCAGTTCCGCTGTTCAATCGTTGCAGTACAAGAAGTACCAGAAGATGAAACCCACAAGTACGGTGTCATCTCTGGTGAAATGCTCAAAGATGGCATCTACCGTGTTGATGACATGGTTGAAAAGCCAGAGCCGGGCACAGCACCAAGTAACTTGGCGATCATTGGTCGCTACCTGCTGACACCAGATATCTTTGGCCTCATTGAAGAGACAGAGCCGGGTAAAGGTGGTGAGATCCAAATTACGGATGCGCTGCTCAAACAAGCACAGAAAGGCTGCGTGATTGCATACAAGTTCAAAGGTAAACGCTTTGACTGTGGTAGTGTTGAAGGTTACATCGAAGCAACCAATTACTGCTTTGAAAACCTTTACCTAAAAGATTCGAAAAAGTCGGAACTTGGTAAACAAAAGACCACTAAAGAAATAAAATAATCACATTTATTTTTCTCACAAGGCAGCTCAATGAGCTGCCTTTTTATTACTGTTTTTTTATCCAGTATTTCTTTGCACATTTGTCACACTGTGTAATACTTAGCCCACTTAAATTTGCACAGAGTGATGAGAATGGATCAGATTGAAGTCCGCGGTGCCCGCACCCATAACCTGAAGAACATCAACGTAACCATCCCTAGAGATAAATTAATTGTAATCACTGGCTTATCAGGCTCAGGGAAATCATCACTCGCCTTTGATACTTTATACGCTGAGGGGCAACGTCGCTACGTTGAGTCCCTTTCTGCTTATGCTCGCCAATTTTTATCCTTAATGGAAAAACCCGATGTTGACCACATCGAAGGGCTTTCACCTGCTATCTCCATTGAGCAAAAGTCGACCTCTCACAACCCTCGCTCGACTGTCGGTACGATTACCGAAGTATATGATTATTTACGTCTTCTTTATGCCCGTGTTGGCGAACCACGCTGTCCTGAACATCATGTACCTCTCACCGCGCAGACCATTTCGCAGATGGTAGACAAGGTGCTAGAACTACCGCAAGGTTCAAAAATGATGCTCTTGGCTCCAATTGTGAAAGAGCGTAAAGGCGAGCATGTAAAAACCCTAGAAAACCTTGCAGCACAAGGTTTTATTCGCGCACGTATCGATGGGGAAACGTGTGATCTCTCTGATCCACCAACGCTAGAACTGCATAAAAAGCACACCATCGAGGTTGTGGTCGACCGCTTCAAAGTACGTGAAGATCTGCAACAACGTTTAGCTGAGTCTTTCGAAACCACATTAGAACTGTCTGGTGGCATTGCTGTCGTTGCGGGTATGGAAGGCGATCAAGAAGAGATCGTATTTTCCGCTAACTTCGCCTGTCCTCACTGTGGCTACAGTATGCAAGAGCTTGAACCTAGGCTGTTCTCATTCAACAACCCAGCGGGCGCTTGCCACACGTGTGATGGATTAGGCGTACAGCAATATTTCGATCCTGCGCGAGTGATCGTCGATGACTCTCTTAGTCTTGCTGCTGGAGCAATTCGTGGTTGGGATCAAAAAAACTACTACTATTTCCAAATGCTTACCTCGCTGTCAGAGCATTATGGCTTCGATCTTCACGCGCCATTTAAATCTCTTAGTAAGAAAACCCGCGATATCATTCTTACGGGCTCTGGGCGCACAGAGATAGAGTTTAAGTACATCAATGATCGTGGTGACATAAGAGTTAAGCGTCACCCTTTTGAGGGGATTCTCAATACCCTAGAAAGACGCTACAGAGACACAGAATCCAACGCCGTTCGCGAAGATCTTGCTAAATACATTTCGACGAAGAGCTGCTCAAGCTGTGATGGTAGCCGCCTGCGCCTAGAGGCGCGTAATGTTTTCATTGGCGATACAACCCTACCTGAGATCGTTGAGCTCAGCATCGCTGATGCACTCGATTTTTTTGCATCCTTGCAGCTTGAAGGTCAGCGTGCGCAAATTGCTGAGAAGGTAATGAAAGAGATCAATGACCGACTGCAGTTTCTGGTTAATGTCGGTTTGAACTACTTGAATTTATCTCGCAGTGCCGAAACCTTATCCGGTGGTGAAGCGCAACGAATTCGCTTAGCCAGTCAGATTGGTGCTGGACTTGTGGGCGTTATGTATGTTCTGGATGAGCCTTCAATTGGTTTGCATCAACGTGACAACGAGCGCCTACTGAAGACACTGACTCACTTGCGTGACTTAGGTAATACCGTACTGGTTGTTGAGCATGATGAAGATGCGATTCGAATCGCGGATCATGTGATTGATATTGGCCCGGGCGCTGGGGTGCACGGTGGCAGTGTGGTTGCAGAAGGCACCATGAAAGAGATCCTTGCGAACCCCGACTCTTTGACTGGCCAGTACCTGAGTGGCACGAAAGAGATTGTGGTCCCTCAAACGAGAACGGAAAAAGACAAGAAGAAGGTGGTAGAACTTATTGGGGCTACCGGTAACAATCTAAAGGACGTAACCTTAGAAATACCAGTCGGCCTATTTAGCTGTATCACTGGTGTATCTGGTTCAGGTAAATCAACGTTAATCAACGATACCTTTTTTTAAGATTGCCCACACCCAACTCAATGGCGCCACAACAGCAACACCAGCACCGTATAAAAAAATCAATGGCCTTGAGCATTTCGATAAGGTGATCGATATCGATCAAAGTCCAATCGGCCGAACACCTCGCTCTAATCCAGCAACTTACACGGGTATTTTTACGCCTATACGGGAGCTGTTTGCTGGTACTCAGGAATCGCGTTCACGAGGTTACAAACCTGGGCGATTCAGCTTTAATGTTCGTGGGGGTCGATGCGAAGCGTGTCAAGGTGATGGTGTAATTAAGGTAGAAATGCACTTTTTACCTGACGTGTATGTGCCATGTGATGTCTGTAAAGGTAAACGTTACAACCGAGAAACACTGGAAGTGCGCTACAAAGGAAAGACCATTGACGAAGTTCTGGAAATGACCGTCGAAGATGCACGCGAGTTTTTTGATCCCGTACCAGTCATCGCACGCAAGTTACAAACGCTTATGGATGTTGGCTTGTCGTATATACGCCTTGGCCAAGCGGCTACCACCTTATCTGGCGGGGAAGCACAACGCGTTAAGTTGGCCAGAGAACTTTCTAAACGCGACACTGGCAAAACTCTGTATATTCTTGATGAACCTACAACCGGGTTGCATTTCCATGATATTCAGCAGTTGCTCACTGTACTGCATAGATTACGTGACCACGGCAATACTGTTGTGGTTATTGAGCACAATCTCGATGTCATCAAAACCGCTGACTGGATTGTCGACTTAGGACCGGAAGGGGGTCAAGGTGGCGGTGAAATCATAGCTCAAGGCACACCAGAAGATGTGGCATTGGTCGAAGGTTCGCACACAGCGCGATTCCTTAAGCCTATGTTAAAATAGCATTTAATAGTAAAGTATCCAGACCAGTGCGACTAACCACTGGTCTTTTTCTATTAGGACCTATTCACCATGGCTACCACACACGTTTCGGGCACTAAGCTAGAACCAGCAGCTCCTAGATTGCCTTTGACAAGGCCTTTTTTAGCGGCCTTCGGTTTTGTCTTTATCATCGCCATGCACTTTTTTATGCCCAATCCAGGAGGATCAGGGTTAGCGCTTTCTTTTAACCCTACCACTTGGCTGGCGATCAGTGTTGCAATCGCAATTGGTCTTTATCAGATTGGTGCACAAGGACATCTGCGTTACAACAAGCTCACCATAGGTTTTTTGGTTTGCTGTACACTACTGACTTTACCGATACTCTACCCAGCCTCAAACATCAGCTTGTCTATAGCCAAGATCACTGCACTTTGGACGGGGTACACCCTATTTGTTGTGTTGCAACAATTCCGGTTTAGTAACAAACAGAAGCAGCGCTTATTGTGGTTTATCGTTATTGCGGTCGCTATTGAAACAACATTTGGTTGGGTGCAGTACCTTTATTTAGAGCCTGGCAACCCATTCGGCTACAACACAGTGAGCAATCGCCCCTACGGTATTTTCCAGCAACCGAATGTTATGGCGAGTTTTCTCGCCACAGGGTTAGCGATATCTGGTTATTTATTAGCTCGTCAGCCGATAAAGTATCAATCGAAGTTAAGTGATGTTGCTCTGCTCTATGTCATACCAGCGTACACACTGCCTTTATTGATCATCTTAGGCTCGCGAACTGGCTGGCTATCAACACTATTAGCCGTAGTTTTCATTATCCCGTATCTTATTCGACACGCTACTCGAAAAAGAATGATTGGCTGGATCGCTTCCTTAGCGTTAGGGGTTGGATTGGGTTTCGCGCTTTCTCAAAGTAATGCAAACAACCCAGAAAGCTTTTCCGCTCTATCCAAACAGAATATCAACCTTGAGAGTCCGCGACAGTACCATATCCCACAAGCGCTTGATATGCTGATCGAGAAGCCATTTACAGGCTATGGTTACGGACGCTTTGAAGCTGAATATATTGTCTATACCGCAAGGCAGCATCAATTAAACAGTAACTACCATCCTGGCTTTCCTTCTCTGGATCACCCACATAATGAACTGCTCTACTGGGGTGTGGAAGGGGGATTAGTCCCGATATTAGCCATTTTCATGGCGGTAGTTTTAGTGTTAGTTCGAATCTATCAAGGTAAGAAAGGCACTCGTTTAGCACTGTTTGGCTTGTTTGTTCCAATCGTGATCCACTCGCAGTTGGAATACCCGTTTTACCATTCGGCGATTCACTGGATAATCTTTGTAACCCTGCTCTATTGGGTTGATCAAAGAGCCAACGCTTATCGCTCAGTCTCAATCAGCTTTTTATATGCTAAGCGCCTTACATACCAACTACATCCTCACTCAGTTTGAGAAATCTCAACCCAAAGATCCTGACATTCTTAATCAAGTGTCTAACCCTATCGCGTGGCAGGATCGCTATGACTGGGATATCTACAGTACCTATTTGAACATCGGGCTATACAAACACGATAGCAAGTTTATTGAACCGTACATTGCTTGGTCGCTGAACATAATTAAAGACAAACCAAGACCTGCTTTTTATAACAACTTAATCTTGGCCTATCAAGGAGTTGGCGATGAGGAAAAAGCAGAGCAGATCCGAAGTGAGGCTCAGTTTTTATTTCCGAAGCACGATTTTTCAAACGTGCAGTACATCCCCCCTAACATTGATGCTCTTAACCACACCCCAGAGACTAGCAAGTAAAATTAAGGCGACCATTTGGTCGCCCTAATGTTAGTTTACTGCGTCAAGGATTCTTCTAAAGCACGTAAACAAAGTGCGACATTTTCTGCTCTAGCGCCATACCCCATAAGGCCAATTCGCCAAGCTTTGCCAGCAAGCGCCCCTAAGCCAGCACCAATTTCTAAGTTGTAAGTTTGCAATAGGTGGCTACGTACTTTCGCGTCATCGACACCGGATGGAATGTAAATCGCGTTAAGCTGAGGTAAACGTGAAGATTCCTCAACAACGAACTCAAAACCGAGCTTTTCTAGCCCCAGCTTGAGTTTGTCATGCATACCTCTGTGGCGCTGCCAAGCGTTTTCCAAGCCTTCATTTTTCAAAATAAGCAAGGACTCGTGCAGCGCGTATAGGCTGTTAACTGGCGCTGTGTGATGGTAACTACGCTTCCCTTCACCGCTCCAGTACCCAAGGACTAAGCTCTGATCCAAAAACCAACTCTGTACCGGCGTCTTTCTCGCCTGAATCTTCGCTATCGCCGCCTGAGATAACGTTACTGGAGACAAGCCAGGCACACAGGACAAACACTTCTGGCTCCCCGAATACACCGCATCCAATTGCCACTCATCTACTTTAAGAGGTACTCCCCCTAACGAGGTTACAGCATCAACAATGGTTAACACATCGTGCTGTTTCGCAAGATGGCCTAATGCCTGAGCATCACTACAGGCCCCTGTGGACGTCTCTGCATGGACAAATGCTAGTATTTTGGCATCTGGATGAGCTTGCAAAGCTTGCTCAACTTTATCGATTGAAACTGGTGCTCCCCATTCATCATCGACCAATACAGCGATACCACCAGCACGAACAACGTTTTCACGCATACGTTCACCAAACACACCATTGCGGCAGACGATCACTTTATCACCCGGCTCAATCAAGTTAACAAAACAGGTCTCCATGCCTGCACTGCCAGGTGCCGAGACCGCAATCGTAAACTCATTTTCCGTTTGAAATGCGTATTTAAGTAACTGCTTTAATTCATCCATCATTTTAATAAACAGAGGATCAAGGTGACCAACAGTAGGACGACTCAAAGCTTGCAGTACTTGAGGGGAAATATCGGATGGGCCTGGCCCCATTAAAATACGGTGTGGGGGAATAAAACTTTGAATCGTCATTGGCAGCTCCTTTATCGGGGTATTCTAATCATTGTGTTTTTACTTCCTCACTCCACCTTAATTGAATTCAACTAAGGCGGCAATTAGCCCAAAGTATTGAGGTCAAACCAGTGTCACAAGTTTGTTAATTTCCCCATAAGATAAAGTTACAAATTCTCGTTGACATTGGTCACATAAAAACGTTCAATGCTGGATAGGTGGCGAATATTTATGCCACGCAACTTTATTTGTTGCAGAAGAGGAGCATTGCCCAGGTAGGTGTGTTGTGGAGCCACAATTCCAATACCATACACTGAGGGGGAGCAATGCCGAGGTAAATCGAAATTGTGGTTTTGATTTGTCGGTTGACTTGGGTTGATTCCCATCAACTGTCATCAGCACTGTCTGATGGTGAGCTTCTGAGGTATACCTAACATATACAAACCTCTCTTTCGCTCATTCTCTCTTCAAGCAAACATCGGATGTTGAGTCTCTGTACTCAGTTTTATTTTCAGGAAGTCGTGGGAGAAAATGCCGTGAGCAATTTCAATGTTGCTAAATTTGGTGGAACTAGCGTTGCAAACTTTGAAGCAATGAGTCGCTGTGCCGCTATCATCGAAGCCAATCCAAATACCAAATTAGTCGTGAGCAGCGCGTGTTCGGGAGTCACTAATCTGTTAGTTGAACTCGCTAATGGCGTTCAAGATCAGCACCGTCGTAGTGAGATTCTGAGTCAGTTAGCGGATATACACAACGCCATCCTAGACCAGCTAGAGAGCCCCACTCAGGCCGCGAGCGAGGTGTACACCATATTAGATACCGTGACCACTTTGGCAGAAGCAGCTTCTATTCAAGCCAGCACAAAACTAACCGATCACTTGGTTGCCTGTGGTGAGCTGATGTCTACCCACATCCTCACTCAACTAATGAAAGAGCGAGGAATCCCCGCCACTCGATTTGATATCCGTGAGGTGTTGCGTACAGACGATGCCTTCGGCAAAGCAGAGCCTGAACTTGGCACCATCAGTCAACTCGCGTCACAGAGCCTAGCTCCCCTGTGCCAAGACTATGTCGTTATCACTCAAGGCTTTATTGGTGCTGATGCGCAAGGAAATACAACCACACTTGGCCGCGGTGGCAGCGACTACAGCGCCGCTCTCATTGCAGAAGCAGTGAAGGCATCCGGACTGGAGATTTGGACGGACGTTCCTGGCATTTACACCACAGATCCTCGCATTGCACCGAAGGCGTCCCCTATCGCAGAAATCAGTTTCAGTGAAGCGTCTGAAATGGCCAACTTTGGTGCTAAGATCCTTCATCCCTCGACCTTAATACCAGCTCTACGCCACGATATTCCTGTATTTGTCGGCTCATCGAAAGAACCAGAAAAGGGGGGCACTTGGATCCGTCATCAAGTTGAAAGCTCTCCACTATTTAGAGCGCTGGCTTTGCGCTGCAACCAAACGATGGTCACGCTGCGTAGTGAGAACATGTTTCATGCATACGGCTTTTTAGCACGAGTATTCGAAATTCTTGCCAAACATAAGATCTCGGTCGATCTGATTACGACCTCTGAAATCAGTGTCTCGCTCACTCTAGACCAAACAGACACTTCAGGTGGAGCACCACAACTACCACAAGCCGCCAGAGCAGAGCTTGAAGAACTTTGTCGCGTAGAAGTCGAACATAACCTTTGTCTAGTTGCCCTTATCGGTAACAACATGAGTGAAAGTAAAGGCTACGCAAAACAAGTATTTGGTACGCTAGAAGACTTTAACTTACGCATGATTTGCTACGGCGCGAGTCCTCATAACCTGTGCTTTTTGCTTCATGAGTCAGTCTCAAAACAAGCCATTCAGAAACTACACACTGAGCTGTTTGAAAAGTAATTACCGAAAAACGAAAGGGTTGGCACATCATGCCAACCCTTTTTAAATACAGCGATTACTCACTTGCTAAACTGGGTCCAAGCCGTTATTCACCCGCGATTTTCAACGACTCTAGTAAGATGGAGCCAGTCTGGATTTGAGAGCGAGTTTCAACATCACTACCCACAGCCACAATCTGATTGAAGATCTCTTTAAGATTACCCGCAATGGTGATCTCTGACACTGGGTACTGGATCTGACCATTTTCAACCCAGAAGCCTGCCGCACCACGAGAATAATCCCCTGTCACGATGTTTACGCCTTGACCCATGGTCTCGGTTACCAATAAGCCTGTTCCCAACTCTTTCAACATTTGTTCGAAACTCTGACCCGTTGATTGCACATACCAGTTGTGGATACCACCAGCATGGCCTGTTGGCGTCATGTCCATTTTACGTGCGGCGTAACTGGTAAGCAGGTAAGTCGCGAGAACACCATCGGTGATGATTTCTCGGTCTTGGGTAAAGACCCCTTCACTATCAAATGGGCTAGATGCTAAACCACGAAGTACATGTGGCTTCTCGTGGATATTGAACCAATCAGGTAATACTTGTTCGCCAAGTTTATCCAGTAAGAAAGAAGACTTGCGATACAAGTTACCGCCACTGATCGCCATCACTAAGTGACCAATCAACCCAGTCGCTACATCAGCAGCAAACATCACAGGGTACTGACCAGTCTTCAATTTCTGCGCATCAAGACGACTGATTGTCTTCTCAGCCGCTTTTAGGCCAACAGTTTCAGGGGCCAACAGGTCATCTTTATGACGAGCGAGGGTGTAATCATAATCACGCTCCATTTCACCATTATTTCCCTGACCAATCACACAACAACTGGTGCTGTGACGACTAGAAGCATAACTGGCTAGCAAGCCGTGGCTGTTGCCATACACTTTCAATCCATAATGGCTATCGTAGCTCGCACCATCACTCTGCTTGATCTTATCACTGAACGACAAGGCTTTTTGCTCAGCAGCGATAGCAACTTGAGCGGCGTAATCTGGATCAGGCGTATCAGGGTGGAACAGATCTAGATCAGGAATATCCTCAACCATGAGTTCTTTCGGTGCAGGGCCTGCACAAGGATCTTCTGAGGTGTATTGGGCAATATCGAGAGCGGCCAGAACTGTCTGCTGAATCGCCTTTTCACTTAAGTCGGACGTTGAGGCGCTACCTTTGCGTTGACCGCGATAAACCGTAATTCCCAATGCACCATCACTATTGAATTCGACGTTTTCCACTTCGCACATACGAGTTGAAACACTGAGTCCAGTGGTTTTGGTAATTGCGACTTCTGCGCCATCAGATTTCTCTGCCGCCATCTCTAATGCTTTAGCGACGGCCGCTTCTAGCTCAACTCGCTGTTGAGCAACTTGCTCTCTTACGTCCATATCAACTTAGTTCTAAAGGTTTGTTCCCTTTAGAATAACAAGAATTTCGCTTTCTCCCCATGATTCTTGTTAAAATAGAGAAATAGATGTTCAATTTAAGGCAGAAAAGATGGCCCGTAAGAATCAAAAAGCGCCATGGGAAGAGGAAGAAGAAATCATCTGGGTAAGTAAAACCGAGATGAAACGCGACATGGAAGAGCTGCAAAAACTGGGTGAAGAACTGGCAGAACTTAAACCCTCAGTACTAGAAAAATTTCCCCTGAGCGAAGATTTAGCGGAAGCGATTAAAGATGCGCAACGTTTTAAAAACGAGGCCCGTCGTCGCCAGCTTCAGTACATTGGTAAATTAATGCGTTTTGAAGATCCAGAGCCGCTACAAGCAGCTTTAGATAAAGTGCGTAACAAACACTCTCAAGCGACAGCAGAACTGCATAAGCTGGAGCAACTGAGAGATCGCATCGTAGAAGAAGGAGACAGTGCGATCGGTGATGCTATGGAGCTTTATCCAAATGCAGACCGTCAGCGCCTACGTCAACTTGCTCGCCAAGCAGCCAAAGAGAAAAAATCAGGTAAACCTGCGAAAGCATACCGCGAAATTTTCCAAGTACTAAAAGCGCTTAGCGAAGAAGAACAGTAACGATAAGTGCGAGGTATTTAAAAGGGTTGGCATTCTATGCCAACCCTTTATTTTACTTTCAAGAGCCTAATGGGCTACCCGTTAGCCCCATTATTCGCTAGCACGGACAAAGGCACTTAACGCTGAATTGGAATGGCGTGAAGAGAGCTGATTGATTCCGCCCGCAACTTCAACGTGACCTCCAGCCACAAAGATAAAATCGCTAGCGATTGCTTTTGCATCACTGATATGGTGCGTCACCATTAGCACCGTAATATCACGCTCATTGGCTAGGTTTGCCACCAATCCCAACATCTCTTCTCTCAAAATAGGATCCAACGCTGAAAAAGGTTCATCTAGCAACCAAACCGGATGAGGCTGAACAAAACATCGAGCCAGCGCAACCCTCTGCCTTTGCCCGCCAGATAGCTGTTCCGGCAGTCGGTCTAAATACTCATCAACGCCGACCTGCTTAGCTGCCAGCTCAACCTGTTTGCTCTGCGCTGCGGTCAGCTTCAATCCTGGGTGTAAGCCCAAACCTATATTCTGGCGCACAGTTAAATGTGCGAAGAGATTATGTTCTTGAAACAACATTGCAAAGGGCCGTTGATGAGGAGCTAGACCCACCAACTCTTGCCCATCTGAAGTGATCGACCCCTTCACTGGTTCGATAAAGCCAGCAACCAAAGCAAGCAGCGTCGATTTCCCCGCCCCACTTGGCCCCATAAGAGCGACAATTGAGCCTTGTTTCACCTCCACATCAAAATGAAACAACTCATTGTGGTAGTAATAATCGACTTTATTCAGTGTCAGCATACGTCACCTTCTTATTCACTTTGAACAAGGTTTCAATCAGAGTAAAACAGCCAATACTTAGCACCAATAAGGTCACAGACACCACAGCCGCAGCATCCATCTGATAGCTACCAAGTAGCTGAAAAAGATAGAGCGGCAAAGTACGAAACTCTTGACTGCCAAACAAGGCCACCGCGCTTAAATCGCCAATAGCGAACATAAAACTAATAGCAAACGCATGAGCAAGCGGCTTTTTCAACGCTGTCCATTCCACCACTTTGAAACGTTGCCAGCCTTTCATTCCCAAGCTGGCGCACACATATTGATACTGTTGTTCAATGTGCAGCATTGGCTGAGATAGGGTTTTAATTACATAAGGTAACCCCATCAGTGCATTGACTGCCACAACCACAAAAAACGCTAAGCTAAACACATCGGTAAACGAACGCAGAAGTAAGAAAAGCCCTGTCGAAATAACCAAACCGGGTGTCACCAAAATGATGGTGCCAATCAGCTCTATATGATCCGCTCGCTTCGCTTTATTGTTGAGACGCAAACGGCGGCTAGTCAGCAAAATCGCAACCCCAGCCATCAAAGCTAAAAGACTCGCAAACGTGGCGACTTTAATCGACGCCCAAAATGCAAGCCAGAAGCGACTGTCTCTGAGCACATTCAATACTTCCTTATTCAGTCCACTGAGTATCACCATAAGCAGAGGTGGAAGCACCAGTAAAATGGCTCCTCCAATCCAACTCCAATCCCAGCATTTCGCCAACCTAGAGTCTTTGGATAGATACCTATTACTTGCTTGAGAGCCACTAGCAACCGCCATGGGTTTCGCAAGGCGCTGAATGCTTAAGGCCATCACACCACATAACAACATCTGCCAGATAGCGAGCAAGGCCCCCGCTTGTAAGTCAAAATCGAACTTGATCGCCTGATAGATGGCCAATTCAATGGTGGTGGACTTAGGACCTCCGCCCAAAGCCATCACAGTCGCGAAACTGGTAAAGCAAAGCATAAAGACTAACCCACTTACGTGAGGCAGTTGCTGGCGTAAGCGCGGCCACTCTATCCAGCGAAATTTATCCCAATGCCCCATACCTAAATGCGCGCACAGCTTATGTTGCTCCTGAGGGATAGCATCGAGTGATTGCAGCAACAACCTTGTCGCATAAGGTAAGTTGAAAAAGACATGCGCAAGTAAAATGCCATTTAGGCCATAGATGGAGAAAGGTAACTTGCTGTCGAACCACTGGAACACATTCGCCATTAGACCGCTGTTACCATAGATGGCGAGTAAGCCAAATACCCCGACCAATACAGGAAGTACCAGCGTGGTAGCAAACAATTTTAGTAGCAGTTGTTTACCTAAGAACTGTCGCCGCGACAAAGCATGCGCGACAGGAATCGCAAGACCAACGCTGAGTATGGTCGACAGAGAAGATTGATAAAAACTAAACTTGGTCACATGACGGTAGTAAGGGTCATGCCAGATTTGGCTGATATTGAGCGCTTCTGCATTTATCATCAAAGCAGAGAGAGCAGAAATAACAAAGGCCGCGATAAATATCGCGACCCAAATACCAATGACGGGTGTCTTACGCAAGAGAGAGCCTTAGAAAGTCAACGCGCTTTGCCATTCACGAATCCAAGCCTTACGACTTTGCGCGACTTCATCAGCGCTAAAACTCAACGCTTGGCTAGGCACAGAAAGCGTTTCAAAACCTTTTGGCAGTTCAACATTGGTCACTGGGTACATCCAGTTACCGGTTGGCATCGCTGATTGGAACTCATCACTGAGGATAAAGCTCATAAATTCATCCGCCAGCTTGTCGTTGCTTGAACCTTTCACTTTAGCGGCCACTTCAACTTGAGTATAGTGGCCTTCAGTAAAGTCTGCCGCGGCGTACTTCGCATCGTTTTCGGCAATCAAATGGTAAGCAGGCGACGTGGTGTAAGACAGTACTAAATCAGACTCGCCTTCAAGGAACATAGAGTAAGCTTCAGACCAACCTTTCGTCACAGTCACCGTTTTCTTCGCCAGCTGTTTCCATGCTTGGCTAACATCATCACCGTAAACAGACTTCATCCATAACATCAGACCTTGGCCTGGCGTCGATGTACGCGGATCTTGATAGATCACTTTGAGGTCGTCGCGTGACTCTACCAACTCTTTTAAGCTTTTTGGCGGGTTCGCTAACTTGTCTTTATTGTAGACAAACGCAAAGTAACCAAAATCATACGGTACAAACGTCTTGTCACTCCAACCGTTTGGCAAAGTCACCGACGAAGTATCAACGCTATGTTCGGCCAAAAGGCCCGTTTTTTTCGCTTCAGCCATCAGGTTGTTGTCGAGACCAAGCACAACATCAGCTTTGCTGTTACCGCCTTCCAAACGCAAGCGGTTTAAGATAGAAACGCCATCATCAAGTGCGACAAAATTAATGTCACAACCACATTTGGCTTCGAAAGCTTTTTCAACAACCGGACCTGGGCCCCAATCTGCTGCAAATGAATCGTAGGTATACACCGTTAGCGTATTGTCTGCAGCAATGGCAGAGAATGATGAAAGTGTCGCTAGGGCGATAGCGCTTAAAGAAATGGTGCTTAGAGTGGTTTTCACTGCTCGCTCTCTCCTTGTGTGAGCGGCACAGGGTTTGAGGGAGGTATCTGACTGATAAATCCAAACTCAATTCCTACGCCAGCATTATCTGGTTCAGGTCCACGGGTCCCGACTTGGTGTCGATCTCAGCTTGAACCACTATAAGCAGGCTCAATAGCTCCCCGATGAGTAACGGCCAAATTGTAATAGTTATGAGACTCAATAGCTAGCGTGTCTATGAGTTGCGCTGATCGTACCCCCAACGTGGCACTAATCCTTGCTCGACCCCTAAGTGATCAAGAATGCGCGCCACCATAAAGTCTACCAGGTCATCAATTGATTTAGGTTGGTGATAGAATCCCGGCGCCGCAGGCATAATCGTGACGCCCATTTGCGACAACTTGTGCATGTTCTCTAAATGCAAGGTTGAAAACGGCGTCTCACGAACCACCAGCAGCAATTGGCCACGCTCTTTCATTACAACATCTGCCGCGCGCTCAATCAGGTTATCAGACATCCCATGAGCGATCGCCGCCACGCTGCCTGCCGAACAAGGACACACCACCATCTGCTTGGGAGCCGCCGAACCCGAGGCGACCGGGGAGAACCAATCATCCTTACCGCACACCATCAACTTGTCAGCATCACAGTTTAAGTGTTCAACCAAGGCTTGTTTTGCTGCTTCAGGGTTAGCCGATAACTTCAGACCATGCTCAGTCGCTAACACCACTCGCGCCGCTGATGAAATAAGCAGATAAACTTGATAATCAGCCGCAATCAGACACTCTAAAAGGCGCAATCCGTATGGCGCGCCAGAGGCACCAGTAAAGGCGAGAGTAATCGCTTGTTGTTTGTTGTTCATGCAGGTACTTCTTATCCTTGGGTATTCTTGTCAGCGAGTTTATCTAACAGCTTGCCATGAATGCCTTCAAAACCACCATTGCTCATCACCAATATCTGATCACCCGGCTTCGCTTGGTCAATGATCATTGAGACAAGCTCATCAATCTGAGACGAGCTATAGGCAGGTTGACGACACTGATGGGCAACCTCTTCAACCGACCAATCAATCGCATCGGGCTGATAAAGGAAAACGGCATCCGCAGCATCCAGTGACGCGGCGAGAGTCTCTTTATGCACCCCACGCTTCATGGTCGCACTGCGCGGCTCTAATACCGCTAAAATTCTATTTTGACCGACCTTGTTACGTAATCCGTCTAAGGTTAGTTCAATCGCCGTTGGGTGATGGGCAAAGTCATCATAAACCGTAACACCATGAACTTCGCCTTTGAGCTCCAAACGGCGTTTAGTACTAATAAACTTAGCTAAAGAATCACAAGCCAAATCGGGGGTTACACCGACATGTCGAGCCGCCGCAATCGCCATCAGAGCATTATTGACGTTATGATCTCCCACCAAATCCCAATTCACCACGCCAACCGCTTTGGCTTGGAAGTACACCTTGAATTGAGAGCCATCGGCACTCAGCTTCTCAGCTTGCCATTCACTTTGCTCACCACTAAATTCGGTTTCACTCCAACAGCCTCGCTCAAGGACGTCGCTGATGGCCGCTTCATGCTTGGGTGCCAATATACGTCCGTTGCCTGGTACAGTGCGAACCAGATGGTGAAATTGACGTTTTATCGCTTCCAAATCATCGAAGATGTCCGCATGGTCGAACTCAAGGTTGTTCATCACTAAGGTACGGGGGTGATAGTGGACAAACTTAGAACGCTTGTCGAAAAAAGCACTGTCGTATTCATCCGCTTCAACGACAAAGAACATGCTTTCGCCTAAGCGAGCCGATACACCAAAGTTGCCAAGCACGCCGCCGACCAAGAAACCAGGTTGATAGCCACAATCTTCCAAGATCCAAGCTAACATGCTTGATGTGGTGGTTTTGCCATGAGTCCCTGATACAGCCAAAACCCAACGATCATGCAGTAAAAATTCCTGTAACCATTGCGGACCCGAGGTATAACGCAGATTGCTATTCAGCACATGTTCGACACAAGGGTTCCCGCGGCTCATGGCATTGCCGATCACCACAAGATCGGGTTGAGGAGAAAGTTGGGACGGGTCAAATCCTTCTATTATTTCAATACCTTGCGATTCTAACAGCGTACTCATTGGTGGGTAGACATTGGCATCGCTGCCCGTCACTTTGTGTCCAAGCTGGCGCGCTAAAATTGCAGCACCGCCCATAAATGTGCCACAAATACCTAAGATATGAATATGCATAGACCGACCCTATTTTCGGCGAAATTAGTTTGCTCATTATGGCGATAAAGCACTGAAAAGCGAACTACTTTGATCATGGTATGACGTGAAGCTAACTTAAACGCACAAACCTTAAACAGCCAAAAGCTAGCCGACATGACGAATGCAAACTTGTTTCAGGTCGACAAATAAATTGAGATCTCAAGCAGTTAGTTCATTACCAATAAAAAGATCCTGCTTTTACACTTGTAGTGGGTATCAAAGGCGATCCAATTAGAGATCCTACTTACCCCATCCCCCATATTTTGAAGCGACTTTTAAGGAATAACCATGTCTGGAATGCGCACCCTTGGCGAGTTCATTGTTGAGAAACAAGCGGACTTCCCCCACGCTAGCGGTGATCTATCATCCCTTCTTTCTTCTATTCGTCTTGCCGCTAAAATCGTTAACCGTGAAATCAATGCCGCCGGCCTTGGTGATATCACAGGTGCGGTTGGTACAGAAAATGTTCAAGGTGAAGATCAACAGAAATTAGACGTTTACGCCAACGATAAATTCAAGGCTGCACTTGAAGCTCGAGATCAAGTGTGTGGCGTCGCCAGTGAAGAAGAAGATGAAGCGGTAGCTTTTAATAAAGAGCTCAACAAAAACGCGAAATACGTTGTTTTGATGGATCCTTTAGATGGCTCTTCAAATATCGACGTCAACGTTTCTGTTGGAACAATCTTCTCCATTTATCGCCGTGTGTCTCCGATTGGCACACCACCAACAGAAGAAGATTTTCTTCAGCCGGGCCACAAACAAGTCGCCGCAGGTTACGTCATTTATGGCTCTTCAACCATGTTGGTTTATACCACAGGTAATGGTGTTAATGGCTTCACTTATGACCCGTCTTTAGGCACCTTCTGCCTATCGCATGAGAATATGATGATTCCCCAAGACGGCACTATCTATTCGATTAACGAAGGGAACTACATTCGTTTCCCTATGGGCGTGAAGAAGTACATCAAGTACTGCCAAGAAAATGAGCCTAGTGAGAAACGTCCTTACACCTCACGTTACATCGGTTCGTTGGTTGCTGATTTCCATCGCAACTTACTCAAAGGTGGCATCTACCTCTACCCAAGTACGCAAAGTCATCCAAGTGGTAAACTTCGCCTACTTTACGAATGTAACCCAATGGCCTACATCATTGAGCAAGCGGGCGGTGTTGCGTCTGACGGTGTCAACCGCATCATGGACATCAAACCTACTGAGCTTCACCAACGCGTACCTTTCTTCGTAGGTTCGAAAAACATGGTCAAGAAGGTGGAACAGTTCTTAGAGCTAAACCGAGAAGAAGACTAATCCATCATAAAAAGGCGCTCATTGAGCGCCTTTTTAGTCTTTGATACAGGATATTGCGATTTTCTTGAGCAAAATCCCGACTTATCCGTTTACAAAAAACCGAGTTTATTAGTAAGGTATTTCGGTTAATTTTTCAGCCCTTACTTCTCTTTGGAGAAAGATACTTAAAAGGAACTTTAGCAATGAGCTTAAACAATGTACCTGCAGGTAAATCTCTTCCTGATGATATCTATGTGGTCATCGAAATCCCTGCAAATGCAGACCCAATCAAATATGAAGTCGACAAAGACTCAGGCGCCGTGTTCGTCGACCGCTTTATGTCAGCTCCTATGTTCTACCCATGTAACTACGGTTACGTAAACCATACACTTTCTTTAGACGGCGACCCTGTCGATGTATTGGTTCCGACACCACACCCTCTAATGCCAGGTTCGGTAATCCGTTGTCGCCCTGTTGGGGTACTGAAAATGACCGATGAGTCAGGTGAAGATGCAAAAGTAGTTGCCGTACCGCATTCCAAACTATCGAAAGAATACGACCACATTCAAGATGTAGGCGATATTCCAGAGCTTCTAAAAGCGCAAATCACACACTTCTTCGAGCGCTACAAAGAGCTTGAATCAGGCAAATGGGTTAAAGTCGACGGCTGGGAAGATGTTGCCGCGGCTCGTCAAGAAATCCTTGAGTCTTACGAGCGTGCTCAAAAATAGCCGCGATATAATTCGCATAGTGAGATCCAAAAAGCCCGCTGCGATGAGCGGGCTTTTTTAGATGCGTCCGGCGGTCGAATTGCCAATAAAACAGTAACACTCACTGCAATTCACCTATTCATCGAACCTTCCCCAACAGTGAGAGCTTACACCTTTTGGCACCAATCTCCCGATGAGAGCAACACATCAAGCTGACTGGTATCTTGATACAAGTATATCCACGCTTGACCAAACGGAGTATCGATCTGCTCCCGACGATATTCCACTGGCACATCCTCTAACTCATCAATACGCGCTAAGGTGGCATCATCGATCAAATACACTTCACCGACAATCGAGCTATGTCCTTCGGTCACTGCCGGGTACGGTCCAAGGTCATACAAGGCGTATTCAGGTAAGGTCTCGTGACGCCCTAAAAACTCAGACTGCGCCAAAAAGCCCTGATTACTTTCCCCTTTACGCAAGGTGCCATAAACAAACAGTAAATGTTGCATCGTCTTCCCTGACCTCTTTTCCATTTAGTTAAACTCAAACTGATAGAGCAAGTCGACCGCGCTGCTTAAGCCAGTGACGGCCTCCACATACAAATCCGTCATCAAGCGATAGCGCACCGTAAACTCGCCAACAGAATCGAAAATACCAACCCCGTATTTTACTTGCAAGCCAGGTAACACATAACCACTCACCGTCACCTGAGACTCATCACCTGAACCTGCGGTATCCAGTTCAAGATCTTGAACTCCAAAGGCTTCACCAATTTCACCAACCACACGTCCCGTTTTCGCTAAGCTTAGGCCAATCAATGTGGTTGTCATGGTGTTACCACCAGATTCGCCATCAATATCACGACCACGCAGTAGATAGGACAGAGCATTCGCTTGAGACATCGCGGGATCAGAGAAAATGGTCACCGTGGGTTCTGTCGCCGGGCCACTCACCTTCACACCCGCGGTCACATCATCTTGGGTGTTATCTGGGTTACGAATTGCGGTAATTTGCACGTAAGGCTGATCCACAGGTCCATTCATCAAAATCTTACCTTCTTTGATGATCAAGTCCTGCCCAAACGACTGATAAGCCCCATCGACGATATTCACCTCACCAGTAACAAATGGCCCTTTATCGCGCTGCGCCACATTCAACTGACCAGACAGCCCACCCTCAAGGCCAAATGCCATTAGCTGGAAGTCGTCTCCGATAGAGATATTGATGTTAGTTTCCACATCAAACGGAATCTCAGCCAAACTGCTTTCTGGTTGCAAATCAGCGTTCAGAATCACCTGATCTTGAGAAATCCCAATAGCACTTGGCGGTAACTCTTCAACCACAATCCGCCCCCAAGGCAATGAGATATTACCGTCGATCTTGGCTTGCTTAGGCGAAGCCGAAATCGTCATATCCGGTACAACCTTGAGTTTTGCCATCGGTGGGACTTCCACTTTCAAGCCATCAGCAAACACTCGTAATCGAGTACTCCAGTTCGCTAAGTCTTCCCAGATCGCCTCACCATTCAGTTGCAACGTACCATCTGGGGTGTTTAGCGCTGAGTACAATTTGGCGTTATAGCCATTAAAATCGATTTCTAGCTGACCTGAGTCCACTTGCAGCGGTGAAATATCGCCATGCAGTAACACGTCATCGATCAGAAATTGACCTTGAACTTTCGGCTGCATCAACGGCCCGTTGAATGCTAAGTCAGTCGTAATGTTGGACTTAAACTGGCTGTACTCACCGATAAGTGGCGCTAAGAAATCAAGGTTAAAGGTTGATAAATTCAGCTTGCCATCAATCTGCTTATCTTCGACCACCACATTAGGAATGGTCACTTGTCCCGTGATATCACCATTGTCACTAATATCAACCAGCCAATCGGCCTCTAGTTTATCTTGCTTAAGGCTGGCATTGAGGCGAATGGTCTCCCAACCTAACGTCAGTGGCTTCTCACTTTTTTGTTTCACACCGCCCTGTGGCAGCTCCAACGATACTTTTACTTCTGGCGCTCTATCTGTGGCCCACTTCGCCCATAGCTGGGCATTCGCTACTCCGTTCAGCTCTGTCTTCTTCGGCAGTAACGATTTCACCTGTTCAAAATCAAACTGCTTAATAGCAAGGCTAGCCTCTCCGTTTTCACCAACCTTGATGTCTTTTTCTAAACACAGCGAAGAATCGGCTTGTAGCCAACAGTGAGCTGCCACTGAAACTTGCTTACTCGCCATTTCAAAACCAAGCGCGGTTGGCTGATTCAGCTTCCACTCGCCTTGCTGAGAGGAAAGTGTCATTTGCTCTAGTGCGCCTTGCCAGACCAAGTCAGTCTTATTCTTGATCGAACCAGACACGCTCAAATCAGTTGATACGATGTTCGACACCACATCTAAGGTCAATTGATGCGACTGTTCTGTACCATCAAAAGTGAGCGCAACATCATCAATCAGATAATCTTGGTAGGCGGCTCCTGTTACGTCTAGCTTCAGATAACCACTGGGTGCGGGTAGCGGTGTAACCTCACCCTGAAGCGTAAGGTGCTTAACGGTCGCTTGCTGTTGCCAGTCTATAGAGTCAACATCTAACGCCAATTTGACTCGAGGCTCTTTTAGCGGCCCTCTCAGTTTGACATCTCCGATTGCCTTACCGGTCAGTTCAGGAACAGACTTAGCTAAGTCAGGCAGATCGAGCGATAAATCCATTCGCCACTGATCCGTCAATTTACCTTTGGCCAGCACGCTGTTTGGGCCATGCGATAACACTAAACCCGAAGTATCAAATTTTAGATTACCTTTTCCTTCAACATCAGAGGCATTTAACGCCCCTTCAACATTGAGAGGATACTCGCGCAATATGCCATCAATATCCAGCTTACTGACCGCAACTTGCCAACCTCCAGCGTCAGTCAAAGATCCGGTTGTCGAAAGCACACCGCTGAGGTTGCCTTCGGCTTCAGGCCATTGCAAGCCAGGCTGGATATCGCGTAAAGACAAATTGGCGGCCCAGTTAACAGGCTGCTTCCAGTTCGCCATTACGTCACCGTTCACAGAACCACCTAGCGTGTTAAGCGTCAACTTGCTGAGGTTAATCTGCTCTAGGTCTCCTTTGCCCTTTAGCGCTAAGTCCAAATCAGGCAAGTCTTTTCCTTGCACAGCAGTATTTAATGCAACTTGATACCCTTTGAGTGAGCCGTTGGCAGCCAGCTTATCTATCTGGACAAAGTAATCGCCCTGACCATGCAGTGGCCATTGCACATCTCCATCACTTAACTGCACATCAAAAGGTAAATCCGGGTCGAGAGGTTGGAGCTGAGCGTTGAGATCCGCTTTGGCTAAGCCTCCCAGCGATGCGTGCAGCGCCAGATCTGCCACACTGCCTGTGGCGGAGAGTGAAACTCGCTGACCTTTCGCTGTCTGCTCTTTAACCGTCGCGTTTAGTTCAAGCTGGAGTGGATAGTCCTGCTGCAGAGTCACTTCTGAGGTTAAATGCGCCTCCACTTCCGGCATATCCAATTCAAGAGTAGAAATGCTCACCTTCGATTGAGCCGCTTTCGCTTCCAGGCCTAAGTGATGAACGATCACAGGTTGCGCCTGCTTTAACTCAAAGTCATTCACGTCCAAGCGAACAACTTCAATCTGCAAAGGTAACTCGACATCAGGCAAAACAATCGCGGTTGGCTCTGAGGCATTTTTAGGCTGCGCCACTTCAGGCTCGGCTTCGCTCTCAGCCAACGCTACCGTCAGCTTATCGAGTGCGGTTTTATGAATGCGCAGTAAGTTGCCCTGAAAAGACAACCCAGTAGTGAAGGATTGCCAATCGATACGATGACCAAGAACGTCCACGTCCATATCCGTCAGTGCAATACGTGAAACGTGAATAGGAATCGGCGTTGTTATCTTGCTGTTGCTTGCAGGTTCCTCTTGAGTGTCACCCGAGCTGGCAACCTCTGGCATAGAAAACTGCAATCCATCAACCGCCAATTCATCAACACATATGCCAGGCTCTGTGAAACACGCTGGGGTTACGGACAAAGTCGCAGTTCGAACTTGAGTCTCGATGCCCAGATCCGGGTCATTAAACTGGACATTATTTAAAGTAAATTTAGGTAGCAAGGCACCTTGATAAGCCTCGACTTTAAGCTGAGGAACAAACTTTTCCGCAGCCCACAAAATGGTTCCCAACCCCGAATGGGTGAACAACAAAAAACTGATGCTAAGCAGCAACACCAGAGCGAAACCCACTAAGCTAATCGACAGCCATTTCGACCATTTCAGTACTACTTTGGTCATAGTTCAGGCCCCAAGGTAAAGTGAACTTTAAATCGTTTATCTGGATCTTCATCAAGACCCCACGCAAAATCGAGACGGATAGGTCCCACTGGTGATGCCCAGCGAACTCCAACACCCGTTCCTCGCTTAAACTCAGGTGTGTCATTGAAGGCATCACCATAGTCATAGAAAACGGCTCCCCACCAATCACCGTAAACGCGATATTGGTATTCTAATGACGTGGTGACCATGTATTTGGCACCCGTTAACGCACCACTTTCATCGCGAGGAGAGATAGACTCGTATTTGTAACCACGCAAGTTGTTATCACCACCAGCAAAGAAACGCAGCGATGGCGAGAGCTTTTCAAACTCTTCAGCAACGTTGGCGCCACCATCGACACGGAATAAACCTCGATGGTTACTTCCGGCACTGCGAATCCAGGTCATTCCGCCTTGAAAACGTGCAACTCGAGTTTCAGATAAAGCACTGGGGTCACCATATTCTAAGGTGAAGCTCTGTCTGTCTCCCCAAGTTGGCATAGCGCCACCACGCACGCGACTGCGAGAAAACGAGATACCCGGCAACAAGAACTGCGCATTATCGTCTTGCAAACCCTGCTCATAATTTTCCAACAAGTAGCGAACGTATGCGGTACGATGCCAACCATTATCCAGCACCCAGTGGCGTTCAACCGACAAGTTGGACTCTAAGCTTTTGGTGTCGCGATTATCGAGCTTTTTCATCCCATACTGAACGCGGTAGTAATCATTTAATACGTCTTCAAGCGGAATACGGTAACTGGCTGTGATGGTCTGTTCTGGGGCCGACAATGAGATACTACTATCAAAGCTATGCCCTTTATCGTTGACCCAAGGCTTCTTCCATTTCAACGAACCGCGGATACCGACGTCGGTCGAATAACCCAGACCGGTTTCTATTTGGTTACGTGCTTGAGGGGCGAGAGAGACTTTCATCGGCAACTCACGGCCTTGGCCCAACTGACTTAAATCAGGCTCAACAAATACAGAAGAGAACCAATCGGTATTCGATAGGTTCTGATTGTATTCCCCAACTTGGGAGACCAAATAAGGTTCACCTTCTTTGTACGGAGCAAGAGACATCACGCGATCAAGCTCGATTTGACTGCCCATAACATTACTGGCGCCAAAGTGGTAGCGTATGCCGCTATCAAAATGTAAACGTACAAAGGCTTTTTTTGCTTCTGGAGAAACTTCAAGGCGGCTTAAAGTATAGCCTCCCTCAAAATAGCCTTTTTGCAATGCTAAGTTACGAATCCCTGACTTTAGCGAGTCGTAAAAGCTGTGATTCACGCGCGCCCCTTTTTTCAAGCGGCTGTTTTTTATCAAAGCTTCGAAGTCAGGATCATCTTTCGCTTCACCCGTAATTTGAATATCGACTTCAGTAATACGAATCGAATGACCACGATCAACATCAACAATTAACTCGCTGCCATCGTCACTGACAGAGAAGTTAAACGTTGGATGGTAATAGCCCAGCGCGTTCAGCGCTTCGGTAATATTACGCTCAACACGGGCTTGAAAGCGAAGATTGGTCGAATAGTCATGCTCGGGAATAGAGGATAGGTAAACATCGACATTATCTTTGACCGATCCTTTTAATCCTTTCACCGTAAGATCAACGTCTTTGGCGAGTGCCAAGCTTGGTGAAAGAAGAAGTGCAATCAGGACTGGTAAAGGTTTGCGTATCATGCTTAATTGTCTTTCTAAATTGGGTAACGGAATAATAACGCCTGTCAATTAATAAGTCTGTATGAAAACAGTTAATTGGACGGTCTGTATTGCAAATTAAACGACAAGGACATAACCATGCTCAACAAACAAAATATGGTCTCTGCACAAGAGGCATTGCCCGGTCGCGACACCCCACTCGCACTGGATGACATTCACTTTGTCAATCAATCTAGCTTAGCAGCGCAGCCGCAAGCAGGTTGCGAACAAATTCTACTCGGTATGGGCTGTTTCTGGGGTGCAGAACGTCTATTTTGGCAATTAGACGGCGTAATAAACACTTCTGTGGGATATTCCGGCGGATTTACGAAAAATCCGACCTATGAAGAAGTTTGTAGCGGGCAAACTGGCCACACAGAGGTTGTTCGCGTCGTGTATGACCCGAATGTCATCAGCCTTGCAACACTGTTAGCAACGTTTTGGGAGCGACATGACCCAACTCAGGGAATGCGTCAAGGTAACGACCTTGGTACTCAATACCGTTCTGCCGTGTATGTCTACAGTGACGAGCAATACCAAACCGCGCAAGAGTCGAAGCAGGCTTATCAACAACTACTTGGTAAAGCACACTCTGAGATCACAACAGAGATTTTACCCGCAGGCCCTTACTACTATGCTGAAAACTACCACCAGCAATACCTGGCGAAGAACCCAGAAGGTTACTGTGGTTTAGGTGGCACTGGGGTGTGCTTCCCACCAGAAAAGTAGTCCGATAGAAAAGCAAAAAGCCGCCCAACGAGGCGGCTTTCTTTTATACGGGTAGCGCTAATATCGCTTGATTGATGCGCTTAAAGGTCATCAGTTTCTGAGGATCATTCACGTCAGGCAGTAACACCTTGCCATGGTCGAATGAAAACTCGCCAATACCTGATATGACAAACTGGCCTTTAAACAATGTTTTAACAAACCTCGCCACTTGTTGAGGGCGATGATTTGGGAATTCACGCAGCATAACGACTCCAATATCCTTTTGTGAAACAGCTTGCTATACAAACAGAGTTCTATTCCTTAGAACTTGTGCGGCATTATACGCAAACCGTTTTTAATGTATATCATTTTGTTAAAAAAATTGTTCCGCTTCACTACATGAACGCTCCCATCTGCCTTTTCTTTCATTTCGGTATATACTTTTCGCGCATATCAAAAGGAAGATAACAATGAAAAACAAAACTCTACTGACACTTGCGATCGCATGCTCTCCAATGTTCGCTATGGCGCATAGCATCTCCGTCGGCCAAGCCGTTCCGGCCGTTGAAGTAAACAGTCATGGTGAAATCCTGCTCCAAGGAGAAGAGACTCGCTACCAGGCATGGAGCAGTCAGAACCTCGTTGGCAAAGTTCGTGTTATTCAGGCGATTGCTGGCCGCAGCAGCTCTAAGGAGATGAACGCTCCGTTGATGGCTGCAATCACCGCAGCGAAGTTCCCAGAGCAAAGCTATCAAACCACCTCAATCATTAACCAAGATGATGCTATTTGGGGCACAGGCTCCTTCGTAAAGTCATCCGCAGAAGATAGCAAAAAGGAGTTTCCTTGGTCTTCAATGGTACTCGATGAAGAAGGTATCGTGGCGCAACAGTGGCAACTTGCGGAAGAGTCTTCCGCCATTATCGTTCAAGATAAACAAGGCAAGGTATTATTCGTAAAAGAAGGAGCACTGAGTGACGGTGAGGTGCAGCAAGTGATTAACTTAATTAAAGATAATATCTAAACACAATTGAATTTCGCGTTACAAATGGAACTGTTATAGTATAACAGTTCCATTTTTCTTGGTGTTAAGTTGTGCCTAAACCTAGTTTTCATTCATATCGTTCTCCTAGCATAGCTCTGTGCAGTGTTATGTTAGTGCTATGGATGAATTTCGCGTTCATTCAGCACCACTACGATTTTGTTCAGCCCCACCATCAAGAGCATCATTGTCAGCTTTTTTCAGGCGTTCACCATGCGTTGAGTAGCACGCCCTTTGTCCCTGACGACTTATCCTTACCTGATAGCTTCGAGCAGCAAGAAAGCTATCAATATCAAGCTCCAGCGATCGTCGTCTATCGCGCACGTTCACCTCCAATCGATCCTACGTTTAGTATTATTTAATTGTTTTCGCTCATCCAGAGCGCCATATTTATCTACGCTGAATTCCAGACAACAAAAAATAACTGGATTAAGCCCGACATAATTTAGGATTGAAAATGTACAAACTGACACCTATTGCCGCACTTATCGCACTAACCGTTAGCCACGCAGCAACTGCTGAAGAAGGATTTCGCCAGCACGATGCTCACGTGCATGGTGAAGTAGAGCTCAATATTGCTCAAGATGGTAAGGAGCTACTGATCGAAATTACTGCTCCAGGTGCCGATGTTGTGGGCTTTGAACACGCGCCACAAAACGACGAACAAAAGCAAACTCTGGCTCAAGCGGTAAAAACGCTCGACAGTGCAAACCTTGTCTTCTCACTGACACAAACCGCAGGTTGTAAAATTACTCATCACTCGGTGACGCACACATTAGCTGAAGATCATGATGACCACGGTCACGACGAGCACAAGCACGATGACCATCATGATCACGACCATGACGAGCACAAGCACGATGACCACCATGATCACGACCATGACGAGCACAAGCACGACGACCACCATGATCACGACCATGACGAGCACAAGCACGATGACCACCATGATCACGACCATGAAGGCCACTCAGGACACGGTGAGTTTACCGTTGAGTACCACTTCCAATGTGACAATATCGCGAAGCTAGAAGCGATCGACACGTCTTGGTTCAAGCTATTCCCAGCAACAGAAGCGCTTAAAGTCAATGTGTTGACTGATAACAAACAAGAAGCACTGCGCCTGAAGAAAGGTGAGACGACTATCTCACTATAAATCTAGCTTAGGCTTGGCACGACAAGTGCCAAGCCTATTTGTATTAACTGGACAGCGTTATGGAAACAATCAATGATTCAGCCATCATCCGGCTGGAGCAGGTCAGTTTTACTTGGCCGGGTAGTGATAACCCCACTTTAGACATTCCACACCTCACTATTAAACAAGGTGAACACCTTTTTATTAAAGGACCAAGTGGCTGCGGCAAATCAACACTCTTGAGCCTACTCACAGGCATCAATACCACCAACCAAGGGACCATAGAAGTCCTAGGCCATGATCTAAACCAGCTTTCAGGAAGCCGCCGAGATCGCTTCAGGGCTGATCATATTGGCTATATTTTCCAGCAATTTAACCTACTGCCCTATCTAAGTGTGATTGAAAACGTAACGCTGCCATGTCAGTTTTCAAAACAGCGCCGTACACAAGTATCCGGCAGTTTGACCCACAACGCGGAAGCGCTACTTGATAAGCTTCATCTCCCTGCTACCCTGCGCCACAAACCCGTTGTAGAATTGAGCATTGGCCAGCAACAACGCGTCGCAGCGGCCAGAGCCTTGATTGGTCAGCCTGAGATCATCATTGCAGATGAGCCCACTTCATCACTCGACTACGAAAATCGCAGCGCTTTCATCGAGCTGCTGTTGGATCAAGTCAACCTCGTAGGTTCGACATTGCTGTTTGTTAGCCACGATCCGACCCTAGAACCCCTCTTTGACCGCAGCATTGATCTACGAGAACTCAACCAAGTAGGAGAACAGGCATGAGTCCAACACTGTCTTTAGCTTGGAAAAGTGCAAGAAACCGTAAAGTCACAGCGGTGCTGACCATACTCACTGTCGCGATATCCGTGATTTTGTTGCTCGGTGTAGAGCGAATTCGTACCGAAGCCAAAAGTAGCTTTGCCAATACCATTTCAGGCACGGATCTGATTGTTGGGGGCCGCTCAGGGCAAGTCAATCTGTTGCTTTACTCGGTGTTTCGAATTGGTAATGCGACCAATAATATCGATTGGAAAAGCTACCAAGAGTTCAGTCAGCATCGAGCCGTTGAGTGGGCCATCCCCATTTCTTTGGGTGACTCGCACAAAGGTTTTCGAGTCATGGGCACTAACCACAGCTATTTTGAGCACTACCGTTACGGGAAAAAGCAAAATTTCGCTTTCCAGCAAGGCAAAGAATTTAACGGCCTGTTTGATGCGGTCATAGGCTCTGATGTGGCTAAATCCCTCGACTACCAGCTAGGCAGTGAAATGGTGATCGCTCACGGTATTAGTGATGTCGGGTTCAGTCGTCATGAAAATACGCCATTTAAGGTGGTCGGGATCCTTGCACCAACAGGAACGCCCGTCGATAAAACCGTTCATGTCTCGCTTGAAGCGATTGAAGCGATTCATGTCGGCTGGGAGTCAGGCGCCAATTTAGGCAATAACCCAACCGCAGAGCAATTAGCGGCAATGGACTTCCATCCCCAACAAATCACTGCGATGTTGTTAGGCCTTAAGTCGAAAATTCAAACCTTTGCCTTGCAACGCCAAATCAATACCTACCAAAAGGAGCCCCTCAGTGCCATTCTTCCAGGTGTCGCTTTGCATGAACTTTGGGGCATGATGTCTGTTGCGGAACAAGCGTTAATGGCGGTATCGGTGTTTGTTGTAATTGCGGGTTTACTGGGCATGCTTTCAAGCTTACTTACCAGTTTGCAAGAACGTCGCCGAGAGATGGCCATCTTGCGAGCGATGGGCGCAAGGCCAAGGCACGTTTTCACTTTGCTGATTTTAGAAGCCAGCGCGCTTACCTTTATCGGTCTAGTAATCGGCACACTAGGCTTATACGCTTTACTGGCCATTGCCTCACCGATCATCCAGCAAACATACGGTATCAACTTATCTATGATGACTTTATCTCATTATGAGTTGATGTTACTTGCCATGGTCCAAGGAGCTGGCACAGTGATCGGCTTTATTCCTGCTTTAAGGGCTTATCGACAGTCTTTAAGCGATGGTATGACAATACGAGTATAGAAAAATGAAAAAAATACTAATCGTTCTCCTCACAGTCTTGAGCTTTAGCTTACCCAGCTACGCAGAGCAATCGGAGACTTTAACGCTGGATTGGATCGATCTGATCCCTGAGAGTGAGCGTAATCAATTTGATAGTTATGGAATGCCTGCGACCGACCACTCCGGTGGCGCAATGGTGCAATCAAAAGTAGGCAGCGTACGACCTGAACTGAATGGCAGTAAAGTAAAGATTCCTGGTTTTGTGATTCCGCTTGAAGGGGATGAGAACATGGTTACGGAGTTTCTACTTGTCCCGTATTTCGGTGCATGTATTCATGTTCCGCCACCGCCACCAAATCAGATCATCTACGTGAAGTTCCCGAAAGGAGCACCAATACAGCAATTGTGGGATGTCATTTACGTCGTAGGTACGCTAAAAACAGAAACCATCAGTCATGAGCTTGCAGAAACAGCCTATGTGATCGAAGGTTCTGCTATTGAAGAGTACGACGACTACTAAGCGGATTTTAACAAATAGATAACCTGTGAATCGCCTATTCTAGGAAAGATATTTGGATAAATAACCTAGTACACCTAGGTAAACCAAAAGCAATAAGGCGATTGACAGGTGCTTTTTCAATTTATTGTCATTGAAATACTTCATAAACCCTCTCAATTATTACCCGAATAATTTTAACAACTTGTTAGCATATGTGGTAGTGCTAATTTTGAAAGCCTTCTCACACACTTTCTGTGGCAGCTTAGTCCGTTACGAGGTACATTTATAGTTAACTTCATGATGGCTAAGGAAATACAATGTCTGAGAGCAACAAGCCCGTCGTCATTGACCACGAACCCACCCAGCAACCGCGGCAAGAAAAAAAGTCTAATTATATTAAAGACAGTGCTAGTCGCGTCCTTAGCATCGCCGAATCCTATGGTCTGGATGCGCTCCTTCGAAGTGAAGCACCAGAGAAGCCAACTTTAGAACGAGCGCTGATCCGCGAACGTAAACGTAAAGAGCTTCGCCAAAAAAATCTTGAGCAAATTCTGAAGCTTGCCCACGTCTCTTGTAAAGATGAAACCGCGGGAGAACCCGATCAAGATTGGCTATATCGCTTCTTTGATATGGCACAAGAAGTGCACAACAGCGCCATGCAAAGGCTTTGGGCACAGGTACTAAAACGCGAAGTAACCAACCCTGGCTCAACATCGATGAAGGCGTTGAAAGTCCTGCAAGATATGACGCCAAAAGAAGCGCAAATTTTACAACGCGCTGCGTCGCTAGCCTGTAGCTTTGGTGGGGACAACAGTCGCAAGTTACTGGTGGGTTATCGCTCTCATGGCGGCATTTTTAGCTTTGGAAAACGCAACACCACCAGCAATATTAATGTCGGCAATTTCCAACTGCCCTACTCCAGTTTACTGGTGTTATTCGAGCTAGGACTGATGCATGGTACGGAGCTTGAATCGGGAGAGATAGAACTGGACTCTCCTCTGCCCCTAGTCTATCAAGGAAAACAGCTTTCACTGCAAGCGCACAGCAAAGGCGTTCGTCTACTCTACTACCGCTTCAGCCCAACAGGTAACGAGCTCTGTAAATTACTTGGGAATAAACCCAACATGCAGTACTACGATCAGATGGTTGCCTTGCTGGGCCAAAAATTTGCCGCTACCACCGATGCAAAACCGAGTGTTGATACCACGGTATAACTCTCAGTGCTTCACGCTCGTTCAAAGTAACTCTAAGCGCTAACAGTGAGAGTAGCTTCAAAACAAAACGCCAACCTAACAGGTTGGCGTTTTTTGCTCTCACAAACGCGACAACAATTACGCTTTGAACGCTTTAAATGCGTTAATCAAACCGTTCGTTGAGCTATCGTGTGAGTTGATTTCAGACTCATCAGCAAGCTCAGGTAGGATCTGGTTTGCTAGCTGTTTACCCAGCTCTACACCCCATTGGTCAAAGCTGAAGATGTTCCAGATAACGCCTTGAACAAAGATCTTATGCTCGTACATTGCAATCAGGTTGCCTAATGTGCGCGGAGTGATTTGCTTAACTAGGATTGAGTTTGTTGGGCGGTTACCTTCAAATACTTTGAATGGTGCAAGCGTGGCCGCTTCTTCTTCGCTCTTACCTGCTTTGGCAAATTCCGCTTTTACTGTCGCTTCATCCTTACCAAACGCTAACGCTTCTGTTTGTGCAAAGAAGTTAGACATTAGCTTCTGGTGGTGATCACCCGCTGGGTTATGGCTAACTGCTGGAGCAATAAAATCACAAGGAATTAATTTAGTACCTTGGTGAATCAACTGGTAGAAAGCGTGCTGGCCGTTTGTGCCTGGTTCACCCCAGATGATAGGACCCGTTTGGTAAGTCACTGCATTACCATCGCGATCAACATACTTACCGTTAGATTCCATGTTGCCTTGCTGGAAGTACGCTGCAAAACGATGCATGTACTGATCGTAAGGTAGGATAGCTTCCGACTCTGCACCATGGAAGTTGTTGTACCAAAGGCCAACCAACGCAAGAATCACAGGAATGTTGCTTTCCAGATCAGTCGATGCAAAGTGGTTGTCCATTTCATGAGCGCCGTCTAGCAACTCAACGAAGTTGTCGTAACCTACTGCAAGCGCGATAGAAAGACCGATAGCAGACCATAGCGAGTAGCGACCGCCAACCCAGTCCCAGAATTCAAACATATTGTCTGTGTCGATGCCGAACTCAGATACTGCAGGAGCATTAGTTGAAAGCGCTGCAAAGTGTTTAGCGACATGAGCTTCATCAACCGCTGACTCAAGGAACCAGTCACGTGCACTGTGTGCATTCGTCATCGTTTCTTGGGTAGTAAATGTCTTAGAAGCGACTAAGAATAACGTGGTTTCTGGGTTTACTTTCTTCAGAGTCTCAACGATGTGCGTACCATCAACGTTAGACACGAAGTGTAGGTTAAGGTGATTTGTGTATGGTGCCAGTGCTTCAGTCACCATGTAAGGGCCAAGGTCAGAGCCACCAATACCAATGTTCACTACGTCAGTGATCGCTTTACCTGTATAACCTTTCCATTCACCACCAATAACACGCTCAGTGAATGATTTCATTTTTTCCAACACTGCATTCACTGCTGGCATTACATCTTCACCACCGACCATAACAGGTTTATTGCTACGGTTACGTAGCGCAGTATGAAGTACAGCGCGACCCTCTGTTTGGTTGATCGCTTCGCCACTGAACATCGCTTCGATTGCAGACTTAAGCTCAGTCTCGTTTGCTAGCGCGAAAAGGTGCTTCATGGTTTCTTCGTTGATTAGGTTTTTTGAGTAATCAACAAGAATGTCGCTGCCAAAGCGCGTAGAGAATTTATCAAAACGTGCGGCATCTTGAGCGAACAGATCTTTCAGATCCATATCTTGAGCAGATTCGAAGTGCGCCGTTAGCGCGTTCCAAGCTTGTGTTTGCGTTGGATTGATATTTTTCAACATGGTTACTATCCCGATGTTCAGTAGGTTGCATTCCATACAGTCTAGCGAAAACTGCGGAATCCCCGATTTAGCAAATAAGTAATATTAGATATGTTTGGGCGTATTGCCACAAAACAAGACTTTGTAATTTTTTTTCAGGCGAGCATTATGACCCAGGCCACCCTCACTCACTTTGAGTTAGGTCACGTTACCTGTTTCAAATTTAAACAAAACCACCCGCGCGAATTATGATTTTAGCACCAAGCTAGGTTAAGCTTAATTAAATGCCGATGAAATTTCGAAATTTAGGTAACCTAATGTGGCAACAAAAGACCATCCATCTCCAAGCACGTAATCGCGGATTCCATCTCATCACCGATGAAATTGAACAACAATTACCTCAGTTGAGCCAGTATTCTGTCGGAATATTACAGCTATTTATCCAGCATACTTCCGCAAGCCTAACCATTAATGAAAATGCCGACCCAACGGTGAGGCATGATATGGAAAAACACTTTAATCATTTTGTCCCTGAACGGGCTCCTTATTACCAACATACCTATGAAGGTGATGATGACATGCCTGCACATATCAAGGCTTCAACACTTGGCTGCAGTATCATGGTTCCAATCAGCAAAGGGCGGTTGGCGCTAGGGACTTGGCAGGGGATCTATTTGGGAGAACATAGGGATTTTGGCGGTCAGCGCCGAATTATAGCGACTCTTCAAGGCGAGCTAGGCTAACGAAAAAGCGGAGCTTTTGGGCTCCGCTTGGTAACAATTGTGACGTCAGGATTAACGACTAAAGTATTCCATCTCTACCCGCGAGGTTAGCTTGGTCACCAATTCGTAGGCAATCGTACCTATATGGCCTGCGACCTCTTCTACGGGTAAGTCATTGCCCCATAAAATTGCCTCATCACCGACACGATCAGTCGCACCCGGCCCCAAATCGACCGTCAGCATGTCCATTGAGACACGCCCTGCGATAGGTGCTTTACGTCCATTCACCCACACTGGAGTGCCATTGGGCGCAGTTCGCGGGTAACCATCACCATAGCCAATCGCAATCACACCAATCTTGGTATCTTGTTCACATGTCCAAGTGCCACCATAACCGACACTCTCGCCCGCTTTAACGTCACGCACCGCAATCAAGTGAGACTTTAATGTCATCACAGGTAGGTAGCCCATCTGTAGGGCTGTTTTATCATTGAACGGGGAAACGCCGTACATAATAATGCCGGGACGCACCCAATCCAACTGGCTCTCTGGCCACGCTAATAGCCCAGCCGAAGCCGCCAATGAACGCTCTCCCTCACAACCTTGAGTTAAAGAAAGAAAAAGCTCTGTTTGCTCGTTTGTCGTTGGCTTATTCAACTCATCCGCACAACCAAAATGGCTCATGTAGCGTAAGGGTTTGGCCACATTGCGACACGCTTTCAATCGAGAGACAAACGCATTGTATTGCTCAGGGCGAACCCCCAAACGGTGCATGCCACTGTCAACCTTAAGCCAAACAACGACTGGGGTTTCTAATTCGGCTTGTTCTAAGGCTGCCAACTGCTCTTCACAGTGAACGACGGTTTGAATATTGTTGGTCACCAAGACTGGCAGATCGCCCGGAGAGTAAAAGCCCTCTAGGAGTAAAATAGGCTTAACGACACCACAAGCTCTAAGCTGCAAGGCCTCTTCGATCCGTGCGACTCCAAAAGCATCAGCACCATGGGCGTGCACTGCAATATGACGCAATCCATGACCATAGCTGTTCGCTTTAACAACCGCCATCACCTTACTGTTTGGCGCTTGTCGTTTAATTTGTTCTAAATTGTGCTCTAATGCATCGAGGTTAATAAACGCCGTTGCTGCTTTCATATAGCTCATGGCGTTACTCTTCATCCATATCAAATGCAGGTCCTGCATAGTTATCAAAGCGCGACCATTGACCTTGGAAGGTCAGTCGCACGGAACCGATAGGACCGTTACGTTGCTTACCGAGGATGATTTCTGCCGTCCCTTTCATTGAGCTATCCGGGTTGTATACCTCATCGCGATAGATAAACATAATCAAGTCGGCATCCTGCTCGATAGATCCTGATTCACGCAAGTCCGAGTTAACCGGACGTTTGTCGGCACGTTGCTCTAGAGAACGGTTTAACTGAGAAAGAGCGACAACAGGAACATTCAACTCTTTTGCAAGCGCCTTGAGAGATCGAGAGATTTCAGCGATTTCAAGCGTACGGTTATCTGACAATGCGGGCACACGCATTAGCTGCAGGTAGTCGACCATGATCATTGATAGCCCCCCATGCTCACGCGCAATACGTCGTGCACGAGAGCGCACTTCAGTAGGCGTTAGACCTGAGCTATCGTCGATATACATATTCTTCTTCTGCATCAGAATACCCATCGTCGAAGAGATACGTGCCCAATCCTCGTCGTCCAATTGACCGGTACGGATTTTGGTTTGATCGACTCGCGATAGAGAAGCCAGCATACGCATCATGATTTGTTCTGAAGGCATCTCTAGGGAAAAGATTAACACCGGCTTATCTTGCGACATGGCGGCATTTTCACACAAGTTCATAGCGAAGGTGGTTTTACCCATCGAAGGACGTGCCGCGACGATCACAAGATCTGAGCCTTGCAGACCCGCCGTTTTCTTATTCAAGTCAGTAAAGCCTGTATCGACACCAGTGACGCCATCTTGCGGTGTTTTATACAGAAGCTCGATGCGTTCGAGCGTTTTTTCCAGAATATTATCGACGTTCTGCGGGCCTTCATTCTCATTGGTTCGAGACTCAGCAATCGCAAATACCTTACTTTCAGCAAGGTCGAGAAGATCTTCTGAAGAGCGGCCCTGCGGATCATAACCTGCATCAGCAATATCATTTGCCACACCGATAAGATCACGCACCAACGCTCGCTCTGCAACGATCTCAGCATACGCGTTAATGTTAGCCGCACTTGGGGTGTTCTTAACCAAGTCGGCCAAATAAGCAAAACCACCAACATCATCTAATTGCTCACGCAGCTCTAAAAACTCAGACAAGGTGATCAAATCGAGCGGCTTACTGTCTTCCAAAATGGCTTTCACCGCTTCGAAAATAAGACGATGAGGACGACTATAAAAATCTTTTGCAACAACACGCTCAGCGACTGTATCCCAGCGCTCGTTATCAAGTAATAAGCCACCAATAACGGACTGCTCCGCTTCTAAAGAGTGCGGTGGGACCTTGATTGCATCAACCTGCATGTCGTTAAATTTTTTATTTCGATTTTCTGTTCTCGGGTCGGCCATGGTATCGCTCTACAACTTGCTTTAGATCGCTCATTATAGCGAGAAAGACAGCATTGTCTGTAGCTCAGACAGAGATTGTGTCTTTCTCAACGATAATTAACCTAGCATTGACGGATAGGCTGGTATTTAACTTTACTATTAGCGGTCAAATTCAATGAATAAGAGGTCATTAGTGTCTAAGCATTGGTTACTTGCCGCGAGCTTGGTTGGCTCAACGCACTGCTACGCAGCAGAAGAGGATCAGGGAAGCCCAGATATTGATGTACCTTCACCATGGAATACAGAAGTTGAGTTCGGTTACCAGTCCCACACTGGAAACTCTGACTCGCGTTCTATGAACTCACGCCTTGCCGCAAACTACACATCAGGTCGCCACCGTAGCAGTGGAGAATGGAAATATTACTTGCTCTACAAAGATGGCGAAGAAGACAAGCGCCAATCAAGTTATACCATTCAAAGCGACTATAAACTAAGCCCAAAAACCTACTTATATGGCAGCTTTAAAGGGGTCGACTCTTTGTACAGTGCATACTTTCGAGATTACACATTTTCTGGCGGTCTTGGTTATCAGTTTTCCAATACTGAACGCTGGGTATTAGAAGTTGAAGTCGGTCCTGGTTTTCGTTACCAAGAACCCAACTTAGAGGAGATTGATGACGATGACATTATCTTTCCCAATATCGTCGAAGAAGGCATTTTTCGTGGCAATCTGACCACAACTTGGCAAGCGTTGGATAACTTAAAGCTTGAAGCCTCAGTCACCATGGTTTCAGGTAAAAGTAACACCCGAACGGATAGCGATGTCAGTGTGACTAATAATATTACCGAAGACATTGCGCTGAAGTTGGCTCACTCTCGCCAGTATCACGACAAAGTACCGGATGGTCTGGAGAAATCCGACAGTATCTTTTCCGTCAACCTCTTGTTCGCCTTTTAATACCCATTTTGAATAGGCATAAAAAAAGCACCTCTAGGAGGTGCTTTTAAAATACGTCTAGATACTGAATTAGTCAGCAGCAACAACTTGTAGGTTAACTGTCGCGAAAACTTCAGAGTGAAGTTGAACGCTGATCTCGAACTCACCAGTGTTACGCAGTGCGCCTTCAGGAAGACGAACTTCGCTCTTAACTACTTCAACGCCAGCTGCAGTGATTGCATCAGCGATGTCGCGAGTACCGATAGAACCGAATAGTTTACCTTCGTCACCAGCTTTAGAAGCGATAACAACAGCTTCAAGAGCGTTAACTTTCTCAGCACGTGCTTCAGCAGCAGTTAGTTGCTCAGCAACTTTAGCTTCTAGTTCAGCGCGACGAGTTTCGAACATTTCAACGTTAGCTTTAGTCGCCATAACTGCTTTACCTTGTGGGATAAGGAAGTTACGAGCGTAGCCAGATTTAACGTTTACAGTATCGCCAAGACCACCTAGGTTACCGATTTTATCAAGTAGAATAACTTGCATTGTTTAATCCTCTTTCTTAATAAAACGACCGATTACTGATGCTTATCAGTGTACGGTAGTAGAGCTAGGTAGCGAGAACGCTTGATCGCGCGAGCTAGTTGACGTTGGTACTTAGCGCTTGTACCAGTGATACGGCTAGGTACGATTTTACCAGCTTCAGTGATGTAGTTTTTAAGAGTTGCTACGTCTTTGTAATCAATCTCTTGTACGCCTTCTGCAGTGAAACGGCAGAATTTACGACGACGGAAGAAACGAGCCATGGGCTATCTCCTGATCTTAAATTTGAGTAATGTTGTCGGCATGAAGCACTAATTTCCCTACGCCATTTCGGCCGGTTTGGTAAGCGACGAAGCCTCCTACCTTAATGCTACTGCCTTGTACTAAATTCTGAGTTAATGCTTGTGACCTTTGCCCGCTAACGACTACCGGCATACGACAATAAACTTGCCTCGGTAAATCAGCTTCGATGACAGTAGAGCGATGCTCCAACCAAAATCGACAGTGTTCTATGCCACTTGGGCTTTTACTACGAATGGGCGGTTTGGCAATGGTGCCAGAGAGCTCCATTCGATTGGTCATAAGTGGGATTACTCAGCAGCTGCTTCTGGCTTAGCTTCAGCACGCTCTTCGCGACGAGGAGCACGCTCTTCTTTCTGCTTAAGCATGATAGATTGCTCAGTGATCGCTGTTTTAGTACGCATGATCATGTTACGTAGAACTGCATCGTTGAAACGGAAAGCAGTTTCTAGCTCATCAATTACAGCTTGGTCAGCTTCAACGTTCATTAGAACGTAGTGAGCTTTGTGAAGCTTGTTGATTGGGTAAGCCAGTTGACGACGGCCCCAGTCTTCTAGACGGTGGATAGTACCGCCAGCTTCAGTGATAGAACCAGTGTAACGCTCGATCATGCCAGCAACTTGCTCGCTTTGATCTGGGTGCACCATGAATACGATTTCGTAATGACGCATGGGTTGCTCCTTACGGATTATTCAGCTTCCACAAATGGCTCGGTCATCCAGAGGAAGCAAGGAACTAAAGATAATTGACCGAGATTAAGGAGCACGAATAGTACAGAAAGAAAGCAGTTGAAGCAAGAAAAATGTGAACCCAAACAAAAACAGCCGCAGTACTCACTACGGCTGTTAAATCATAGCGTTGGTTCGACTAATCGTCGTCTTCGTCAACGTATTGCGCTTGAAGGTAATTTTGGATGCCCGTCATATCGATGAGACCGAGCTGAGTCTCTAACCAGTCTACATGCTCTTCTTCATCTTCTAGAATGTCTTGAAACAAGTCGCGAGACACATAGTCATGCGTATCTTCAGCGTACGCAATTGCCGCTTTTAGATCGGGAATTGCTGCCATTTCAAGTTTAAGGTCACATTCGAGCATTTCCTTGGTGTCTTCACCTATCATCAACTTACCTAGGTCTTGTAAGTTAGGGACACCTTCCAAGAATAAAATGCGCTCGATTAGATGATCAGCGTGATTCATTTCATCAATGGATTCATGATATTCCTTATCTGCAAGATGCTTGAGACCCCAGTCTTTATACATACGTGCATGAAGGAAATATTGATTGATAGCGATGAGCTCGTTACCGAGCACTTTATTGAGATGTTGGATTATGATTGGATCGCCTTTCATGACAAAGCCCTCCTCGTTGGCTCTTATAACTGTAGAACCAATTAAGAAGGTGTCAAAAAGCCACAAGCTTGTTTTAGCTTGCTTTTTGGTACTGGATTACGCCTGTTTCTTGCAAAATTTCTTTTGCCATCTTCACGCACTTGCCACATTGGCTACCCAGTGCGGTACATTTTTTAATGCCTCGAATATCGGTGATTCCTTCTTCTAAAGCTAACCTTTTGATTTTCTTATCAGAAACACCATGACACAAACAAACGTACATAAACAAAACCCGTAATACAACCTAGGGAAAGAATATAAACAATAATTGTTCTTATTACCAGTTAGGAAAGCAACAAGGCTAAGACTGATTAGTTATAACTACTTTAATGATTTTGAGGAGCGAAACACTTAGCTATAAAACCATGCTAATCAAATGGTTTTAAAGGGGATTAACTTGCTGTTTTAAAGAGGAATAATCCGCGGATTGGAGAAAGGCCGATTGCTCTGCTGAAATTTTTCTTATAACCAAAAACGAAAAAGAGAAGCCGAAGCTTCTCTTTTTCTTGATGCGCTTTCTTCATAAATGAAGAGAAGTGCAAGATTTCAATTAATTCTTAT
>NZ_AEVT01000017.1 GCF_000189275.1 Vibrio sinaloensis DSM 21326 | reverse complement strand
ATATACTTCGTCCACCCAAATTTACTAACTGAGTAGCATGAACTATTTTTCGACATTTCTAAAAGGTATGGCGATGGGCGCTGCTGATGTAGTACCTGGCGTTTCAGGTGGTACGATTGCGTTCATCACAGGCATCTACGACACATTACTCGAGAGTATTCGTCGTATTAACCCAAAAGTGCTTGGCATTTGGAAACGCGATGGCTTCAAAGCCGCTTTTGATCACATCAATGGCTTTTTCCTAATCGCGCTGTTTGGTGGCGTACTCACCAGCATTGCTACTCTGGCAAAACTGATCTCATGGTTGTTAGTGACACACCCAGTCCCACTTTGGTCATTCTTCTTTGGTTTGATCTTGGTGTCAGTGTTTCACATCTTTAAGCAGATCGAACAACGTTCAGCCAGCCGATTTGTATTTTTCGCACTCGGAGTTGCGTTCGCTTATAGCATTACGGTCTTGCAACCTTTGCAAATGGACCCAACGAGCATCAATGTCATCATTGCAGGTGCTATCGCGATCTGCGCAATGATCCTGCCAGGTATTTCAGGCAGTTTTATCTTGCTGCTTATCGGGATGTACGCTCCGGTCCTTGGTGCAGTGAAGTCTTTCGACATTACCATCATTGGTCTATTTATGACTGGCTGTGTTCTAGGCTTACTTAGCTTCTCACATGTACTTTCATGGCTACTGAAGCGTTTTCGCGATTTAACGCTGATTTTCCTGACAGGCTTGATGGTGGGGACACTGCCTAAGATCTGGCCTTGGAAAGAGACACTCACGTGGCGAACTAACTCAAAAGGTGAAGAAGTGCCGTTGCTACAACAGAACCTGTCGCCATTTGATTTTGAGTCAATCACTTCGCAACCGGCTCAATTAGGACTGGCGATCGTAATGATGGTATGTGCGATTGCACTGGTACTTGGATTAGAGAAGTTTGCTGAAAATCGCGATATCTAATCGAGCAACAAACTAAAAGGCGACGCTCAAGAGCGTCGCCTTTTTTATTCTAGCTTGGCCATCAGGCCGCTTGGCTACTGTTATAGTTACCTAGTAGCGCATCATAGAACTCACTGTCGTTAAGCACTCCGACTAAGCTCCCCTCTTCGACCAATAAGATCGGCTGACCACTGCGTTGCTTGAGTTCAATCGCCTCTCGCATTCCAATATCCGGGCTAGCAACCACAACGCAAGACTCATCAACGTCCTCGATTCGACTGGTGTGGCTATCCCAATACATCAGATTCAATTCTGCTGAGCCTTTAATAAGATTCAATTGTCGATTTGCCTGTTCAACCCAAATAGGCTGTGCCTCGCAAATTTGCCACTGCGACTCTTGGCGCTTTAACTCACTGACAGGCTGCATTAAAGAGCGACCTTTTAACACGTTCAATGGGTTAGTATGAGCAACAAAGTCACGCACATAGTCATTTTCCGGAGTTAATATGATCGACTCAGGTTGAGCATGCTGAATTAAGCGTCCCGATTCCATGATCGCAATGTTGTTGCCAATTTTTAGCGCTTCATCGAGATCATGACTAACAAACAAGATGGTCTTATTGAGTTTTTCCTGCAGCAGCAATAACTCATCTTGCAGTTGAGCACGAATCAAAGGGTCAAGTGCCGAAAAAGGCTCATCCATTAGCAAAATATCCGTGTCCATTGCAAATGCACGCGCTAAACCAACACGTTGCTGCATACCGCCTGATAGCTCATGCGGATACTTGTCTTGCCATTCCAATAGATCAACCATCTCAAGCTGCTCACGAGCTTTGGCTCTGCGCTCCGATTTGCCGATGCCTTGCAGCTCTAAACCAAACGCCACATTATCCAAAACAGTTAACCAAGGCATGAGTGCGAACTTCTGAAACACCATCGAAACGCGATGAGTGCGTAGGTGACGCAAGGTCTCTTCATCACAACTCGCTAAATCGACCTGCTGTCCACCATCTTTAATCGTCAATGAACCTCGAGAAATGGTATTCAGACCATTGACCGCGCGTAGCAGACTTGACTTACCTGACCCGGACAGCCCCATCAGCACACAGATCTCACCTTCCTTGACTGTCATCGAAACGTTATCGACCCCCACGACTTGTGCCGTTTGATCGATGATTTCTTGGCGAGACTTACCTTCATCTAACAGAGCTAACGCGTGCTCTGGTTTATCACCAAAGACCACATCAAGATTCGTTATCGTAATCGCATCCATCACTAGGCTTCCTTCTGGTTTGGTGATTTACACAAACGGTCTAAAATGATCGCGACTAATACAATCGCTAAACCCGCTTCGAAACCTTGTGAAATGTTGACCGTGTTCAGCGCTCGTACAACCGGCTTGCCTAGGCCATCTGCCCCCACTAGCGCGGCAATCACCACCATAGAAAGAGAAAGCATGATGCACTGAGTGACACCAGCCATAATGGATGGCATCGCTGCAGGCAGCTCAACTTTAAACAGCAGTTTCATACGAGTTGCACCAAACGCTTTACCTGCTTCCACTAATTCTTCAGGCACTTTGGTAATGCCTAAATAGGTCAAACGGATTGGCGCAGCGATGGCGAAAATAATGGTTGAGATAAGCCCAGGTACGATTCCTAAGCCAAACAAGACCAAGGTTGGAATTAAGTAAACGAACGTCGGAACAGTTTGCATTAAATCGAGTATTGGTCGCAGCAGCGTATAAAGCCATGGACGATGCGCCGCCATGATACCGACGGGTACACCAATTAATACAGAAATCGTTGTCGCGGCAAACACCAAAACAAAGGTTTCTAGCATTTCTTGCCAATACCCGAGATTAAGAATCGTCAGTAAAGCAGCAACCACAAATAGTACCAGCGGGATACTACGGTGCAGATACCAAGCTATCGCAGCCGTCATGACGATCGGCATGGCAGGAGGCATCCACTTAAAAATGTCCACAACAAAAAGAATGATGGTTTCCAGAAAGATGGAAATGGCATCAAATAGACCAGCGGCGTTATCAGTTAGCCAGTCGACGCCGGTTTCCATCCATTGCCCAAGAGGGATCTTGTTGTCGGTAATAAAATTCACAATACAACCTTTGTGTTATTTGTTTTATAACGGGTAGACGACAAGGCCTACCCGTGCCCTATCGATTAGACTTTTGAATTGATGTAACTTGTCACCGCTTTGGTCGCGCTTTCGCCTTGCAGAGTTTTCACCCCTTCTAGCCAAAGCTCTACCTGCTGAGGGTTCGCCTTGAGCCACTGCTGAGCCGCTTTTTCTGGCTTAACATTTTGGTTCAAGATTGATTCCATCAACTGGTTTTCCATCTCTAAGCTAAACTCAAGGTTTTTGAGTAACTGGCCGACGTTTTGGCATTCACTGAGGTAGTTTTGACGCACGTTTGTGTAGACGTTAGCGCCACCATAGTTCGGGCCAAAAAAGTCATCACCACCCGCTAGATACTCCATTTCTACATTGCTGTTCATTGGGTGTGGAGCCCAGCCTAGGTAAACAATCCATTGGTTACGACGAACAGCGCGACTAACTTGCGACACCATGCCCGCCTCACTGGATTCAACAAGGCTAAAATCTTTGAGGCCGAAGGCGTTGTCATCAATCATGGATTGAATTAAGCGGTTGCCATCATTGCCCGGTTCAATACCGTAAATACGATCGCGGAATTTGTCGGCATGCTTAGCGAGATCAGCAAAGCTCTTAACCCCAGCATCGTAAACGTATTTAGGTACGGCCAAGGTGTACTTGGCGCCTTCCAAATTAGCTCGAACCGTTTCGACGCTGCCTGCTTCACGGTATTTAGCGATATCTCCCTCCATGGTTGGCATCCAGTTGCCGAGGAAGATATCGATATCACCGTTAGCCATTGATGAATACGTCACTGGCACGGAAAGCAGATCCGTTTTGGTTTGATAGCCGAGGCCTTTGAGCAGTTCAGTCGTGACCGCGGTTGTTGCGGTAATATCGGTCCAACCAACATCAGCAAAACGTACGGTTTCACATTGGTTTGCATAGGCGTTAAACGCGAGCGTACTTAGAGCAAGCGTGGATAGGGTTTTCGTCGTCATAGACATAGTAAATTCCTTGTAATGATTACTGACTGTTTAATCCAACTCTCTCTGTGGAGAGTGTGAACGTTGTTTTTGTTGCCAATCTGGAGCAATCCACACTGGCGATGGTTGTTCATCCAACAATGGCTGCTGCAAGATCATGTCGGCCGCGCGCTCGGCTACCATGATGGTCGGGGCATTCAGGTTGCCATTGGGAATGGTTGGGAAAATCGAAGAATCCACGACCCTAAGCGCTTCGATACCACGAACACGACATTGCTCGTCAAGCACCGCCAATGGGTCATCGTCTGCCCCCATTTTACAGCTGCATGATGGGTGATATGCACTTTCCACATTTTGCTTAACCCAAGCATCAATGGCATCGTCGCTGATCACCTCTTTACCCGGTTGAATTTCTTCACCACGGTAAGCATCCATTGCGGGTTGCATTAATATCTCGCGCGTTAGGCGGATGCAGTCACGCCAATCCTGTTTGTCTTGCTCAGTCGAAATATAGTTAAACTCGATATGTGGCTTGCTGAGTGGATCCGCAGACGTTATAGCGACCTGCCCTCGGCTTTCTGGCTTATTTGGTCCAACGTGAACTTGAAAGCCATGCCCATCAAACGCCGCTTGACCGTCGTAACGCATTGCCGCAGGTAAGAAGTGGTATTGGATGTTTGGCCACTTAAGCCCTTTACGCGAACGAATAAAGGCGCAAGACTCAAAATGATTGGTCGCTCCCAGTCCTTTGCGGGTCAAAATCCACTCTGCGCCTATCATCCCTTTACTCACCAAACCCAGCTTACTATTAAGGGTGATGGGTTGACTGCAGTGATACTGAAAATAGACCTCAAGATGATCTTGGAGATTTTGGCCAACGCCCGGAAGTTCGTGATTGAGATCTACGTTCGCCTTATCAAGCACCGCTTTAGGGCCGATACCTGAGAGCTGAAGTAGCTGCGGCGAACCTATCGAGCCCGCACTAGAAATCACTTCTTTGCTTGCTTTGCATTGAACAACATTGCCCGCTTTTTGGTACTCAATGCCAACGGCACGCTTACCTTCGAGCAATATTTTACGCGCGACCACACCTTTAATCAGAGTCAGATTCGGTCGCTTAAGCGCTCGGCGTAAATACGCATTTGAGGTTGATGCACGCACGCCTTTATCAACCGTCATGTGCATCGGACCAAAGCCTTCTTGTTGGTAGCCGTTATAGTCCTGAGTTTCAGGGTAACCCGCCTCTTTACCAGCATCGATAAACGCTTGGTACAACGGATTTAGCTGCATATCGTTGCCATTGCAGGTGCCTACAGGGCCGGAGCCACCTCGATATTCATCTTCTCCCGCTGACCAAGATTCCGCACGGCGGAAGTAAGGTAAGCAAGCGGCATAATTCCAACCTTTAGCCCCGTGCTGTTCCCATTCATCAAAATCACATGCATGCCCTCGTACGTAGACCATGCCATTAATCGACGAACTACCTCCAAGCACCTTTCCACGAGGACAGTGCAACTTGCGGCCATCCAACCCTGCTTCAGACTGAGACTCAAACTGCCAAGCGTAACGCTCGCTGTTCATCGGGTAAGAAAGCGCGGTAGGCATTTGGATAAAGATACTTTTGTCGGTGCCGCCCGCTTCCAGCAACAATACTTGATGCTGACCGCTGGCACTTAAGCGATCGGCCAGCACACAGCCCGCCGAACCCGCGCCAACAATGATGTAATCGAACTCTTGTTTCATCGCCATTCCTTACTCTCTGTTACGCGTAAGGGCTGGCGTAATCACCAAGCTCGATAAGTACACTCTTGGTTTGAGTGTAGTGATGCAGTGTCTCTGGGCCATTTTCGCGACCAATACCCGACAGCTTGTAACCACCAACCGGCATTTCCGCAGGTGAGTCGCCCCAGGTGTTAACCCAGCAGATACCGGCTTGTATCTGATGAATCACTCGATGAGCACGAGCAAGATTTTGGGTAAACACGCCCGCCGCTAATCCATACTCCGTGTCATTGGCACGGCGAATGACCTCTTGCTCATCACTGAACGTCATGACAGACATAACAGGGCCAAAAATTTCCTGCTGCACGTGATCCATGCCATCATCGCAATGAGTGAAAATGGTTGGAGCAACAAAATTGCCTTTCTCTAAACCGTTGTCCATCATCTGATATCCACCAGTTACAAGCTCTGCACCACTGCGTTTCGCACTCTCGATTGCCGCGAGGACTTTTTCCATGTGCGATTTTGAGATAAGAGCACCAACCTGAGTTTGCATATCCATAGGGTCACCCACGATCAGCTTCTCGGTTCGAACTTTCAGTTGAGCAATAAATTCAGGGTAAATCGACTCGTGCACGAAAACTCGTGTGCCGTTGGTGCACACTTCGCCCTGAGTATAGAAATTCGCCACCATTGCGGCTGACACTGCGTCATCGAGTTTGGCATCATCAAATATGATCATCGGTGATTTACCACCAAGCTCCATGGTGACCTGCTTGAGGGAGCTGGCACTATCGGCCATCACTTTCTTACCGGTACCGGACTCACCTGTGAAAGATACTTTCGCAATCTCTGGATGCGCAGTTAACATTTGGCCGACACGATGATCACCTTGCACCACGTTGAACACCCCATCTGGCATACCCGCTTGAGTAAAGATTTCCGCCAGCTTCAGTGCGGTAAGCGGCGTTTCCTCTGAAGGTTTGAACACCATAACGTTACCAGCAGCAAGCGCAGGTGCAGACTTCCACATCGCGATTTGAATCGGATAGTTCCAAGCGCCGATTCCAGCACAGATGCCTAAAGGCTCTCGGCGAGTATAGAAAAACTGCGTTTCACTGAGCGGCTGCTGTTCACCTTGTAATGCAGGAGCCAGTCCTGCAAAGTACTCAATCACATCAGCACCCGAAGCAACATCGACTTCGACAGCTTCTTGTAGCGGCTTACCTGTATCTAACACCTCGAGTGCAGCCAGTTCATCGTTACGCTCACGCAACAATGCCACAGCGTTCATCAAAATTCGGCTACGCTCAATAGCCGTCATCTTCGACCAAACCTCAAAGCCGCGTTTTGCCGAATCAATCGCGCTGTCTACATCTTGTTGGCTCGCTTGACCAATCTCGGCGATAGGCTCACCCGTCGCGGGGTTTAAGGTTGTAAAAGTCTCGCCTGATGTTGCATCAACAGGCTTACCATCGATAAAAAGGGATTTCATTTCCATGTGAAGATCTGACTTAGTTGTTATTTTTGGAGTAAAAAGTGAGTTGCTTATCGAGATAATCATTGATGATCTCGCGTGCTTTAATCGCATCAATGCCAGCTGGATTCAAAGTGCCACGCAACCAAATACCGTCAATCAGCGACGCGATGCCAAAGGCGACTAAATCGGCTTGTTCAGCATCCAAAACCCCTTTTAACTCGAGCTTTAAATGTGAGAGAAGGCGCTTTTCGTTGACTGATTGCAGTCGTTTTAGCTGAGGGTCATGCATCGAGTAAGACCAGAAAGCCAACCAGGTTTTGGCTACTTTATTTTCGGCTTGGAAGCCAACAAAGTTACCGTCAATAATGGCGTTGATTCGCTGAAGATGTTCGTGCTTGGGAATTGACCTAAGGCGAGATGTGATCGTAGCTGACAGCTGGCGTAAGATCTCGCGCATGGTCTCTTCAAGTAGCCCATGCTTTCCACCGAAGTAGTGGTTGATGATCCCAGTTGAAACGCCCGCTTCTTTGCTGATCAACGAAATGCTTGCCGCGTGCAAACCCACCCTATCGATGACCGACATTGTCGCCTGCACAAGTTGTGGTTTCCTAATCTCAGGCATCCCCACCTTAGGCATAACTTGTTCCTTTGTTATTTTTAATTGAACGGTTAGTTAAATATAAAATGCCCTAATTTTAGTTTGTACTCAAATTAATTTTTAGAATTTGCATTGAAAATAGCAGAATATTCTTACAAAAATCGTTGGTACACAAACCAAAAGTCTGTAGCACATTTGAAAAAGAGCAAGTTTATAACAATTAGATAGAACCCAAGCCATTTCATTTAATATCAATTACTTGGTTACATTAAAGGCAAGCTAGATCGAGAGAAAGCACACTAAAAC
>NZ_AEVT01000018.1 GCF_000189275.1 Vibrio sinaloensis DSM 21326 | reverse complement strand
TGAAGACAAGCAGTACAACACCCGTGGCGTAAAGTGCGTTAGCGTGAACACCACTTGCGTAGGACATTTCAATCGCAATATTGGCCGTTAGCGTACGCGCAGAGTCCAATATGCCCTCAGGCATTGCGGGTGCGTTACCCATTACCATGATGATCGCCATCGTCTCACCAAGAGCACGGCCGATTCCAAGGATTACCCCGGTCATAATGCCGCTGCGTGCTGCAGGAACAAGGAGCTTAAATATGGTGTAAATCTTAGAGGCACCAAGTGCTAGCGAGCCTTCTTTGTAGGTGCGAGGAACTGCTCGAATCGAGGTTTCAGAGACGGTAATTACCGTGGGGAGAATCATGACACCCAAAACAATAATACCCGCCAAAATCGTGTTACCTGCCGGTACTTGGAAGATATTTTGGATTAGAGGAACGATGATAACCAGGCCAAAGAAACCGTACACTACCGATGGAATACCCGCCAACAACTCGACAGCCGGGCGAATAACATCGGCAACACGTTTCGGCGCGATTTCAGCGATGAAGATTGCGGTCAATACGCCTACGGGTACACCCACTATAACGGCACCAAATGTTGACACAACCGAGGCAACAATCATGGTTGCAACGCCGTAAAGCGCCGGTGGTAGCCAATCTTGGCCAAGGACAATGCCCGACACTCCAGCTTCTTGGAATGCAGGGATGGATTCTTTAACAATGAAGTAAGCAATAATTGCCAGTGAGACGATACCGATTACGGCACTCGCGAGAAACAGGCCATGGAAGATGCGCTCTTTCCAGTCAACGCGTTTGCGCTCTCGTAATGCTGGCTTAGAAACTTGAGTCGCTTCAGTATTCATAAGCTTTTCACTATTGGTTGCGATGGTCATAAAATTCTTACCTGGAGAACGAAAAGAATCGTTTCAGAGTCAGAAAAGGCTCAGCCCAAAATTAGGCTGAGCAATTAAGTAGATTTACTGGGATTAGTTAACTGAGATGTAGCCTTTCTTGTCTACAAGCGCTTGTGCATCGTCAGATACCATCCACTCTAGGAACTTCTGAGTTTGTGCTGATGGCTTACCTTCTTTGTAAAGAACAAGGAATGGACGAGCCACTTTGTAAGAGCCGTTCTTCACGTTATCAACAGACGCTGGCGTGCCATTGATAGATAGTGCGTTAACTGAAGCGTCAACAGTGCCTAGAGAAATGTAGCCAATTGCGTAAGGGTTAGATGCAACCATTGTTTTTAGAGCGCCGTTACCGTTAGCAACTTGAGCACGCTGAGAGATTGCAGAAACTTTCTTACCAGAGATTTTCTTTTTCAGTTTCATGATGTCTTCGAAAGCACCACGAGTACCTGAAGCTGTGTCACGAGTGATAGCAACGATAGGCTTGTCTGCGCCACCAACATCTTTCCAGTTAGTGATTTCGCCTTTGTAGATTGCTGTTACTTGCTCAGCAGTTAGACCACTAAGGTCGTTTTTCGGGTTAACAACAACTGCGATACCGTCCATTGCCACTGTTAGCTCTTTAAGAGCAGGCTCTTTTTCGGAATCTTTTAGGTTACGAGAAGACATACCTAGGTCAGCACTGCCGTTTTTCGCCGCTTTTACACCTGCAGAAGAACCAGGGCCTTGAACTTCGATAAATACGTCTGAGTTTGTCTTCATGTATGTTTCAGAGAAAACTTCCATCAGTGGAGTTACGCTGCTAGAGCCCACTGCAGAGATAGTTTCTTTAGCAGAAACTGAAGTCACTGCCATTGCGCCTAGAAGTGCGATTGCACCGATTACTGTCTTTTTCATCACAATATCCTTAGTTGGCTTTATTGCCGTTGTGTTTCACTTGAACGCTGCTAACTTTAGGCTTCGAATATGACAGTTGTGTTTCACTTCGTTGAAGCCTGTATGACAGATAAAAGGCGAAGTTTTGGAAGCGGTTTCACTATACAAAATCCGTACAACGACAGGTAAAACATGTAACAAGCAGTAACAAGACAAGTGCAATGGATTGCATTAATTGACGACATTTCAATAAATTAGCGCGTAAATCGAGATGTAAAATTTGCACACAACTCTAACTTTCTTGGTTGAATTATCTTGCAGGGTAATTAGAATCATTCTCGCAATTGATAAAAATAATAATTTATTTACATTTCTGTTTTATGAAGAGGACAATTCATGCGCCAACTACTCAGTGGCTTATCCATTAAGCTTCAGGTGGTTGTGCCTGTCATTTTTACTTTGCTACTCCTTGTCGCAGGTATCACTTACAGCACATCAAACCTAAAGAACACCTTCAATCAGGTTACTGTCTCCACGGAAGGACTGATCACCAACAAAGACGATCTAACTAAGATCATTGACAACACTTATGGTATGCGAATCAAGGCGATTTACAGCCTATTCCGCCCAGATGATGTCGCGCAGCTTGCCTCGACTCTAGAGCTAAAACGACAGACCAACTTCCGATTGCTTGATTCACTTGACCAAGTAAACGGCCTTCAAAATGAAGTCAAAGCCATGCGTATCGCGATTGATGACTACGTCAATTACTCAATCGAAACGATGACGCCGCTGTTGAAAACCAAGCATTCTAGTACCTCTCTCTCTGCCGCTTTCAATCAACAATATGACCGAGCTTCTGCGCTTTACCGCGACAAAGGTAATGCCATGGTACTTGCGATTGATAACCTATCAAGCAAGCTCAATGAGCTGGCGCTGATTGAAGTGGAGAACAACGAGCAGAAGCACTCTGGTGTGATGTTTAACGCCATTGTCGGTTTGTTGATTGTCTTAGCGGCTGCCGTTGTGATCAGTTGGCTATTAGCTGGCATCATCGTGACACCAATTAAAGCGTTGCAAAAAGCCATGCAAGACCTCGCAAATGGCAACCTTAAAACTCAAGTAAAGGTTGAGGGTAATAATGAGATCACAGCACTGTCTCGCGATTTCAATTCTACTATTGACCAGCTCAAAGGAACGGTAGATGCCTTAGTTCGAATCAGCGTTGATGTGGCCTCTGCCTCTACAGAGTTGGCAGCCGTAATGACTCAATCAAGCGTTAACTCAGATCAAGAGAAGAACGAAGTTGAGCATGTCGCCGCTGCAATTAACCAGATGGAAAGTACCGCAAGCGAAGTCACGGAGAATGCTAACCAAGCCGACTCTGCGTCTAATCAGGCAGACAAATTAGCCAAAGACAGCTTAGCCGTGTTTGAAGAAAACACCCGTACCAGTGAGAAGATGGCCCACCAGCTCTCTCAAGCGGCGGAAGTCGTTAACTCACTTAAAGAGCAGTCAGAGCAGATTGGTAAAGTCATTGAAGTGATTGAGGGCATCTCTGAGCAAACCAACTTGTTGGCTCTCAACGCCGCCATTGAAGCTGCACGTGCAGGTGAAAGTGGTCGAGGTTTCGCTGTCGTCGCCGATGAAGTCCGCATGCTGGCAGCTCGCACTCAAGAGTCAACCAAAGAAATTCAGACCATCATCGAAGATCTTCAGCGCCAATCTGGTACCGCAAATGAAAGCATGCATTCTAGTCTGGCGTTGTTAAACCACAATCAGGCTCAAGCAGCAGAAGTTCGTCAATCTCTGGGCAATATCAGTGCCTCTATCTCTGAACTGACGACCATTAACGCGCAAGTCGCCGTCGCTTCCGAGGAGCAAGGTCAAGTGACCGCAGATGTGAACAACAACTTAAGTAACATCTACGAATTGGTTAGCCAAAACGTTACTGGTATCACTCAGGCTGCGGCCGCGAGTCAAGAGTTATCAACATTGGCCGAGAACCAGAAACAACAGCTTGGTTTCTTCAAGGTCTAATCGTTAATGTGAGCAATAAAAAAAGGGGCTGCCAATTGGCAGCCCCTTTCTGATTTGGTCTATGTTGTTACTCGTCGTCCGCTTTCGGAGCCACTTTCTTTTTCGGAATGAACACGCTGTCGCCCACGGCCACATTCTGATGGAAGCTTTTATCACGCTTAATTGGCTTCTTCGTTGCTTTCTTCGCTTGAGCTGGACCTTTTTTATTCGTCGCTTTGCCTTTATTACGAAAATCCGGTTTACGTGGCTTCAAGCCTTTAAACTTGCCTTTCAAGCCTTCAAGTTCTGAGAAGCTTAGGTCTTGCTGTAGATAAGCTTCGACTCGTTTAAAGCTATCCCAGTCCTTTGGTCCCACCAAAGAAACCGCATCACCTTTATTACCTGCTCGACCAGTACGACCCACGCGGTGAACGTACTCTTCGGTATGCTTAGGCATATCAAAGTTAATGACGTGCGTAACGTTGGCGATATCCAATCCACGGGAAGCAACATCGGTGGTCACTAAGATTTTAAACACAGCGCGCTCAAACTGGCTCATGATGGTGTTTCGCTGAGTCTGATTAAGGTTGCCGCTCAACGCGATCGCTTTGAGTTTTTTCTCATTCAGCTTTTCCGTCAAACGATCTGTGTCTGCACGAGTCGCGGTGAAAATGATCAACTGCTTGTAGTTGGCTTCCTCGATCACGCGCTCTAAAATGGCTTCTTTATGATCGAGGTGATCACACAAGTAAAATTTTTGCGTGATATCTTTATGCTCTTCGTTCGACACACCGACTGCGATACGTTTAGGTGCATTGAGCATTTCAAATGCAATGTCATTGACTTCAGCATGATCAAGCGTTGCTGAGAACATGAGAGTCTGACGGCGGCGGTGTTTAGCGGCATTGTGAATACGGCGCAGCTCTGGTGCGAAGCCCAGATCAAGCATGCGATCCGCTTCATCAAGAACCAGCGTTTCTAATCCTTCAAGAAAAAGAGAGCGATGCTCTAAGTGATCCGCCAAACGACCTGGAGTCGCGACAATAAACTTAGGGTATTTGCGCAGCGCTTTAACCTGATCATTGAAGTTTTCCCCACCCACGATAAGTGTCGCGTCGTAAGAAAGCCCAGCTAACATTGTACGCAGCTCACCGTATACTTGCTTCGCCAACTCACGCGTTGGTGCAAGAATCACTGCACGAGGGTCTTTGGCTGAAAAAGCTTTGCTCTTAAGGGATTTGTGCAAGATTGGAAGAACAAACGCCAGCGTTTTACCAGAGCCAGTCTTTGACGAAGCCAACAGATCTTTACCAGCGATTGCAACTGGAATCGCTTTCTGTTGGATCTCTGTAGCTTTCTTAAAATCAAGGTGTTTCAAGTTTTTAAGTAAGCGGTTGTCTAAGCCTAAATCTTTAAAATGCAAAGTATTCTCCATCTGAACAGCAAGTAGCGCTAATCAGAATGAGAGACTGACCGAACGCCTGAAAATTGTAAAAACAGGCTATGATACCTGCAATTGCACAAAGTAGATAGTGATCACAGAAAATATCGCTGCCAATCCGTTTTGGCTGTTATTCAACTGTCCCATTTAACGAGAAATATGCCTCTCACCAATGAGACATAGGTCAACTTATTTGATAATTACCTAAATTCTTGGGTTTTTTTGACTTTATTCTGTTTTAACAAGGTTAAAATTGGCACTACACTATTCTCGTCACTATACGCAATAGAAGGTATAGGACTACTTATTGATACCTATTTATTCAAGGAGTTCGATTATGAACAAAATGTTGATCGCAGCTGCAGCGTCTTCAGTACTTCTTCTAGCTGGTTGTGCTTCAGGTCCAGATGAAGCTGCTACAGCTAAAATGGATGAGCTAAACAACCAAATTAGCCAACTGAGCCAAGACGTTCAAGCGCTTCAATCAGAAGTTCGTAAGTCAGGTGATGCTGCAATGTCTGCTCAAGAAGAAGCAGCACGTGCAAACGAGCGTATCGACAACATTGCTCAGTCATACACTAAGTAATCTCGTCTTTATAAAGAAAGGGTCTGCATTTGCAGACCCTTTCTTTTTTGGTAAGGATGAACTTAGTTTACAAACGTCGGAGCCACAATTTCTACTGGTACACCGTTTTGCGCCAGTATCGCTGCTTTCGCTTTTACATCAGAGTGATCAAACTCTTGTAGCCACCAATTCAACTCTTGTGGCATCTCCAAATTCTTCTTCGAACCATCACTGCGAGTCAGCGGCTCGTGCGCTTCAATAAACACGCTTCGGTCAGGCTCAAGCGACACCTTAATCGGTTCATTGATAACTCTCACCTTATCACCCAAATTAACACGCGGAAAAAGCCAATCAATATCCTTTGGGTCCATGCGAATACAGCCAGAGCTAACACGCAGGCCAATACCAAAATCTTTGTTGGTACCATGAATGAGGTAATCACCTGCACCATGAGCTAGGCGCAGCGCGTATTCACCCAATGGGTTTTCAGGGCCAGCGGGTACAACAGCGGGCAGCTCAATGCCTTTAGCTAGATATTCTTTTCTGATTGACGCTGGAGGTGTCCAAGTTGGGTTAGGTCGTTTTTGGCTAATCGTCGTTGTCATCTCCGGTGTGTCGCGTCCTACACGGCCGATACCAACAGGAAAGATGTGAACCAAATCGGTGTTCGGTTCAAAATAATACAAACGCAACTCTGCCAAATTAATCACCACCCCTTCACGCTCAACATGGGGAAGAATAATCTGCGTTGGAATAGTTAACACATAACCTGCTTGAGGCAAAAATGGATCAACCCCTTTATTGGCTGCCATTAAAGACAGAAAGCCCACATCGTATTGCTTAGCAATCTCAGCCAGCGTTTCTCCTTCATCGACTTGGTGATATTGCGTGCGCCCTACAATATTGCTGCCCTCCGGGGGGAGTGGGTAGCTTGCTGCAAATACTTGGGAGGCAAAGCAGCATCCAAGTGCAATGAGTTTACGTAGCATCCAAAAAATCCTTAGCATTTTTATAATTGGCTAAGGTTATCTCTCTTTGAACCTTGTGATCAACTATTGGTGCAGGATATGACGACCCTTTGACACTGAGCCATTTGCTTGGTTGATGGATCTGCTTGTCTGGTAAATCCGCGAGCTCTGGTACCCAACGACGGACAAACTCACCTTTAGGGTCAAAACGTTCTCCTTGCGTGGTTGGGTTAAAGATCCGAAAGTAAGGTTGGCCATCGCACCCCGTCGATGCACACCATTGCCAGCCACCATTATTTGCAGCGTATTCACCATCGACCAGCTTACTCATAAAGTAGTCTTCACCAACTCGCCAATCGACTTGGAGATCTTTAACTAAAAAGCTCGCGACGATCATCCGCAGTCGATTGTGCATCCAACCCGTTTGGTTGAGTTGCCGCATAGCAGCATCGACAATCGGGTAACCTGTTTGACCTTGCTGCCATGCCTTGATGCGACGTGGACAATTTTCCCATCTTAGGTGAACGCCCCAAGGCAGAAAGCTTTCACCTCGGCTCAGCTTAGGTTCGAAGTAAAGGAGATGCTGATAAAATTCTCGCCATATCAATTCGCTTAACCATGTTTGCCGACCTTCACTCAACGGAGCCGTTTGCTGATAGAGCAACCTAGCCATGCATTGCCTCACTGACAGTGCGCCAATCGCCAAATAAGGTGAGAGTCGACTGGTACCTTCAATGGCTGGGAAATCGCGCTCATCTTGATAGTCGTCACTGTGCTCCTTAACAAAGCTACGCAGCTGATCTAGGATCTGCTCAGTGCTGACTTGATAAGCTTGGCTCTCTTCCGTTGGGTAGCGAAACGAACAATCTTTAGAGAATAAATCACACTCGTCGACCTTCGCCTTCTGTCCATTCACTGCTGTTACTTTTTGTACTTGCACCGGAAACTGCTCCAGCTTTTGCAAGTACGCACGCTTATAAGGAGTGAACACTTTGAAGTAGTGCCCCTGCTTGTTGACAACACTGCCCGGTATAAATTGACATTTGTCATCATGACGGTGCAACACCACATCGAGGCGAGTCAGGGCCTGCTCGGCTTTGTCATCACGGCGGACCTCGTTGATCTCATACTCTTTATTAAGATGAACTGAAGTTACGCTGTACTGCTTGACCCAATTGCACACCACATCAACGCTGGATGCGTAATCCGATGTCTCGGCGTAAATAAGTGGAACGCCAAGTGACGCGAGATCGTTTTGCAACTCAAACAATCTGCGCTTGATCAAATCCGCCTGCATTGGAGCCATATGATGTTGGCTCCAACTATCCGGCGTTGCGATAAACGCCGCAACCACTGGCTCATTGCTGTTGATCGCCGCGATAAAGGCAGTATTGTCTATGGTACGTAAATCTCGTCGAAACCATACGAGCCTCATTAAGATACCTCGCTTACCTTAAGAACATCAGACAAAAAAAGCGTGCCTGAAAAAGTGCTTTTCACGTTTTCGATCGAACTTAGTTGCTGCTCGGTCAATGGGCGCGGGCTGTACAAAGCAATGGATGAGAAGCCGATATTTTCCAGCTCTGCTCTCGTTAAACCTGAAATATCATCCACCCCATCGAGCAGTGTCATATTCCACCCTTTGTCAGATAATTTCGCGGCCCAAACTCGGCTGTCGACGTCCCTATTAGAGTCAAAGTTGATGTACAAACACTTACCAAGATGCGCGGCTTTGTTTTCCGCTTCTACGATGGCTTCTAACTTGCTAACGAGCAAACCATTAAACAAAGCGGCCTGCAGTACCTGCTGATTGCGTTTCACTAACGACAACGAATCTTGAATCGGTTTGACGAACTGATCCATGACGACACTGAGTGGATACTCTTTCAAAACGGTATTGATGACCGATTCCACTTTCTTTTTGTTCAATAATGCCAAGGCACTCGTCAGGGAGGCCACTTCATCTAACTGCTCTGAAACCGGAAGGTCAGTTCCCTCATTTAGCACATCAGCGTCAAGGAGCGCCTTCACTTTACCAATGGAAACCCCTTTGTCTAACCAGGCCTGAACAGATTGAATTAAGGCGATATCTTCTTCTCGATAAAGCCTGTGGCCCTTTTCGGTCCTCATGGGTTTGATCAGATTGTAACGTCGTTGCCATGCACGCAATGTTACAGGTTTGACTCCAGTGATTTCAGAGACCTCTCTGATTGCGTATAGCTTCTTTTCACAATCCATAACGTAAACGTAACTCCTGCGGGTAAGGTTCAAAATATTTCTGTTGTTGTAAGTAGCTATCTGGGTGCGTCGCCAGATAGTGTTTAATCAAAGTGAGTGGGGCGAGTAACGGTAAAAGGCCCACGCGGTAATCGTCGATCACCTGACAAAGTTCGGCTTTTTTCTCTTTGTCTAAATCACGCTTAAAGTAGCCTTGAAGATGCATCAACACATTGGTGTTGTTTTTACGGCTGGCTCTGTGTGCCATTGCGGTCATCAAACCTTCACGATACAGCTTAAAGAACTCATCAAACTCGTAATCAGCAATGTTAGCGACGAGCTGACCTAAGCGCTTGTAGGACATAGGGTGATGAGCCATCAAGGTCAATTTATAACGTGAATGGAAAGCAATAATAGCTCCGCGAGTTGGATTGCTACCCACTGACTGGTAAAAGTCATGCAATGTATAAACCCGAGTAATAAAGTTTTCTTTCAGTACTGGGTCGTTCAATCGACCATCTTCTTCGACTGGCAACCACGGCATCTGCTTCATCAACTCCGCGGTATACAAGCCGACACCAACATTTTCAGCGCCAGCCTTGGTATAGACCTTTACTCGCTCCATGCCACAGGTTGGAGACTTAGCACATACAATGTAGCCGCACAGTTCTTGTTCAATCAGCTCTGACACTTTCTGCTGCGAATACTGCGTCATGGCTTGCGTGTGTTTGATGTCTTGATTCTTTGTCTCAACCAACTCAATGCGTTCTTCATTCGACATCAAACGAATGGTCGGTCTCGGTACTGGCATTCCCATGCCGACCTCAGGACAGATGGGCATAAAGTTGAAGTATGGAGACAGCTCCTTAGTCACGAACTTGCTGATCTTGTGGCCTGAGTCGAAACGCACATTCTCACCTAGCACACACGAACTGATACCGATATTAATTACATTGCTCATCATACTGTCCTCTCAAGGGTGTACAAATTTATTCTTTGTATAAGTTTTAGCACAAATCTTTTCAGTTATACAAAAAAAAAAATTGTATAGGTTGAGAATGACTACGAAAAAAAACCGAGATTGGTTCAGTACAAATAAGCAATCGTTTTTCCGAATCGATTGCATTACCACTTTCAACAGAAAAAGTTATCAATTGTTCGCTTTACCTTTCATTACCCTACTTTTGTGACATACTTCTCATGGACTAAGCTCTTATGGGGCTAGTATTGCCTCAACAGATTAAACAGAATCAACAAAATTAGTAATCAGGAAACTGATTGACTATAAAACTTGGAGTAACAACTATGGCAACCCCACATATTAACGCTCAACCAGGTGATTTCGCTGAAACTGTCCTTATGCCAGGCGACCCGCTTCGCGCTAAGTACATCGCAGAAACTTTCCTGGAAGATGTAAAACAAGTTTGTGACGTTCGTAACATGTTTGGTTTTACAGGCACTTACAAAGGTAAGAAAGTATCTGTAATGGGCCACGGTATGGGTATCCCATCATGCTGCATCTACGTACATGAGCTAATTGCAGAATACGGCGTGAAGAATGTTATTCGCGTGGGTAGCTGTGGTGCAGTTCGTGATGACGTAAAACTAATGGACGTTGTTATCGGTATGGGTGCATCAACAGACTCTAAAGTTAACCGTATCCGCTTCAACAACCACGATTTCGCAGCAATCGCTGATTACGGTCTTCTAGAAGAAGCAGTAAACCAAGCTCGTGCACAAGAAGTTCCTGTAAAAGTAGGTAACGTTTTCTCTGCAGACCTTTTCTACACTCCTGAAGCTGACATCTTCGAGAAGATGGAAAAACTAGGCATCCTAGGTGTGGATATGGAAGCGGCTGGTATCTACGGCGTTGCCGCTGACCTTGGTGCTAAAGCACTGACTATTCTAACCGTTTCTGACCACATCATCCGTGGTGAAAAACTAAGCTCTGAAGAGCGTCAAAAGTCATTCAATGACATGATGAAAGTTGCTCTAGAAACAGCAATCAATATCTAATTGTTCCATTCGCCGCTAAGTTTTCGCTTGGCGGCCCGAATAATCCCGAGGGGGAGATAGTGACATCTGGCAAACTGCCACAGGAAGCAGAAGGTTTACAGCTCAACTTTTGTAAAACATTGGCGTGTGACAACTTTGGATTGAGTGATGCACATCGTTACGTTGTGCAGCATGCGAACCCTAAACGACCTGCGATGGTTTGTCGGGAGTGCGGTGCTTTCCCCCCCTTACTTAACAATCAAGAAGTCCTTAATGAGCTCCATCGATTAAGGCAGTTACACAGTGACGGCTTACCCGCCTGTCGCAACGACGACTGTGAAAACTTCGGATTGTCCGTTCATACCCACAAACACCTTTATCACGCGTTTGGATACAGCGGCGATCGCCAGCGCTATCGCTGTAAGTGCTGCCAATCTACTTTTGTCGATAAATGGTCTGGGGCAAATAAAAAGCTTCAATTCCAAGAAAACTTACTTGGTTTGCTCTTTATGGGCTACTCGGTACGCGAGATCTGCCGTAAGTTAGAGATCAATCCAAAAACGTTTTACGATCACCTCGATCACATAGCCAGCCGATGTCGACGCAAGCTCGCAATGTTCGATGCTCGCTGGGTCAACCACGCACAAAGCTACGAGTTCGCTTCCCACTACGTTCAATTGCAGCCAAAAAGCAACAATGGCGTACTGTGGATCGCAACGGGTGAAGCTGAAAGCGGCTACATCCTCTGTCAGCACGTGAATTACTCGGCCAAAGAAGAGCCAAACGGCAGCTTAGATCATAACCCGTATCAGACCCCTTCTCGGTTTGTTTCGCGCGATCACTCATCTGAAGCCAATATGCCGGTACCCACGCCTTCTCCATTACTGAAAGAGCGAATTGACCAGCAATACCAAACCATTTTGGCTCGTGGCAATGTAGAAGACCCTATGGGGAACCTCTCTGTTTTCCACTACCCATCAAAAGGGGCTCTGATTCGTCCTCCATATACCTCTTACGCGCATTTCCTGCATGTGTTAGATATGTGCCAGGAAGAGAGTCAGGTCTCTATCTATTTACCGCAAGACCCTGTTTTGCGTTCTGCCGCATTGAGTGTCTGTTTGCCACGCATTCTGCGCCAAAATATCGACTTAATGTACGTGGAAGAAGATAAAGACTGGCAGCAAGATAACGATGTAAGCAAAATTGATATCGTGCTTATGGGTTGGTGGCGTGACCGCTGGGCAATCAGTACCGTCGAGCAGCAATCTAAAGGGATTTGTTATCTCGCGGGTGAACGCAATCAACCAGAATACTGGCTGGCTAAGGCTTCTATTCGTAACACCGCGTTTTATCAGCAGCGTTTTCAAACTCTATTTGAAAGCTTTATCAATGAACCTCGCCGTAAACTGCGTCCGGGTGGCTTGTTGCCAATGCTGGATATCTTCCGAGCATGGCACAATTTATGCTACCAAGATAAGTGTGGAAATACGGCCGCACAGAAACTGGACTTAACTCAGTCGCCATTGACGCTACGTGAGTTGCTTTCATAATTATCAGTAAATGTGACAAGCGCCCGTAAACCACACAAGCATTAGTACTTTTAGTAGAGTAAGTTAAACTGCTATTCTTATAATAACTGGGTAGTTATAAGTTACGCCGTGGTAAGGGATTGATTCATTGGATAAAAGCCAACGACTGTTAGAGATCGAGATAGATCAACTAAAGGCTCGAATAGAGAAAGAGCCGGATAAAGTTCGAGCTATCGCCGAGCAATGTGCCGCGCGTTCTTCTCAAATCCTCTATCCTGAGGGCGAAATCCAGTGCCTGATCATCATGTCCCGTTGTGCATGGAGTACCATGGACTATCGCAAAGGGCTCAAGTACATCAAGGAAGCGCAGGCAAAACTCAGCGCCCTCGATACGGATGACTTATTACCTGAAATCCTACATATCCATGCCCTCCACTACTGGGGACAAGCAAAATACTACTCCGCTCAGCAATATTGGATTAATGCGCTCGAACAATCTGCTTTAGTGGACGAAGTTGAAGTACAACTTGAAGCCTTGATTGGCTTAGGCAATGTCTGGCGAATTACCCACGAATACCAACTTGCAAAATCGACCCATGAGCTAGCCGTGACCGTCGCAAACAATGCCCGTGTCAGTTGGTTAGAAGGTAAGGCGCGAATACTGCTTGCGTGGGATCACTACCTCCTTAACAACTATGTCGAAATGTTGTCGGTTCTCGATGGTGCCGCCGAAGCGTTAAAAGACCATCATGACAATACTTGGCAAGCTGAGATCTGGGATTTTCGCGGTTTAGCCTTACTTGGCTTAGAACGGATTGAAGACGCAGAAGAAGCCACAAGCAAAGCCCATTCTTTAGCAGTGGAACACGATCTTGTCTGGATGAAAGCACACTCTTTTATCAGCCGAGCTCGTCTAGAGTTACTGAGAAAAAATCCTCAAAAAGCCTCAGAGCTGCTATCCAACGCAGAGCAATCCGCGACCTCGTTCGATAATGGTGAGCTGCTTTCACAAATTTGTTTCCAACAGTCTCGCGTGGCAGAAGAATGTGGCGAATTTAAAGTCGCGCTACAAGCCTTTAAAAAGTACCGTAAGCACTCTACCGATATGCTTAGGGAACAAACGGCAAGAGTGAGCAACGACAAAGCTCGCGCATCAAAACGTCAGTTAGAGCAAAGAGCACGAAAGCTGATTAACCGTATACGTGGTCAGCACGAATTTGATCCAGAAAAACACCTCAGCCAAATGGTCTCTGAGATCTATTGGTGGGAGCAGTTGGTGCTCTTTAAAACCGAGCTTAAGCGCTCCAATCATGCTGTCATCATGATTCAGCACTCTGACCCTGGTTATTTAGATGTCTGTGCCGAAATCGCTCATTCACTGTGTAATAAGCAAGATCTGCTATCACGGTTAAACAGTGAACGCTTAGGATTGCTATTGGCCGACAAAGGCGACGAAGCACTGAACGTGTTCCACGTACTCGCCAAGATGATCGAAATCTACCCTTGGCACAGAAAAGGACTCGATAAACCACTACCGAAAGTGGTTTACCAAGATATACTTTCATTCCCATTCACCTTAGATCAATTAGAAGAAAATCAGCGACAGGAAGAGCAAGATGGAAGCGTTACTGAATAAGATTTCTGACTCCGGGTTAGACGCTTCCTCAGTTAGCGGAGAAGAAGCGCTGATTTTTTGGAGCCATGTAAGACAACATGTTGCCTCCACCTCGCAAGAAAAGGCGCAGTGTTTAATTATCAGTGCGGAGTATCGCAGTGAATTGAAGCAACCGATGACCAGCATCGAGGAGCTTCGCGAAGCATTAAGTTTACTGTCACTGCCTGAAGATGCTGAGCTGATTCTCGAAGTCAAAAACAGCCTTGCAGATCGCTTAGTCGAGAGTGGTGATTACAGCGGCGCACTTAATGAGTACATCACCTCTTCAACCATTGCGGTAGATAACAGCTTTATCGATGAGTACGTATTAGCCGTACTGGGCATGGGTAACCTTTGTGATGCTTATGGTGATCACAATCGAGCACTGCGCTACTACCAAAAAATCGACAGTATCGACCATGCGATCAGTAGCCGCTCGTTACGGCTGCGCTACAAACTTTACATGTTAGCCTGCTACATTGAGTTAAACCGTTTTACAGCCGCGAAAGACCTAATCAAAGAGTGCGAAGAGCTCAGTATATTAGTCAGTGACAAGGTTCTTGCTGGACAGATTCTGCTTTACCAAGCCAAGCTTTACCGCCAAGAAAAACGGACTGACTTGGCCATGGAAAGTTTGGGAAATGTCCAGTATTCGTCGGGTAATATCCACTCTGTGTGGCTGTCAAATATGATCCGCTTGGAAGTCGCTTACTGTTTAAATGAATGTGGAAAAGCACATTGGGCTAACTGGATGTTAGAGACAGCGCATCGCCGAATCAAAAAGTACGCATCACCATTTCTCAACTTACAACTGTGTAACTCACTCGCGGCCATTTGCGAACAGCAGGGGCACTTTGCTCACGCCCTTGATTACCAAAAACGCGCATTTCGTATCGAAAGCGATTTAATGAAGCGCATTCCCATTGGTGAATTAGGTGCCAGTCAGTTAAGGCGTTTGTCTCGCTTTGAGCTGCAGCTCAAGCTGATCCTTTCTGAGTTAGAAAACCGCGAGTTAAAGGAAACCACCGAAAGTCAGAAGCACACCGTGGCTCAGCTGCAACAAGATGTGTTTACCGATCCTCTCACCAAGCTGCATAACCGCCGCTGGTTAGATGTGAAACTAAAAGACTTACTGCTGCACGACGTGCCCTTTGCACTGATGGTTATCGACATCGACCACTTCAAGTCGATCAATGATGAGTTGAGTCACTTAGTTGGGGACAAAGCCATCGTCAATGTATCCGCCGAGCTATCGACATACTTCAAATTCCGAGGCGCATCTTGTGTTCGTTTTGGCGGTGAAGAATTTCTGGTCATTCTAGAGCGCTCAACAATAGAACAAGCGAAAATGCATGCCGAGACCTACCGCGAGCGGATCTTTAATTTCGGTTGGCATGACATTCTTGGTGAGCGCGGACTGACTGTAAGCGTGGGTATTACCTTGCATCGCGAAGGTGAAAATACCCAACGAACCTTTTATCGAGCAGACAAAGCTCTCTACCGTGCGAAAGCCAACGGGCGTAACCAAGTCTGCACCGAATAATCGATCACTGAATAAAGAACAGTGAAATACCACCAACAGCCGCCAGAGTACCCACGACACTTTTGGCGGTGACTCTGTCCCCTTTCACCAAATAGATCAGCAACATAAATAAAGGACTGGTAGCGATTAAGGTCTGAGCGACGGCCGGATTGGCATACTTAAGTGCCACTTGCTGCAGCCAAAGAGCCAAAAATGTACCAACGAAAATTGCACCGAGTAACCAGACAAACGCTCGCGAGCTTAGCGATCTAAGATGCTGCCGCATGTGAGTAAACGGCTGTTTTTCTACCAAGCGAATCACCCCCATCACTGCCAGCACACCTACAGACAAGCGGATTAAAGCGCCGAGCAAAGGGGGTAAATCGCCCGCTACCAAAGCATAATGAGAGATGACAACCCCTGACGCTTGGCAGACACTGGCCAATAGACCAAACGCCACGCCTTTCGAGTCAATCTTTTGCTGAGAAGAATCCGGTTGAAAGATAACCAGAGTAACGGCCACGGTGGTTACCACCACTCCTAACCAACTTTGCAGGCTAAGAACAGAACCCAGTGCCAATAAAGCAAGGACACCTGACAATGGTGGTGCCAACGATTCGAGTAACAAGGTTTTGTTAGCCCCGATGCGCTTCAATGAAGCAAAATACGCACTATCGCCAACAGCAATACCAATCACGCCTGAGACTGCCAAAATCAGGACGTGTTGAGTTTCTATCTGCGCGGTGGGCAAACCGTCAAATGGTAAAACCAAGACCATCATCGCTGACGCGATCACCCCTTTGATGATATTAAGCTGCAGTGCAGAAAATTGATGGCTGAATTGGCTGTATATCCATGTCGCCGCCGCCCAAACCATGGCTGCCATAATTGCAGCGAGCTCTCCTTGATAAGCCATCACCACCTCATATAAATGTTAAAACTATCAACTAACTAATGTAACAGATATATCTCTAATTTGTTGTTTTTACTTCTATACTTTATTTTTAAAGCACCGTACGATATAAACTTCGAGCCCCAAAAACAAGGAAGTCATTATGTTTTTAGATTACTTCGCGCTCGGTCTTCTGATCTTTGTCGCGCTAGTTATCTTCTATGGGATTATTGTGATTCATGATATCCCTTATGAAATAGCCAAAGAACGCGAACATCCTCATCAGGACGCCATTCATTACGCGGGCTGGGTTAGCCTATTCACACTCCACGCTATTTGGCCATTTCTATGGATTTGGGCCACATTATGGCGCAAAGAACGAGGCTGGGGCTTCCAAAAGCTCGAGGCAGAACAGCACGATATTCACCACAGAGTTGATGCTTTGATCGATCAAGTGGCAGAACTGCAAAAAGAGATCGACCACCTTAAGCAGTCGAAGGCTAGCTCTACACCTTCCGTCCATGTCGATCGTCACGAGGAGGAGCAATAATGGATTTACTTCTCATTCTGACCTACGCCGCACTGTGTATCACTATTTTCAAAGTTTTTAATATCCCACTTAACAAGTGGACTGTACCAACGGCAGTGCTCGGAGGCGTCGTTCTCATTGGTACATTGATTCTATTGATGAACTACAACCACCCGTTCACTCAAGTCGGCAACCAAGTGTTCTCATCGACACCGATTGTTTCAGGGGTTCGCGGTAAAGTGATCGAAGTGCCCGTGGAGCCAAACAAAGCTCTACAAAAAGGCGACATCCTCTTCAAGATCGACCCAATTCCATATGAGGCCGAAATCGCCAAACTTGAAGCACAAATCAAGGAAGCAAGCCAAGGTGCGCTTGGCCTTGAGTCGCAACTACAAGGAGCGAAAGCAGCAGAAAATCAAGCTATCGCGGAACGAGATAAAGCTCAGCGAGAGTTCGCTCGATATCAAAGAGGCTACGACAAAGGCGCCTTTACAGAGCAACAACTTGATACCCGTCGTCAAGCATACAAAGCCGCTCAAGCCGCGGTAGAACGTGCCGTGTCAGGCGTTGAGCAAGCAGAACTAGCACTCGATTCTGAAATCGGTGGTGAAAACACCACTGTGGCTCGTCTTCTAGCTGAACTGCGCAAAGCTGAGTTCGATTTAGATCAAACAGTCGTCCGTGCACCGACCGATGGCTTCGCCACACAACTTGCCCTTCGTCCAGGCGTCATGGCAGTTCCTCTTCCGCTTGCACCTGTAATGACCTTTGTTCATACAGAGGAGAAAATTTACACCGCAGCGTTTAGACAAAACTCCTTACAACGCTTAAAGCCGGGTTATGAAGCAGAGTTTCTGTTTAGAGCACTGCCCGGCAAAGTGTTTAAAGGTGAGGTCATCGATGTATTACCAGCCATTGGTGAAAGCCAGTTCCAAGCCAGAGGCAACTTACTGGGTACAGAGGCGCTTCGAACCAGCGGTCGCGTGTTCGTCACTCTCAAAATCACAGACGATTTAACCGATTACCACTTGCCTATGGGGACAGCGGTCGAAGTTGCTGTTTATTCGGATAAATTTACTCACGTGTCGATTATGCGCAAAGTACTCATACGCATGAAGAGTTGGCAAAACTACCTCTATCTCGACCATTAACGCTAGAGCGGGCTGACGGACAGCCCGCTTTTTTATTTAACGCGCTCCGAACGATCTAGATGTCGACTAGACATCTAGACAGTTAGCTTTCCAACCGCACCCTCAACAGGTATAATCTGCGCCTTGTTTTTATGGGTGTACAAAATTCAATCAAAATAATCACCTATGGTTATGTTCTTTAAAGAGTTTATTACCATTTAATCGTCACGGATTTTGCCGTTACCTCAAGTTTGAATGGACGTTATACAAAGGGTTATCTATGAATCTTTCAGCTAAAACCGTTGTTGTTATTGCCATCGGCGCAGCACTCTACGGCATTGGTGGTCTACCTATGTTTGGCATTCCTGTCTTTGCCAATACCACACTAAAACCGGCTATGGCGGTCCTGGCCCTATTTTCCGTTCTTTTCGGACCTTTGGTTGGTTTCTTGGTTGGCTTTATTGGCCACTGGGTGACTGACTTGTTTGCTGGATGGGGGGTGTGGCTAACTTGGGTTCTAGGCTCAGGCATTGTTGGTTTGGTGATCGGCTTCTTCCCAACGTTAACGAAACGCCGATTAGACAAAGGCGACTTCAACCACAAAGACTTTTTCTTATTTGTGCTGCTTGCCTTGGTTGGCAACATAATCGGTTATGGCTGCTCTGCTTTCTTAGATACCATTCTTTACGCTGAACCGTTCACTAAAGTTTTCACACAGCTGTCTATTATCGCAGCGGGTAACACCGTACTCATTGCTGTAGTGGGCTACTTCATTCTTAAATCAGTTGCTAAACGCAACGCCCAAAGCCGTAATCTGACTGAGGCTTAATCATCAATGGCAATTGAATTTTCTGACTTCTCTTTTAGGTATGAGTCGCTGGATAAACCGACGCTTAAACATATCAATCTAAGGATAGAGAAAGGAGAGAAAATCGTCATTATCGGTCCAAGTGGTAGTGGGAAATCTACCCTTGGCCAATGCCTCAACGGCCTTATCCCTCATGCGATTAAAGGTGAAGTTTCCGGTAAGCTTTACATTGACGGTAAAGATAGTGCGCGGTTAGAGCTGCATCATATGACCGAACAAATTGGTACCGTGTTGCAAGATACGGACAGCCAGTTTGTTGGCTTAAGCACTGGTGAAGACATCGCGTTTGCCTTGGAAAATCAGTGCACCTCAAACATAGACATGTACCCTGTGGTTAAGTCGACCGCTAAAATGGTCGAACTGGAGGAGATGCTGGATCGCTCTCCACACGATTTGTCAGGTGGCCAAAAGCAGCGTGTTTCGCTTGCGGGTATCCTTGTCGATGACGTCGACACTCTATTGTTTGACGAACCCTTAGCCGCGCTTGATCCAAAAACGGGTCGTAAAACCATTGAAATTATCGACCAACTGCATAAAGAGTCAGGAAAAACGGTGGTTATTATCGAGCACCGCCTCGAAGATGTATTACATCGTCCTGTTGATCGCATCATTATGATGGAGCAGGGGGGCATAGTGGCAGATATGACACCCAATGAGCTGCTCGCTTCTTCCCTACTTGCTGAACATGGTATCCGTGAACCGTTATACCTATCTGCGCTCAAAGCCGCTGGATGCGAAGTAAATGAGAGTGATCGGCCAGCCTCTTTGCAATCTTTAGATGTTACTCAATTTCGCGCTCAGTTTAGCCTCTGGGGCAATCAGACTGCAGATACGAAACAGAGCTTAAAGTCTGAAACCTTACTCCACGTCGATAATCTAAGTTATTCCTACGACGGTGAAAAAAACGCCCTTGATGAGATCAGTTTCTCAGTGAAGCGCGGTGAATTTATCTCCATTCTTGGCAAAAATGGGTCAGGAAAATCCACCATCACCAAGTTGATTATGGGCGTCATACAACCTGATGCGGGTCGAATAGAGTTTGCCGGGCAAGATCTGCAACAACTGTCCATCTTCGAGCGCAGCCAAAAAATCGGCGTGGTGATGCAAAACCCCAACCACATGATTTCTCATCATATGATCTTTGACGAAATCGCCTTTGGACTCAAAAACAAAGGGTTGGATGAGCAAGCGATTGAAGAAAAAGTCACTCAGACATTGGAGCTGTGCGGACTGAGTAAATACCGCCACTGGCCAATTGAAGCCTTAAGCTATGGACAAAAGAAGCGAGTGACTATCGCTTCTATTTTAGCGCTTGAGCCAGAGTTGCTTATTCTCGATGAACCAACCGCTGGGCAAGATTATCGTAACTACACATCGATGCTGAGCTTTATTGCCAAATTGAATCGCGAGCTTGGTATCACAGTCATGATCATTTCTCACGACATGCATTTAGTCTTGGAGTATACCCAGCGTTCGATCGTCATTTCTGACAGCAAATTGATCGCCGATGCGCCTATGACCCAAGTATTTAGTGCGCCTCAGTTACTCGACCAAGCCAACCTAACAACCACCAGTTTGTATGAATTGGCAGATAAGTTAGCCATAGCCAACAAAGACGCATTTATGCAGTATTTCATCCAGCACGAGGGGCACGCCGTATGAATGCCTCGAAAATGAAATTTGGCATTAATTATGTTGATACCAAATCCCCACTGCATCAGCTAAATGGCATCACTAAATTTGCCTTGTTCATTGCTTGGGTTAGCGTGGTTCTCACTACCTTTGATTTACGCTTAATCGCCTTACTTATCGTAGCAGGGCTTGGCTTACTTAAACTAACGCGCGTTCCGTTCAGCGTATATAAGCCACTGCTTATCGCAACGGCGAGTGTGTTATCACTTAACGCCTTGTTCATGTATTTGCTCGCGCCGGGCCAAGGGAGCGTATTCATTGGCAGTACAACAGAGTTAATTGCCCTACCCGCTGGCTATACGCTGACTCAAGAGACACTTTTTTACTTGGTTACCGTAACCTTGAAGTACTTCAGCATGTTCCCGATTGCGCTGGTGTTTGTTTTTACCACTCATCCAACTGAGTTCGCAGCCAGCTTGAATCGGATTGGGGTACCTTACAAAATTGCCTACGCAGTCAGTCTGACACTGCGCTACTTGCCTGAAGTAAAAAACGACTTTGTTAATATTATTCACGCTCAGCAAGCACGCGGATTAGACATTTCCAAAAGCACTCCACTATTCCAGCGCATGCAAAATGTCGCTCGAATTCTTGGGCCATTGATTTTTTCGAGCTTGGATAAAGCAGAAGAGATCTCCAATGCGATGACGCTGCGCGGGTTTGGCCGCAACAAGAGTCGTACATGGTACAGCCTAAAGCCACTTTCGCGAGCCGATAAAATTTGCTTAGTGATGATCGTATTGGTCGTCGCGGCGGCTATCGCTAAACGAGTACTCGAACCTCAATTGTTCTGGTACCCATTCTAAGAAGAAGGCCTGGCATACGTCAGGCCTTTTACTATCTATGCAGCTATCATTGTTCTGCTCCAAACCACGAGTAGCATGGCGGCGGTCAACGCCCATATTGCCGTGGCTAAGGACAGGGTCGAAGGTAAGCTCAATCGGAAACTGAAATAGTAAACTGCGATCAAATAACTTGCGTAAGGCAGCAGCGAGTATAGACCAAACAGCGCCGTCACACGCAGAGCTTCCATCGTCCGTTCCGTGGCAACAATATAGTGAGCAATAAGCGCAAAGGTTGGAAAGAGTGGAACAAGTCCAGCAATGTAAAAATTCTTACTTTTTGACAGTAGCGCTATCAGCAATACAGCGGCTGCACCCAATAGGCTTTTTGCAAATAAGCTCAGCATCGGTTCGACCTACGCCAAGTTAGTAAACAATTCATCATCAGACATATACTTATGTTTACTGCTCAAATTGCGCAGATGCATGAACATAAAATCAGGAAAGCCCGGAGCCAGCAGATCATTGGGTTGCCACAAAACACCACCAACGAAGACATATCGACCCTGCTTTTCTTCGTTGTGAAGTGCGTTGTTTATCTCGGTCGAGAGTTCTGGCCTCACCCCTTCAATCACGCAAACAATCTGGCCCCGCGCCACGCCAATCACTCGCTTAACCAAGTTCGCTTTGATTCCACACTTCCACGCCTGACGCGTCGCCATTTCGAAACCATATTTACGTACATTCTTGTGAATATTGACGATCAAGTTCACTGATTGAAACCTATTATTAGAGAGACAAAATTCAGAGTAGTGGTTAAAGCATGGAAAAACGAGCCTTAGCTTTGGTTACTTTCTCACCAGATGAAAAAGGTCTACAAATCCATCTAGGCGCTGTTCCGGACCATAGAATGGGCCATTTATTAGACCTTAATCACAAATGAAGTAAATACAAACATAGTCATTGCATTACATTTTGAAACAGTTCGCATAAAATCATCATAAATACCGATAGTTTTAACATTTTTGTATGACAACACTTTTTCCGACGACAACAGGGTGTAGACAGGGGAATTAAAATGAAAGAAGTCGATTTTAGGACGATAGACCGACTGTTTATTAAAATGTCTATCAATGACAAGATTTGGGTTGTAGTTGGCCTTTTCTTAATCACAGTCTCATTTCTAGCCGGTGGTCGTTACTTCGATACCCTAGAGCAAGCCGAGCGTTCAGCGCAAATTACCGCCCAAAGTCGATTGGATGCGTTAGTTTCCGTGGCGACTCCAGACCAACTGCTTAACCAATCAGGGATAAGTCAGGCCTCTGGTGTCCAAGACGCACAAAACAACAACGGCATGATCACCGTATTCCAACGCGCATCAAATGGCCAAAGCTACCAGTTGGCAGTAAATGCAAAAAGCCAACTTGAAGAAGCCAAATCTCAAGCCCTTTCCACTTTTTTACTCAGCTATTTGTGGGCTTTACCATTTGGACTGTTCTGTTACTGGGTTGCAACCTTCCTAGGTGGTGCACTTTGGGTTCTATACACGACGACACAACGTATCGGTGAAGGTGACCTTACATCACGCTTAGGCTTCCACCCTGGCCGTGATGAATTCGGTACCATTGGTTGCGCGTTAGATAAAGCGATGGACACTCTGAGTGAATTGATCACCAACGTAAACCAAAATACTCAAACGTTAACCGAGACATCAGCGGCCTTTGAGCAAGATATGAAGCAGAGTGAATCTCAAGTTCGCAGTCAATATGCTTCATTGGACTCAGTGGCGACAGCGATGGAGCAAATGACAGCGTCAGCGAAAGAAGTATCAGGGATTTCTCAGCAAGCGACTCAACAGACAGAAAATGACTCAGAGCACATCGAAGGCAGCCACAAACGTGTGCTTTCTGCGATTCAAGAGATCGACACCTTGTCGCAATACATCGCTCAAACAGAAGATTCGGTCACTAGCCTGAACGAGAACACGACTCAGATTAATGAGGTTATCACCACCATCAATGCGATTTCCGAGCAAACCAACCTACTGGCACTAAACGCCGCTATTGAAGCTGCTCGTGCAGGTGAACAAGGCCGTGGTTTTGCCGTTGTTGCTGATGAGGTTCGTACGCTTGCCAGCCGTACTCAGGCTGCGACAGTTGAGATTCAAGCGATGATCGAGAAGCTCCAGTCGGAGAGTCAAAGCATTGCCACCATCACCTCAAAAACGGTTTCTCAAGCGCAGACCAGTAGTGAATTAGTGTCGGCGATCGGTGAAGATGTTCAAGCAATTGCTAACTCTGCTCACTCTCTGACTGAGATGAGTATTCAGATCTCAACTTCAGCTGAAGAGCAAAGCGCAGTCGCCAACGACATCGCAGCAGAACTGGCAGATATCCGTAGCCAGTCCAATGCACTACGCACTGTTGCTGAGCAATCGTCTCAGGGAGTGGAAGCGTTAACCCAAACAACCATTTCTCTGTCGCAAATTCTCAAGCAATACCGCACTTAATAGAAACAAAAATCCCTGCCTCTGCAGGGATTTTTTTTACCAGTAGCGTTCATAAAGAATATGACCACCCGATGCTCGTCGATACTTATCTAATCCCATACTTTTCAATACCTGAAGTGTCTCCTTGATCATATCTGGGTTACCACACAGCATGGCAAAACTTTCACTCGCCGTAAGCTCTATATCGATTTTTTGTTGAATCTTCTGTTGCGCCAACAATTGAGGGATTCGACCTTGCAAAGCCTTTGTAGACGGTTCTCGCGACACAATAGGCACATAGGTTAACCTTCCTTCATATTGTTCAATCAAGGTATCAATTAGATAACGATAGACCAGATCGCGCTCGTGGCGAACGGCATGAACTAACACGATATGTTCGTTGCCAGGGCGAAGATTAATGTCATCAAGCAGAGACAAAAACGGCCCAATTCCGGTGCCGGTAGACAGTAGCCATAGATTACGCGTGTGTTTGGGAATGCTGTTGAAGGTCAAATCACCATGTGCTGTGTTACTGACATAAATCGGGGCCCCTTCCTGTAAGGCTTGCAACTTGGGGGAGAGCGCCCCCTTGGGGTTGGCAACGATCAAAAACTCCATCATGTCGCTGCTATTGAGCGGTGCATTAACAATGGAGTAAGGACGGCTGATCACCTTGCCATCTTCGTCTTTAATCGCGAGCTTTACATATTGGCCCGCTTGAAAACGAACCGAAGCACCTGTCACCCGCAAGCTAAATAGCTCGCTCGTCCATTCTGTTCGGCGCTCAATTTGGGCTAAAGAAAAACCATTGAGTGCTGTCATAACAGTTCCTCCAACTGGTTAACTATTTTTTAACTTACGCTGCCCACCTCGCTATGTAAAATCCCTTATCTATCAAACCACTGTGGATCACAGTTTTTTAACATAAACATAACTAAATGCGACCAAAAGCCAGCCACTTACCCTGTATTGTGGCTTAGCGAATCACAGTGATTGAGATATACTGCGCACCTTCAATCCATTTGACTGATGCATTGCAAATGAACAAAAGTTTATTAACCAATCTTATCGCCCTTGCCCTATTGGCTGGCGGTTACCAAGCCGATAACCAAATCGCTTTTTACGCTGGCTTATTTGCTTTTTCTGGAGCCATCACTAACTGGCTCGCGATCCATATGCTGTTTGAAAAAGTACCGGGGTTATATGGCTCTGGTGTTATTCCATCACGTTTTGAAGAGTTTAAAGCCGCCATTAAAACCCTGATGATGGAGCAGTTTTTCACGCAAGAAAACATCGACAAATTTTTGAGTAAAGAAATGGCTGGCGGCAAGTCGCTCAACTTAGAGCCGGTCATTGCCAAGATTGATTTCAATCCAACCTTTGACTCATTAGTTGAAGTGATTGCTAACTCTCAATTTGGCGGCATGCTGGCTATGTTTGGAGGCACAGAAGCACTCGAGCCAATGAAACAGCCGTTCGTCGAAAAAATGCAGCAAGCGATTGTCGACATTAGCCAAAGTGACACGATTAAAGACGCGCTAAAAGAGCAATTTGAAGCCCCTGCAATGATGGATGAGATCCGTGCTAACGTTGAAAACATTATTGACCAGCGCCTCAATGAACTGACGCCAAAGCTGGTCAAAGAGATGGTGCAAAAAATGATCAAAGAGCATTTAGGATGGTTGGTCGTTTGGGGGGGAATTTTTGGCGGCCTAATTGGCATCGTGTCTTCGTTCATCGCTTAAAAAACACCATGAACAGATTAAAAAGGGAAGCCAATGCTTCCCTTTTTTTACAACTTACTAATCAAATCAGCATTCACACCGAAGCTGGTCTTGTGCTCTTCAATAACAACTTCACTGCGTGTTTGAATGACACCAGGTAAGGTGCCCAGCTTGGTCGACATAAAATTTTGGTACGCTTTCATGTCTTTTACTCGTACCTTAATCATGGTGTCGAAGTCTCCGGAAAGCGAGTAACACTCTTCGATCTCCGGCATGTCAGAGACGGCTTCAGCGAACTTTTCAAAAATAGAGAAGCTGGTTTGATCGAGGCGAATATGGATAAAAACTTGAACATCCAAACCGAGTTTTTCCGGATTGAGTTCAGCATGATAGCCTTTAATATAGCCCTCTTTTTCAAGGCGTTTAACGCGATCAGAACAAGGGGAAGTGGTTAAGTTAACTTGCTTTGCTAACTCAACAACGGGCATTCGGCCCTTAAGATTCAACGTGCGTAGGATTTCACGATCGATTCGGTCTAAGTCCATTTATACAGCTCATTATTATTCGTTTTATTTCCACTTATAATAAGCCAAAGCCACTAGCGACCACTAGAGGCAAATTGCGTCTATCAATAAAATTAGTGACTGGGTCACCGAAGCTAAAAATTAGGCTACTTTTGCACCATCGAACCCCGTCGAGGTATCGAGTTCTGCTTGGGTGTTACATACACGACAAATGCACTGTTTTTCCATCTTCATGTAGTGAGCCCCTTGAAATACCGTGGCAAAAAAACATGCCAGACTTTTTACCATTGACTGATGATCTTCTTCACATCGTTTCATCACAATCTTGTGTGCTGTCACTTTATCGCAGCAATGGCAGTAAACCTGTGGCATTTCGAACTCTCCCTGAACATAGTGTGGCTATTGATAGTGGACATATTTGTAAGCCCTTGGTTCCCATCGCTCAAACTTTAGTGCTCATTTTGTGAGCCGAGTTCAATTATTAACCAGAAAATAAAAAAGCCCCTGAAACTTTTGGGTTTCAAGGGCTTTTATTAACAGGAAACTAATTAGTCTAGTTCAACCAATTGCTTCTCAAACTTCGCGTGTTGCGCTTTCACAGATTCTTCAGGCTCACCTGTTAGTAGGCTAACAACAATAATAGATAGGGTTGAGAAAATGATACCCGGTACGATTTCGTACACATCAAACCAACCGCCACTCAGCTGCTTCCATACTACGATGGTAATACCACCAACCAGAATACCCGCTAAAGCACCATTACGGTTCATGCGAGCCCAGTACAAGCTAAGGATAAGCGCAGGACCAAAGGCAGCACCAAATCCAGCCCAAGCATAAGAAACCAGACCTAAAACAGAGCTATCGGGTGTCATTGCCAGTACGAGAGCAACAATTGAAATGCCTACAACCGCCACTCGACCAACCATTACGATCTCTTCAGACGACGCGTCTTGCTTAAACACTTGCTTGTAGAAGTCTTCCGCAAGAGCAGACGAAGAAACCAGTAGCTGTGAATCGGCTGTACTCATTACCGCTGCTAAGATCGCAGCCAGTAGAATACCCGCGATCACAGGGTGGAACAGCGCATTAACCAGAAGCATAAAGATCTTCTCACCGTCGTCTACCGATACACCTGAATTGTTCACGTAAATAAGGCCAACAATACCAACTAACATCGCACCAAGCATAGACAACGCGGTCCATACCACAGCAATACGACGAGCGGTCGTCAAGTCTTTGTTTGAACGTGTTGCTTTGAAACGTGCCAAGATATGTGGCTGACCAAAGTAGCCTAGACCCCATGCGACAAGTGAAATGATCGCAATGGCAGAAAGCGGCTCACCTTTTGAGTCATTCCATAGCGTTAATAGTTCAGGGTTGATGCTCTCTAGCTGACCGCTAAGATCGCTAAACCCACCTTCCATTGCTGCGATAGGCACAATCAGTAGTGCCGCTGACATCAGCAGGCCTTGAACTAAGTCAGTCCAAGATACCGCTAGGAAGCCACCAAATAGAGTGTATGAAACGACACATACCGTACCAATGACAACCGCCGTGGTGTAATCCAAACCAAATACTGTCTCAAATAACTTACCACCAGCTACCAAGCCTGAACTTGTGTAGAAAAGGAAGAATAAAAGAATGAAGAAAGCAGAAATTACTTGAATCATCTTCGATTTGTCATTGAAGCGACGCGAAAGAAACTCAGGTAGAGTCAGTGCATCTGTCGTAATTGAATAAGTACGTAGACGCTTCGCGTTAATTAGCCAGTTCAACCAAGTACCGACCAATAGACCACCCGCTAGCCAAAATGCTTCAATACCTGCTGCATACGCATAGCCCGGCAAACCAAGTAGCAACCAGCCACTCATATCTGATGCACCCGCAGACAGGGCTGCAGGCCAAGGACCTAGTGAACGGCCACCCAAAAAGTAGTCTGACGAGTTTTTCGTTCGTTGGTATGCAATAACGCCTATTGCCAGCATCAAAATTAGATACGCAATAAACGTGGTAGTAATAGCAAAGCTATTTTCCATGTGATTTGTCCTCTTTGTAAAAGATCGCCTTCCCTAAATGCCCCTATCTGTAATTGTTTAATAGTGATAGGGGCGAACACAGAAAAGGATTAGTGGGCTTCGCTTCCCAGCTCAAGCAAGGTCGCGTTACCACCCACTGCTGTTATATTTATTGTTCTCGTTCGCTCAGTAATAAAGCGAAGCGATAAATGTGGATCATGCGCAACGGGTGTTGCCACGAGATCCGTTTCCGAAACGAGACCGACAATCGCCCCGTCACGTTTCGCTAACTGACGGTTGATACTACGTTCCACCTCAGTGTTGCCTACATATCCCACACTACGTACATCTGACTCCAGCAGCTGATGATAAGCATCTAATGAGGCAAACTGTACTAGGTTTGTAGGCAGTGAAGACTGCGTGTACGCAGCTTCAAGTTGTTTGCAAAGTTCCTTGTCATCACTGCATAAGATGACACTGTTCCCTGCAATTAGTGCTGCGGTTACTTGAGCAACAACAGCATTGTTCCCACTTTGTGAGTCGTCGTCTTGAATCACAACGGCGACACCGCGTCCTGCGGTATAGAGCTCGTTGGTTTCACCTGTCGGACCGACCAGTTGGTGGGTTTCAGCCAACAGCGCAGAGGCTTGCTCATTATGGTATGACACCACTGCAGCTAGCTCTGGCTTTGCCTGTTGAAGTGATTGTTTGAATGCTAGTAAACACTCACTTTTTGAATCAAAATTGGTTAGATTCCAGTTTTCCCAAGCTGAAAAAGCGTCAGAAAAACGAGTTACTTGATGAACCATGGTCAATCTCCTGCTCTGGCTTAAGAAAATTGTGTTTGAGTAAAACGGAATAGGTAGTGTGGACCACCCGCTTTAGGGCCTGTACCAGACAAGCCTTGGCCGCCAAATGGTTGTACACCGACCACCGCGCCGACTTGGTCACGGTTGATGTAGCAGTTACCTACTCGAGCATGTTTCTCAATCCAACGGTAGGTTGTCTCGTTGCGACTATGAATACCCATGGTCAAGCCAAACCCTGTCTGGTTGATTTGATCAACAATCTGGTGCAATTCACTCGCTTTAAAACGAACAATGTGCAGGATTGGACCAAACTGCTCTTCTTTCAAACAAGAGATATCTCGGATCTCAAATGCCGATGGCGCAACAAAATCGCCATGTTCATGTTCTTCTGTTAATGGCAGTTGCGCGACTTTTTTCTCAGTCTCTGTCATCAACTCAATGTGCTTCATCAGCTTCGCTTTCGCACCCGCGTCAATCACAGGGCCGACATCGGTTGAATGAAGATATGGTTTACCAACGGATAATTCCTGCATTGCACCTTGGATGAGCGCAACAATGCGATCCGCGATGTCTTCCTGAACGTAGAGAACACGAAGAGCACTACAGCGCTGACCTGCAGACGCGAATGCTGAACGAATGACATCACGTACCACTTGCTCTGGTAACGCGGTACTGTCGACGATCATCGCATTCTGACCGCCGGTCTCGGCGATAAACGGAACAGGTGCAGCATCACGTTCGGCTAGCGTTTGATTGATTCGCTGAGCAGTAGCCGTTGAACCGGTAAAGGCAACACCAGCGATGGCAGGATGAGAAGTCAACGCCGAGCCAATTTCAGCTCCGCGACCTGGCAATAACTGAACAGTACCTGCCGGGAAGCCAGCTTGTGACATCAACTCAATAGCGCGCGCAGCAATCAAGCTGGTTTGCTCTGCAGGCTTAGCGACTACCGTGTTGCCCGCTACCAAGGCTGCGGTCACCTGACCAAGGAAAATCGCCAGTGGGAAGTTCCAAGGGCTGATACAAACGAACACACCACGGCCTTGACGAGCAACACGGCGTGTTTCACCATCAAAACCAGTGATAGACAACTCACCTAGCGCATTGACTTGCTTCGCGTAATAGCGACAGAAATCAACCGCCTCACGCACTTCGTCGATACTATCGTGAATGGTTTTACCTGCTTCAAGGTGGCAAATCGCTACTAGCTCAGCCAAATGGGTCTCTAATAAATCGGCTAAGGCTTCAAGCTTTTCACCTCTCTCTACAGCGGGGGTCGCCTGCCAAGATGCGAATGCGCTTTGCGCGCCTTCAATCGCTTCGGAAACATGATCAAGGGTAGCAAAAGCAATCTGTCCAACTTCGATACGGCGGTCATAAGGCGCTTTAACGGTTTCTACATTGACGTTTTCCTTGATCATGCTTTCGGCATAATCGTGCCCATTAATGATCGGCGCCGCTTGCCATTGCTTATCAAGGAAACGTTCAACCTCAGCTTCAAATGGCTTTGCTTCGCTCTCGATATCAATATTGACACCCAGCGCATTCTTACGCTCTGGGAACACCGCTGGCGGCAATGGGATTTGCGTGTTGTTAAGCGTATCGAAAGCTTTGAGCATATCTACTGGGTGCTGAGTCAGCGTTTCAACCGGGCAACGAGCATCAACCAAGCGATGGACAAATGAGCTATTCGCACCATTTTCTAGTAAACGACGCACAAGGTATGGCAGCAAATCTTTATGACTGCCGACAGGTGCATAGATGCGAACAGATTGGTCATAAGCCGCTTTCGCGTGATTGTAGAGAGAATCACCCATGCCGTGTAGACGTTGGAATTCGTAATCTTTGTGCTGCGCCATTACCGCAATCGAGGTTACCGTTTGGGCATTATGGCTAGCAAATTGAGGGAAAATATTGCCGCGTACGTTGTCACTCAAAAGGAATTTCGCGCAGGCCAGATAAGCAACATCGGTTGCTTCTTTACGCGTGTATACAGGGTAGTTGTCGTAGCCCGCTTGCTGTGACCACTTTATTTCGCTATCCCAGTAAGCCCCTTTTACCAAACGCAACGGGATCAGGTCCCCTTGCTGTTTCGCCAAACCGTTCAACCAAACCAATACCGGTAGCGCACGTTTTGAGTACGCTTGAACAACCAGACCAAACTTACCCCAGCCCTTCACTAGTTCGTTGCGGTAAACTTTTTCAAACAGTTTCAAGGATAGCTCTAGGCGATCCGCTTCTTCAGCATCAATCGTAATGGCTACATCTAACTCGACTGCGCGACGTAAAAGCTGCAGTAGCGTATCGTGAAGCTCGGTAAGCACACGCTCTTCATTTGCTACTTCATAACGCGGGTGAAGTGCAGAAAGCTTGATGGATACCGATGGCGCAGGGCTAGTATCAAGACCATAAGTGTCTCGGCCGACCGCTTCAATCGCCATTAAGTAATCTTTAAAGTACTTATTGGCGTCTGCCGTGGTCAGTGCAGCTTCACCCAGCATGTCATAAGAGTAAGTAAAGCCGTTATCGCGGTTTGAACGACCATTTTTCTGTGCTTCAGCAATACTGCGACCCAATACGAATTGGTGGCCCATCACCTTCATCGCTTGGTGCATCGCTTTACGAATCACTGGCTCTGACATCTTATTCACCAAGCGATTAACTGCACTCACCGGGCTTTGTGATTCCTCTTCAGATAGACCGACCACCTTACCGGTTAACATCAATCCCCATGTCGAGGCGTTAACAAACACAGAATCTGAATTTTTCAGGTGGGACTTCCAGTCAGCAACACTAAGCTTATCGCGGATCAAAGCGTCCGCAGTCGCTGAGTCAGGAATACGCATCAAGGCTTCCGCCAGACACATCAATAAAATCCCTTCTTGCGTATCTAAGCTGTACTCAAGCAGCAAGGCATCAATCATTTGGATCGACTTCTTATCCGCGCGAATCGCTTCAATTAGCTCTGTGGTTTTATTGGTAATTTGCGCTTTCTCAGCGTCAGTTGGCATCGCCAAAGGCAACAGTTGTTCTAGCCATTGTGATTCGTCCACCATATATAGTGGCGAGATCAGTGACCAAAGTTTATCGAGCGGTTGCTCAACGAACTCAGCATTCAACACATCAGTTGCTGTAAACATGCGTTTTCCTCAATCTCACACCTGACAATCGTGCAGGTTTCCTACAATGGCATGCAGTGTATTTTGAGCGCGTGAGGAATACTTGTCAAAAACTCCGAGCTTTTTGCTAAAAACTCTGTTTTTTAACAAAACAAATACAGAGTCACATCAAAATAAGCAATATTATATTCGGTTTATATTTGCAGATTTAACCAATTCTTTTCTTATATGCGGAGGGTGAAATCCCTTGTAGACGTGAAAACGTATGCGTGAAAGTGCTTTGACCCGAGAAGCCTGTTAGCTCGGCGACTTGCCCAAGCGACAGATTGCCCTGAGCAATCAACTGTTTCGCCATATCGATTCGCTTGCCGAGCACGTATTGGTGAGGGGTGATGCCCATTTGCTCTTTAAACAGATTATGAAACTGACTCTCTCCAAGAAACACACTGCCTGCGAGCTGAGCTACGCTGATCTTGTGGCTAAGATTCTGCTCTATGTATCGATCGATCGCATCCAAATCGAAGCGAGACTCTTTACGTAAGGTTTCAAACGCAGACATATGGCGATGCAGCAGCGCAATAACCGTATCGTTACACGCTCGGCTCAAGAGTAAATCTTCTGGACTTGATTGCATTTCCGCAACCAACATTTGAATCAGCTTTTGGATCTGCCCATCAAGCTGAAAATAGGTATCTTGGCGATTAAGCTCATTAAGTTTCTTGAGCATTAATGGATCATCGTCGCTGGCTACTGGCATGTTAAGTACTAGGATGTCAGACTGATCAACCACACCGCCAAAGGCATGACCAGATCCCGAGGTCACAACACATCCTTGACCTGGACCAACAAAGTTTCCATAACCATTCACTTCAAACTCCGCCTGCCCTTTTAGACCGATCACTATCTGAGTATAACTGTGATCATGACAGTCCATGTAGGAAGGAAGCGTCACTAGCTCAGCCGGTTTTGGACGGCGTACATTAGCGGCTTCTGGCGTAATTAACGGCTTTAGAGGAGGAGTCATATAAACCCAAGCAATAGGAGTGTGATTAAGTCAAATGGTATAACAAAACTATCATTTGTCGAAAGCTCTCTAAGCTAAAACCAACCCATTGCATATCCTTTGGTGCAATTTCTCGTTCGTTCTCCGTTACTTAGAGGTTAAATATTGTTAATGACTTCCCCCGGAAGAATGATCAAGTGCACATAATTTACGGTCAATGTCACTTCTAGAGCAAAGATGGATACAGATTGGTATTTGTCACTTGAATATTTCGTCAATACGCACAGAATGGCCTGTGCACACTCCTGATTTTCTTAAAACTTGTGGTAGAATCTCAGGCTGAGTTTAGCCACGCGTGGCTAGATAGGACGAAATCAAACTCTCTTAAAGGCAAACGCACAAAGGAGTGTCATTGGTTTGTCTTGATCATCGTTCGGATTTTGGCTGTGGTTGTCTATCCCTTATAGGCCAGTGAGTATCGTTCGATTTTTTGAGAGTTAATGAATTAAACATTTTTGTTGCAGGGACTTATGAACAAACGTCGCATCCCAGCGCTATTGTTAGCGCTAACCCCTTTTTGGGTTTCGACTTCTACACTTGCGGAAGAATCTGCCTCGTCAGACCCTGTTACCGCAATCGAAAGTAAAATTAAACATAAGCAATCTGAGCTGGATTCGATGTCTACTGAGTACAGCGCAGAAGCAGAACAACTCCAACAGCTTCAGAGTGAATATAATCGCCTGCAACGCAGTGAGCAGGAGTTGATGGCTAAGCGTGACCGTGCGAAAGCCGCTTTGGATACCCAATATACTCGTCTTTTAGAAGATCCAGAGCTAGACCTTGCCTCCTATCAAAATGATTACCGTCAATCTTGGGCATCCGTCAAAGAGACACAAAAAGCCTTGTTGGAAAACAAACAAGCGATCACTGAAAGCGAAATGCGTGTTGCCTCCGTGAAACAGAAACAGGCAAGACTGAAATCTGAGTTCTCTTACCTGAAGGAGCAAAAGGTTGATGCACGCGTCAAACGCTTAAACCGTGAACTTCGAGATAGCAGCGTACTTGAGACCAGCTACACCACCACCTGTTCTGCGACCATGACCTTGGGTGAGTGTTCTAATCAAGGCCAATACCTAACCAAGCAGAAAGCGGTAAAAATCTTTAAATCTCAGTTACTTGACAATGTCACAGAGTCACACGTTGCTAAGCAAAATGCGAAAGACGTTCAACTTAACGTGATAGTTCAAGAATCTCAGATTGTGCGTTCAAGCTTCGAAGGATCTAATCAGTACTTTACCCAGATTCAAGCGCAGTTACGCGCTCGCCCAGATAAGGCCGCAGCATGTCAATTGTTGAATGTGTCGAATCGCTACTGTCTGAAGAGTGTGAAAAAGAAAGATAAGAAGATTGATAAAAGCTGGGTCAACGTGACCGTGCGTTCAGACCAATACGATGATGCAGTGACGATCAATGGTATCAGCTACGGTAGTACTCCAGTCGAAGTTGTCCTACCAAAAGGTCAACACCAGGTTACCGTATCGAAAAATGGCTTCCAGTCTTACAACCGCATCATCACCATTAACTCTAATGACACGGTGTGGGTAAAACTTCGTCCAAACGGGTGATATTGACTAAAAGACCAACACAATTCACAAAGATGAATAAAAACGCCACTTTGATTCTACGTTATCTAATGATAATTTGAGATCAAGGTGGCGTTTTCGTTTAGAATGAGCCAATTAACTCAATTTTTTGGATGTAGAAGAAAGACAATGCGATTCGGTTTATCGACCCTTTTGCTAGCATTATCTCCGACCTTGATGGCGTCGTATGCTGTAGCACAAGAAGCGCCACAATCATTGATGGAAATCGATGACCAGATATTTACCAAGCATTCGGAGTTGGTGACTTTTGAGCAGTTCAGGGATGGACAACAAGCCCTAGTTAACGAGCAACAAAGTGAGATTACTCGCCTAAGATCAGAAGCGAAAACGCTCGCAAAAGGATTCGAAGACTCTAAAGCTAAGCTTAAACGTGATTATGAACGGATGATTAACGATCCGAATATCGATATCGCGACTTCTCAAGCGGCCTATCAAGATGCCTGGCAGGCGGTTAAGAACAACCAAGAGCAAACACTAGCAGCGGAACATCGTTTATCCGAACTGCAAGCCGATCTTGATACTAAACGCGCTGAAATCAAAACGATTCGCCGTTTAATTGAAAATCTCGAGACGGCTAAATACAGCGCACGAGCTGAGCGTTTGACCCAAGAGCTTAACCAAAACAAGAAAATCTCAGTGAGCTTTACCAATCGCTGTGCCGACTCAATGACCTTGGCGCAATGTGAAAATCAAACCAAAGAGCTTGCTTTGCAAAAAGCGGTCAAAGAGTTTCGTTTATCTCTGATTGATCAACTTTCAGAATCTAACGTTGTCAAAACGAACCTTCACAGAGCATCGATTAGCATCCACGTTATAGACCATCAAACCCTAGAAAGCGGTTTCTACGACGGTATGCGTTACCGTAGCTTGATGGATGTAGATTTGGAATCACGTCCTGATCGCACCACTGCTTGTCGTCTTCTGAACTTAGACAAGCAATACTGCTTAACTCGTGGTGGTAGACACAATGGCGAGTCACCAGCCCTTCAACAAGAGGTGGCATGGGTGAATGTAACCGTTGGCTCAAACCTCTACGACGATCGCGTTCTTATCGACGGCGTTTCTTACGGCTCAACGCCTGTAGAAGTGATGTTACCTATCGGCGAGCATACAATTTTAGTCGAAAAAGATGGCTATTACCCTTTCAGCAAGAGCGTTGTCGTAAAATCTGACTACTCTGTTCGCGCCCAACTCAAAGAGCGTACCAATAAGCCTCGTTCAGGTGACAAATTTGCAGATTCGCTATCTAACGGCAGCAAAGCGCCTGAAATGATTACTGTTTTGAAGGGCCAATATAAGATAGGTCAAAACGCCTCAGAGTCAGTTAACCTTGATCATGCTTTCGGTATCGGCGCCACTCCTGTTACGGTCAGCCAGTTCCGAACCTTTATCGAACAGACAAAGTATCAAACTGACGCCGAACTTAAAAATACCTGTACTGCTTTGATTGACGGCGAAGTCACACCAATGTCTAAAAGCAGCTGGCAAAAACCAGGTTTCAAACAGTATCCAAACTCACCTGTCGTTTGTGTTAGCCAAAATGATGCCAAAGCTTACGCAAAATGGCTCAGTCGACAAACAGGCGCTAAATACCGCCTGCCAACCGCTCAAGAGTGGGAAATTGCGGCTCGCGCGGGTAGCCAAAACAAATACTGGTGGGGCAACTCATTCAAAACTGGCAAAGCCAATACCGGTTGGAGCGGCACGCCTTGGTCTAACGTCAGTACTGCGCCAGTCAGTGCGTTCGCACCAAACAAACTCGGCATGTACGATGCGGTCGGTAACGTGTGGCAATGGACGAATGGTTCAAGCGGTGTTGCAAAAGGCGGAGCCTGGAACTTCTCTCCAGATATGGCCGCAGCCGATCAACAACTCATTTTGTCGACATTTGCCGCCTCTAACTATCTCGGCTTCCGAGTGGTTCGCGAACTGAATTAGCCTTCAAGCTGAGTAACTAAAGAGAGTATTGATTATAGGGGGCTTGCCCCCTTTTTCTTTGCTAGGACTAAATAGTCAATACGCCGCATAAAGCGGCGTATTGGTTATCTGGGTTATGGCGCTAGGCGGTCAATGTGCCAAGCTTCTTGCTCTTTGGAGAATAGGAATCGATCGTGCAGGCGGTGCTCTCCTCCTTGCCAAAACTCAATCGAAGTTGGCTTGATTCGAAAACCACCCCAAAAGCTAGGAACCGGGACCTCACCTTTTTCAAACTTCTGCTTTAGTTCAAGGAACTTACCCTCAAGGACGCCACGTGCAGAAATTCGGCTACTTTGCTTACTCGCAATCGCCGCTAATTGACTCTCTTTAGGACGAGAAGAGAAGTATTTCATGTTTTCAACCACGGACAGCTTTTCTGCCACGCCAGTAATATGAACCTGACGCTCTAATGGGTGCCATGGGAAATGAAGGCTGACTTTGCTATTAACGCCGATCTGCTCTGCTTTACGGCTGCCTAGATTGGTATAGAAGACAAATCCTTGCTCATCGACGTGTTTAAGCAACACAATACGCTGGAAAGGCTGGCCACTTTCGTCCACGGTCGCAACAGTCATCGCTGTAGGGTCAGTCATTTTCGCCTTAATTGCTTGTTGCAACCAAACATCAAACTGCGCTATTGGGTCAGCAAGCAAATCTTTTCTTCTCAGACCACCTTTGGTGTACTCGCGGCGGATATCTTCAAGTTCCATCTTATCTCCTGACGAAATTTTTTAGCTGATTGTGCGCTCTATTTGAATAGAACTCAAGTATGAAGAGTGTTACAAACGCTACACTCAATCTATGAGCTACTTTACTAATATTATTGAAGGACTCAAAATAGCCTTTATTGCTGCAAATTCTTAACATTTTCGCCTGACAGTAATAAAATCAATAAAATAACTTCTATATACAAGGATCATCAATGAGTAAGAGCAGTTATGACAAGCTTACTCCTACTGAGCTAGATTATGTCGATGACAAAACTGCAGCATTACTACTGAATACGCCAAATAGCGCGCGTATCATGCTGTGGATTATGGTGATCTTTTTTATCTTGGCTGGGGTTTGGGCTTCTTGGGCACAAATCGACAAAGTCACAGTAGGCCAAGGCAAAGTGGTTCCGTCTTCACAAATCCAAGTCGTGCAAAACTTAGAGGGCGGCCTAATTAAAGACATTTTGGTCCAAGAAGGTCAAAAGGTAGAGAAAGGTCAGCAGCTTTTACTGATTGACGACACCCGTTTTCGTTCGGACTTTCGCGAACGAGAGCAGCAAGTTGCTAACCTTACCGCCAGTGTTATGCAGCTTTCCGCTTCGATTACCAGTGTGGAGATCAACGAGGAATTTGATAATAAAAACTGGCAAAACAACGTCCTAATCGATTTTAATAAACTCGCCTTTCCCCCTCAATTAAGTGAGTTAAAACCGCGACTGGTCGAACGCCAACGCGCGGAATACCGCCAAGATCTGAATAAGCTAAGAAACCAAATCTCAGTAATCGACCAGCAAGTAAAACAGAAGCAGCAAGATCTGGTCGAGATTCAAGCGCGTGTCCGCAACTTACGTGACAGCTACAACTTTGCCAGAAAAGAGCTTGATATCACCAAGCCACTTGCCGACGAAGGTGTCGTTCCGCAGATCGAACTTCTCAAACTGCAACGCCAAGTCAACGATACCCGTCGTGAACTGACATCCAGCGAATTGAAAGTACCCGTATTAAGATCGGCGATTCGTGAAGCCATGTTAAGCCGCATCGATGTCGCGCAGAAATTCCGTTCTGAACAACAAGAGAAACTCAACGAGGCTCAAGACAAGCTCTCAGCAATGACTGAGTCTGCTGTTGGCTTGGAGGACCGAGTAAACCGCACCGTGGTGACGTCCCCAGTGACTGGTACAGTTAAAACGCTTAACATCAATACCGTGGGCGGTGTTATCCAGCCGGGTATGGATATTGTCGAGATAGTACCAAGCGAGGATACCTTACTTGTCGAGGCCAAAATCGCACCGCAAGACATCGCCTTTTTACGCCCGGATTTGCCGACCATCGTTAAGTTCAGCGCTTATGACTTCACCAAGTACGGCGGTTTAGAGGGCACTCTTGAGCACATCAGTGCCGATACCACCACTGACGAAGAGGGCAACAGCTTTTATCTCGTTCGAGTGCGTACCAAAGAAACCAGCTTAAACAAAGACAGTTCGCTGCCAATCATTCCTGGTATGACCGCTTCGGTAGACATTATCACGGGCAAGCGTACTGTGATGGAATACCTGATGAAGCCAATATTGGGTGCAAAAAACAACGCTTTGAAGGAGTAAAACCCATCGCGATGATCACAAAACGCCGACCGCTCACTGTTAGAGAGTTGGCATATTAATGAAGTATCTGCTGACAGCCATTATATTGCTTCTTAGCTCAACCGCCTCGTTTGCCCTGAACACTCAGGAGCAACGCTGGGTGGATGCTGTGCGCAATACCTATGGCGATCGCGCTGCTCGCCGAGTCGAAACTTGGCGGCGAGAAATCTCCGAATACAAATCCCTTTCTGAGCGTCAAAAGCTGACTGAAGTGAATCGATTCTTTAATCAACTTAACTTCGTCAACGATGATCGCTTGTGGGGTAAGAAAGATTACTGGGCTACCCCACTTGAGTTTTTGGGCAGTAACGCGGGTGATTGTGAAGACTTTACAATTGCTAAGTACTTCTCTTTACTTGAGTTAGGTGTCTCAGACAAAAAACTTAGACTTGTGTACGTTAAAGCTATCGAGCTCAACCAGTTCCATATGGTTTTGGCTTATTACTCCAAGCCAAGCGCCGAGCCGATTCTGTTAGACAACATAGATCCAGAAATAAAGCGCGCTTCCAAGCGCCGAGACCTATTACCGATCTACAGTTTTAACGGTAAAAACCTTTGGCTCATGAAGTCTAAACAAGGACAGTTGGCAGGAAAATCATCAAGGCTAAGCCTATGGAATGATCTCCGTGCTCGCGAGAAATCGCTCAAACTCAATAAACCAATAGTCAATTTTGATGAGTAGGCAATATGACATTATATAAACAACTTGTCGCTGGGATGATTGCTGTAATCTTGATGCTATTGATCTCCGTATTTATTATCGAGTTCAATACCACGAGAAATAACTTGATTCAGCAGCAACAGTCTGAAGTGCACAACACCATCAACACTGTCGGCTTAGCACTTGCCCCTTACTTAGAGGACAAGGATAGCGTCGCGGTGGAGTCCGTCATCAATGCCCTGTTCGATGGCAGTAGCTACTCCGTCGTGCGACTCATCTTCCTCGATACGGGCGAAGAGATTCTGCGCTCTTACCCAGTCAAGCCCAACAACGTACCAAAGTGGTTCACAGACCTACACTTGTTCGAGCGTATTCATGACCGCCGAGTGGTGACAAGCGGTTGGATGCAGTTGGCAGAAGTCGAGATTGTCAGTCATCCAGGACAGGCCTACGTCCAACTTTGGCTCGCTTTTGAACGCTTGGTCATCGCCTTTTGCATCATCGCTCTGATTGGTTTGTTCTCTATTTCATTCATTCTCAAACGTGCGCTCAAGCCGCTAAACCTTATCGTCAATAAAATGGAGCAAGTCGCTCGCAACCAGTTTGGTGATCCATTACCACGACCAGCGACGCAAGATTTGATTTATGTTGTTGATGGCATTAATAGCATGTCAGCGCAACTTGAGAAGTCGTTCCAAGCTCAGGCTAAAGAAGCCCAGCAACTGCGTGAGCGTGCTTACGTCGATCCTGTCTCTGGGTTAGGTAACCGTGCTTACTACATGAGCCAGCTAAGTTCTTGGTTGAGCGAAGGCGGTTTTGGTGGCGTGGCTATTTTGGAAGCCAGCTTTATTCGTGAGCTCTATGAAGAAAAAGGCTACGAGTTTGGCGACGGCATGGTCCGTGAGCTGGCTGATCACTTAAAAGTCTCTCTGACCTCACCTAACGTCACCCTCGCTCGTATCTCTACTGAAGAGTTTGGCTTCATCTTGCCAAACATGGACGATACTGAGCTCAAACTGATCGCCGATAGCATCGTGACCTTCGTTCAAGACATCAACAGCGACCCGACGGGTATGGCAACATCCAGTATCGCTCTTGGCGTCGTGCATAACGAAACCAGCGTCAGCAGCAGTGAAATCTTAACCATGTTGGATAATGCACTGGCAACGGCTAAAGCGAACCCAGAAATCTCTTACGGTTATGTCACTGGCGACAACACTGAAAACCTCATGGGTAAACAGCAGTGGAAAACCTTGGTTGAAGAGGCGATCAGCAACGATTGGATCAGCTTCCGTTTCCAAGCTGCCAACAATTCTTGGGGTCAAACTTATCATCGCGAGGTGTTCTCTGCGATTGAGAAAGATGGTGAGCGCTACAGCGCTAACCAATATCTGTTTGCCTTAGAGCAACTCAATGCTAGCCACCTGTTTGATGAATACGTGATTGAGTCTATGGTGCAGCGCATTAAACAAGGGGAAGTTTCTGAGCCAGTGGCAATCAACATTTCCCACACCAGTATCGCCCAACCTAGCTTTATTCGTTGGGTGACTCAGATTCTGAATAAAAACAAAGCGCAGGCTGCCCTGCTACACTTTGAAATTCCTGAGAGCTGCTTTATCAACTCACCACACCACACCGCCCTATTCTGTAATGCGATTCGCGCTGCAGGCTCTGACTTCGGTGTTGATAACTACGGCCGTAATTTCCAATCTTTGGATTACATTAATGAGTTCCGTCCCGCTTATGTTAAGTTGGATTACCTCTACACCCATCACCTAGATGATGAGAAGCAGAAGTTTACTCTGACTTCCATTTCAAGAACGGCGCATAACTTAGGAATCAAGACCATTGCTTCACGTGTTGAAACTCAAACTCAGCTCGACTTCTTGTCTGAGCACTTTATTGAAGTCTTCCAAGGCTTCATCGTAGATAAATAGGAAAAAGGTATAGCATGCAGGACCCGCTATTAAATTCGCTTATCTACGTTAGCCGCTATTACGGCCTAGCCAATTCTCCAGAGGCGCTGATTAACGGCCTACCTCTGACAGATGGCAAGCTAACACCATTTCTGTTCCCGCGTTCCGCCGAGCGCGCTGGGTTGGTCGCGAAAGAAAACCGTTCGTCACTCAAAGAGATCTCTCAGCTCGTTTTCCCGGTGGTGTTGCTGCTCAAAGGTGGTGATGCGTGTGTGCTTAACAGCATCAGCGAAGACGGCAACGAAGTTGAAATCGTAACTGGTGATTCTGGGCTGGTGCCAGTCTCCATCAGTTGGAGCGATCTCGAAGAGCAGTACATTGGCCGCTACTTCTTGGTAAAAAAACAGTTCCGTTACGATGAGCGCTCACCCGAAGTTCTAAAGACAAAAGAAGGCCATTGGTTCTGGAGCACCATCTGGCAGTCTAAGCGCATCTATCGCGATGTGTTGATCGCATCAATTCTGATCAACTTGTTTGCTGTTGCTGCGCCTATGTTTACTCGTCTGGTTTATGACAAGGTGGTGCCAAACCTCGCCTTTGAGACCTTATGGGTTTTGGCCAGCGGTATTTTTGTTATCTTCTTATTTGACCTTACGCTTAAACTCATGCGTAGCTACTTTATTGATGTCGCAGGGAAAAAGTCAGATATCCTGATTTCGTCCAAGCTATTTAGTAAAGTCATGGGCATTCGCATGGAAGCAAGGCCTCCATCTGTCGGTGCGTTTGCTCGACACCTGCAAGAGTTTGAGTCGATTCGAGAATTCTTCACCTCGGCGACGATTGGTTCATTGATCGACCTACCGTTTGCCATCTTGTTCTTGGTACTGATCTGGCTAATGGCGGGTAACTTGGTACTGGTGCCGATTGTCGGTGTTGTCATTCTGATTATCTACTCTCTGCTCATCCAAGGGCCACTGCGTCGTACCATTGAAGAGGGCTCTCGACTCGCGTCACAAAAGTACGCTAACTTGATTGAAAGCTTAGCGGGTCTTGAAACCGTTAAACTGTTCGGCGCACAAAGCCAATTCCAGTTCCGTTGGGAAGAAGCCGTTGCCCATATGGCCAACTGGAACATCAAGAGCCGCCGCATCACCGATGGTATTCAAAACACCGCAGGCTTTGTTCAACAAGCCTCTAACGTCGGTATGATCATTCTCGGTGTTTATTTGATTGCGGAAGGCGACCTAACCATGGGTGGATTAATTGCCGCGACCATGCTGAGTGGTCGAGCGATTGGCCCAATGGTGCAACTATCGCTACTCTCAACTCGTTATAACCAAGCCAAATCTTCTATGACCATCATTGAACAAGTGATGGAAATGCCTGACGAGCAGGAAGAAGGTAAGCGCTACATCCATCGCCCTATTGTGCACGGTAAGATTGAGCTGGATAAAGTGACCTTCCACTACCCAGAGTCTCCGATTGCTTCGGTTCGCGATCTGAGCCTAACGATCAACCCAGGTGAGAAAGTGGCGATCATTGGCCGAATTGGGTCAGGTAAAACCACCCTAGAGCGATTGATCATGGGCTTGTATAAGCCAACAGAGGGCCACGTACGCATCGATGACACTGATATTCAACAGTTGCATCACATTGATATTCGACGCAACGTTGGCTGTGTGCCACAAGATAGCCAACTGTTCTATGGCTCTATTCGTGACAATATCACGCTTGGTCGTCCATTGGCTGATGACCGAGATGTCATGGACGCGGCTAACCGAGCAGGTGTCACAGTCTTTACTCAGCAAGACCCAGCCGGTTTAGAGCGTCAAGTGGGTGAAGGCGGCCAAATGCTATCGGGAGGCCAACGTCAGGCCGTCACCATTGCCCGAGCATTACTTGGTCGACCTCCAGTGTTATTGATGGACGAACCCACCAGTGCAATGGATAACCGCTCAGAAATGCACATCAAGCAGCAGTTAGCTCAGTTAAAATCTAGCGAAACTCTTATCTTGATTACCCACAAGACGTCCATGCTCGACGTTGTAGACCGTGTCATCGTGATGGAAAAAGGCTGTGTGATCGCCGATGGTCCTAAAGCCGAGGTACTCAATAACCTCAAACAGGGTAAAGTCAGAGCGGTGAATTAAACGCCACTCCGACATCAAACTTAAAAACGGCATCCTTCTTGATGCCGTTTTTTATTGCTCTTTTTACTGGTATCAAAGACAACGCCAGTGATAGCATCCAGTAAAACCAACTGGCTAAATAGACCACCAGCACAAAGGGAGTGGCAATGGATCTTGCAATCTATCAAGTCGATGCTTTTACTACGGAACCATTTAAAGGCAACCCGGCGGGCGTCGTGATTACTCAACAGCCGTTATCAGAAACACTGATGATGGCCATTACTCGGGAAATGGCAGTGTCAGAAACCGCTTTTCTCACCACATCCGATATGAGACTGCGTTGGTTCACCCCTGAAATCGAAGTTAAACTCTGCGGCCACGGCACACTCGCCACCGTTCAAATCATGGCGGAGTGTGGCCTTATTAACCTTGGTGAGTCTGTCTGTTTCAATACACTCTCAGGCCCGTTACATGCCACGCTGACCCATTCAGGTATTGAACTCGACTTTCCAATCGCTCACCTTAACTCAGCACAACAGCCTGATTTGGATCTAGTCCAAGCACTTTGCTTAACCCCAGACGACATCGTGAGCTACCACACCTTTGATAACAAGCAGCTCATTGAGGTTATCAGTGAGCAGGTGTTGAATGACTTGTCTCCCAACTTCGACGCAATGCGCGCACTGCCAGGGCGCGGCGTGGTCATTACCGCGCAATCATCTCAACAAGAGTACGATGTCGTTTCACGCTATTTTGCTCCTTGGGTCGGCGTCAATGAAGACCCTGTCACTGGCTCAGCGCATTGTGCTCTCGCGCCTTACTGGGCAGCGAAACTGCGCCGTTCTACCATCAACGCGTATCAAGCCTCAAATCGTGGGGGTGAAGTGATGATGACACTACAGCAAGGCGGCAGAGTGACCTTGTCCGGCTCTGCCGTCACCGTGATTCGCGGTAATATCAGCGTATAACTGTCGGTGAAAACAAAAAAAGCCAACCTTGTTTAAGGTTGGCAGTACTTACCAAATAGGGGGGCGGTAAGGTTAAGACAACGCCAGAACGCCATGGATTTCTGATTTAATCGAGTCCGACTGGGTACCGAATATGGCTTGCAAACTGTCGCCAATCACTACTACATCCCGCGCGCCAAGCTGTTTAAGCTTTTCGACATTAACGTTTGCGATATCTTTGACTGAGACACGCAAACGCGTAATACAAGCATCGACTGTTTTGATGTTCGCTTTACCACCAAGAGCTACGACAACATCCACCGCGATTTCATCTGGCTTACCGGCAAACTTCACTTCTACCAACTCGGTTTCACGCCCGGGTGTTTTCAGATCCAACTTGGTAATCAAGAAGCGGAACAATCCGTAGTAGAGGGCTGCCCACAGTGGACCGATAATGATGAACATCCATGCATTGGTCGACATCGGGTAATACAAGAAGAATTGAATTGCACCGTGGGCAAAGTCGGTACTGTGTTTTATCTCTAACGATGCAGTAATCGCGAACGCGATGCCAGTAAGGAAAATATGAATCACATATAAAACGGGAGCAACAAACAAGAAAGTAAATTCAATGGGTTCCGTAATGCCTGTTAACCAAGACGTTAACGCGGCTGACATCATTAAGCCACCGACGATTTTCTTGCGCTCTGGGGTCGCACAGTGATAAATCGCTAGAGCCGCCGCAGGTAGCGCCCACATTGAATACATAAAGCCACCTGACAAGTAACCCGCGGTTTTGTCGCCCGCAAAGAATCGAGTTAGTTCACCGGTGATCTCTTTGCCAGTATCGGGGTCAATGTAACTACCAACTTCAAAGAAGAAAGGTGCATTCCAAATATGGTGCAGACCGACAGGCAACAATGAACGCTCACCCGCACCATAAACAGCCCAAGCGACCACCGGATTCTGATACGCCGCCCAGTGAGAAAAGGCATCCAGAAGCTGTCCGACTGGTGGCCAAACAAAGGCTAATAGTCCACCAACCACAATGGCGGATAAGCCAGTAACAATCGGCACAAATCGCTTACCCGCGAAGAAGCCTAAGTATTCAGGTAAGCGAATATTATAGAATCGGTTGTACATCATTGCGGCAACCGCGCCGATAATAACGCCACCAAAAACCCCCGTCTGGAGTGTATTAACGCCCATTATCGTTGCGTCAGTCTCTAGCCCTCGTAGCCCAGTGACAATGCCTAACGAGGCGTTCATGATGATCAATCCAACCAGACCCGCCAATGCCGCCGCGCCGTCGTTACCTTTTGACAAGCCCAAAGCAACACCCACAGCAAACATCAGCTGCATATTGCCAAACACACCATCACCCGCCGCCAACATCACTTGACTGAGTGCTTCAGGTATAAACGCGAATCCCGCGTTACCGATACCGAGCATCAATCCTGCCACTGGCAGCACCGCCACTGGTAGCATCAGCGACCGGCCTATTTTTTGTAGTTGTCCAAATATACTTGCAAACATGGTTCCCTCCTGACATTCGTCAGCCTTGCTATCGACCTAAAATCGTTTAGGTTTCTGTTTCACGTAAAGTCAGCAAGATCATATCGAGAACAGAAGCCGCGAAGGTTACGAATTCCATCCAGTTTGTAAGTGGCAGCTTACAAAATAGTCTCTTTGTAACCCGTAAATTAGACGCACCTCCATTGTGCGAAACTGCTTATAAATGCATCATATCTATAGCCAACAATCAGGAAGATAGGTGATGGAAAACAAACGGATTTTAGTCGTCGACGACAATCAAGAGTTGCGAGAAGCTTTGTCGGATTACCTAGGACGAGCTGGCTTTGAGGTACTCGGTGCCGAAAACGGGCGAGCCATGTGGCAAACGCTGCAACACACAACGCCTGATCTGATAATTCTCGATATTATGATGCCCGGTGAAGACGGCTTTTGCTTATGTCGCCAGCTGCGCCAAGACTCCCAAATTCCAATCATTATGCTGACCGCAGTCACTGAGGAAGCGGACCGTGTCGCCGGTTTAGAAATGGGCGCCGATGACTACATCACCAAATCATTTAGCCCTCGAGAGCTGTTAGCGCGGATAAAAACCATCCTTCGTCGCAGCCAACCTGATAACCAAATCCAGCTAAAGCGCCGAGTTAAATTTGACGATTGGCATCTGGACATGGTCACTCGCCAGCTTAGTAGCCCAGGCAGTAAGCAGGTAAAACAGTTGAGCGGCGCGGACCTCTCCCTTCTAGGCTTATTCGTTAGCAACGCTAAAGCGATTTTATCTCGTGATGATATCGCACGAGAGATTTGGGGCCGTGATGCTGAACCTTTTGAACGCGGTATCGACGTGCAAATAAGCCGCCTTCGACAGCACCTAGAAGATAAAGACCGCTCGCTCATTCTCACGGTTCGCAACAAAGGCTACATGCTGACCGCGGATGTCTACTATGAAAATTAAGACTTGGTTTAGCTCATTAGTGTTTCGAACCAGCGTGTTTTTGCTGGTGGTGATTGTTTTGGCGCAGTTACTTTCAGGTATGATTTGGTATCAGCACACCAATGAACGGGATGAGCAAGGGTTAACCAATACCGTCCAAAGCTTAGCCTTAAGTGCCTCTTCTACGATCTCATTCTTTCAAACCTTACCTGCCGAATATCGTCATTTGGTTCTCAACCAACTTCGAAACATGGGCGGAACACGCTTCTTTGTCTCACTCAACAACCATCATATTGGCGTGGTTCCGCTCCCTGAAAGTGACAGAAAAACATTAGTCCTTGATAAAGTTCAGCAGGTGCTTAGAAGCGAGCTGCACAATGTGCCCAACATCTCGGTAGAGTTTACTCAACGAGACAATTTGAAAGTCTTCAATAACGAGCTACCTATTGATGAATTACCGTTACTGTGGGCACATTACACCTTGTCATTTGGCGCACTTAACCCACCTATTTTGGTTATCCAAGTCGAAGTGGCAGAAAATGAGTGGTTCTATCTTGCTGCTGTGCTCCCCGCCCCATATATCAACTTAGAGACCAGCTACTTTGATTTGCGCCAGTGGTTAACCATTTTGCTCTCTGCGCTGCTGTTGTTAACTTGTACATGGTTTATTGTCAGAAAAGAGATCCAACCAATACGAGAATTAGCCAAAGCCGCCACCTTAATGTCGAGCCGATTAGATATCCCCCATGTACAAGAACGGGGCAGCAAAGAACTCAAAGCAGCAATTCGAGCCTTTAACAAAATGAATCGCCGTATCGATAGCCACATCAAAGATAGAGAAATGCTGTTTGGTGCCATATCCCATGACTTAAAAACCCCTATCGCCTGTCTCAAATTGCGTGCAGAAATGTTAGATGACGTGACAGACAGAGAGCGATTTACCCGTTTGGCCAACGACTTAGACTTAATGGTCAAAGGGGCCTTACAGTGCATCAAAGAGACGGATATTCATGAAGAGATTGAACCGATCAATTTTAATCAGTTGATTGAGCATATTGCGGCTACGGCCTCGCCCGATTCAGATCGAATCACTATCAAGGGTGAGCTAGACACCATGGTGACGGGTAAGCCACTCGCTATTAAACGCTGCATCCAAAACATCGTCGATAATGCAATTAAATACGGCGAAAAGGCCGACATCTGCTTACTTGAGAAAGTGGACACCATTGACGTCATTGTCGATGACTACGGTACTGGTATCGACGAAGAGCTTCTAGAGAAGGTGTTTCAGCCTTACTTTCAAGCAGACAAGCACCACTCTGGCAGTGGACTGGGATTAACTATCTCGCAAAGCATCATCAAAGCGCATGGTGGTTCACTTGCTCTGACTCATAGCCCGACTGGCGGGCTGCGCGCAATTCTATCTTTCCCAAGAGACTAAATATGAAAAAGTTGGCTTTAATGCTCTGCTCCTTTCTTCTCCCAGCACAGGGGCAAGCAAACGTTGAGTTTCTGCATTGGTGGACTTCGATGGGCGAAACACGGGCGTTGGATGAACTCAAGCAACAGCTTAACCAACACAAGATTCAACTCTCTCCCAGTCCGGTACTAGGAGGTGGTGGTGATACGGCAATGACGGTGTTACAAGCTCGGGCCTTAGCGGGTAACCCACCTAGCTTTGCTCAGCTCGAAGGTCCCAGTATCAAAGCTTGGGATGCTATCGGCATCTTACATTCCGTCGACGCTACCGGTGAGAAACATCAATGGGATCAAACCCTCTACCCACTGAGTAAACAAATAAATAAAAGCCGCACTGGCTACGTGGCACTTCCGCTCACGCTACACCGCTTAAACTGGCTTTGGGTAAATCATGTATTACTTCAGCAGCTCGACCGCCCTGTACCATCGACATGGGAGGAAATGTTTGAGCTTATGGCCCTGGCACAGAGTAAAGGTATTCATCCATTGGCGGTTGGAGAGCAACCTTGGCAAATTGCGCAACTGTTTGAGAACCTTGTTATCGCGACAGGAGGAGTGACCTTCTATAACCAAGCGCTGGTACAGTTAGACAAAGAGAGCATTGATAGTGAGGAGTTACGCTCAGCATTACGTCAGTTTCGTCGGTTAAGCCTAATCAACAGCGCCTCGCTGCAGGACACGCGCTGGGATACGGCAACCAAAGCGCTCGCCAGCGACCAAGCGTTATTCCAACTCGGTGGAGACTGGATTCTGGGCGATCTACTCGCGCGAGGCATTGACGTCCCAAAGCACATAGGTTGTTATCCAGCTCCAGAGAGTGACGGAATGTTTCTCTACAATATGGACAGCCTGATCTTCATGAAGAGTAAATCCTTTAGCGCAACCCAAGCCAATCAGGTGGCAGACATATTGGCAGACAAAGAGTTTCAAACTCGATTCAATCAGAAAAAAGGCTCGATTCCAGTTCACGCCGACATCGAAATGAATGGTTTTAACCCTTGCCAAGTAAAGGCTCATCAAGCATTCGAGCTAGCGCTCAGACAGGATAAAGCCGTACCAAGTATGATTGATTCTATGGCGGTCAACCCGGTTGCTCAGCAAGCCATCAACTCAGAAATTTTTCGTTTTTATCGTGATAAATCATTGTCTGAAGACAGACTCATTCAACGTATTATTGCCATCGCGATCAGTCACTAGACTAGCAATCACTAAAAGTTAACTAGTATACTTTGGTGACTTAGTGTTTCATGTTAGATCGTTGTTCGAGGACATCCAATGAAAAATGCTATCCAAATTGACAGCAAAGGGAGAAAAACCGCTGCTTATACGTGTACTGAGCCATGCGCCATTGAAAAAGGCATGCGCTTGATTGGCGGAAAATGGAAAGGCTCACTCATATATCATCTCAAAGATGGGCCGGTACGCTTCAACGATCTCGCCCGACTGTTGGGCGGCGCGAGCAAAAAGATGATAGACCAAAGACTCAAAGAACTTGAGAGTGAAGGCATGGTGCTGCGTAAAGTGATCAGTGACCGCCCCATTGCCGTCAGCTATGAACTGACGGAGTTTGGCACCAGCGCACTCAAGATTCTCAATGACCTGCGCATTTGGTCTGAAACCCACAATATTCAAATCAGCAAGTCGTACTCTCGGAATACATAAAGAGCGATCTCACCTGATCGCTCTTTACTCACTATGACATCGCGGACGCCCACCTTAATAGTCAAAGGTGCCGCGAATAGGATAATGATTGTTTGGATCGCGAATCCAGGCGAGACCTCGCGTTAGGGCGCCAAGTTCAGGGCGTACAAACGGGTTATTTGAAATGTCCACCACATGCAGATCACCATGTTCGTTAACAACAAATAATCCTGGCTCTGCAAAGTTATGATCGGTCTCTTGCTCAGAGCGAGGAATCGAAACATACAAACCAAGTGTTTCCATCTGTTGTTGGGTTAGCCCATAAGCAATTGGGAAGCTGATGTCGAGCTGCTCAAGATGCGTTTCCAATTGCGGTTTCGAATCACCAGATACTGCCAACACTTCAACGCCTGCATCGGCGAAAGCCTGCTTGTAGCTTTCTATTTCGTTAAGATATTTAGTACATAGTGGGCAATGCTTACCGCGATAAACAAACACGGCCTGCCAGCTTGCGCTCCCTTGTGGCTGGCCGAGCGTGACACTTGAACCATCTAATAAGGTCGCGTTTAACAATGGAAACGAGTCACCCGCTTTAAGTTTTACTGAATGTGCCATGCTTTCTCCTAGCGTTATCCTATATGCCTGAAACTCAATATAGGGACTCACTGCTAGACAAACAACTAGTTAACTTTTGGTAACCTAGTCGGATATGCGAGTTAGCGCATTTTATTTCGGCCTTCGATTGACCCATCCCCCAAAAAAGAGCCCGAATTGAGACTTCGTCATCGCAATCCATTTTACCGATGGTATATTGAATACAATTATTATAAAGATTAAGTAACACCGGAGACTTGGATGTCGCAGAAACCCGTTTTTAAAACTCGGACCCAGTTAGTAGAAGAAGCCATTCGTACCAAAATCCTCAAAGGTGAGTTAAAAACTGGACAACCATTACGTCAAGATGCGCTCGCCAAAGAGTTTAATGTCAGTCGTATACCCGTACGTGAAGCATTGATGCAATTGGAAGCTCAAGGGCTGGTTAGCTTTGAAGCCCACAAAGGGGCCACCGTCACTGAACTATCACCAGACAAAATTGATGAGTTGTTCGAGCTTCGCGCTGTCGTTGAATGCCATATACTTGAACGTGCGATTCAAAACATGACAGATGAAGATCTGGCTCGAGCCAATGAAATTCGAGCTAAGTTTGATGATCTGGTTAACCGCGGAGATGAAGTCGAAGAGTGGAGTAACTACAACTACGAGTTACACAAAGCGCTGTACGCTCCCGCCAATATGCCAGAAACCATGGATGTGATATACAACCTCAATACCAAATGCGACCGTTACATTCGCATGCAGTTACTCTTCACCGAAGGCACCGCTAAAGCCGATAAAGAGCACAAAGCCTTACTGGAGATGTGCCAAAACCGGGATATCGAAGGGGCGAAGTACATGTTGAAAAAACACATCCTAGAAGCAGGTGCTGCCATTCGAGATCTTTTGGTTGAGCGTCAAAGCTAAGCTCTTTTTCTTTTTACCTACCTGATGAAGTGAGTGCCTACTATGCATATTGGCCCAGAGTTTTTGCTTGCTGCCATTCGTCAAAAGATTCGTGACGAAGGGTTGTGTTATAGCGCATTGTCAGAAAAAACGGGCGTACCACTGTCGACCATCAAACGCCATCTGCACAATCCGGCTCTGGGGCTCGATAAGATTTTAATGTACACCACTCATCTAAATACCGATCTCATGGAGTTGTCGACACTGGCGATTCAGCTCCAACGCGATAACGAGCAGTTTCTTTCTGATGAGCAAAATGCGCTGTTCGTTGAGCACCCGTACTTACTCGACTTCATCTACTTGGTTACGTCATGCAATCGCTCACCCAAAGACATAGCCGAAGAGTATCAACTGTCCGATACCAGCCTCCGTTTTTACCTCAGTATTGCTGAAATTCTTGGTTACATGGAAAACCATGGCGATAAGATTTTTTACCGCTCTGGGCGACGGTTTATCATGGAAGAAGGCACCAAGCTGGATACTCTATTCAAACGCCGCTTTGAGGCGGTGTCTATGGCGGATGGTACTGTCTCTCAAGTTTGCCAAGCCAGAGTTCGACTCACCTCAGAACAACGGCTCAAACTGGAACAGGAAATTGATCAGAAAGTCAGTGAGATGCATGCCGCGAACTGCGTTAATGAGACGGGCGAATTGACCAATGTGTTGTTTCGTAACACTCCGGGACAACAGATCTTTTTTTCTGATGGACTCCCTCAAATTACCGGTGAACTTCTCAAGCAGGTCTCTGCCCGTTTTCGCCGGCAATAAAATGCAGGATATTTTCTGTGAACCAGCTACCAAAGTCGGTTAAATCTTAACCATTTTTGACCCAGTTTCACTTTATAAGACCAGTGGTATTACATTTCGCCACCTTGTTACAAAGATGTTAATTATTGTTTGCTGGCAAATTTTATACAATATACATTCCTCCTATCCCCTTAGCCATCTGTGTTAGCGCCTTATGCCGTTCCAAGGACTGACGCCCCTCTCAGATAAAGCGCTAAGGGGCCACTCCGATACGGACATAACGAGGAAGCTATGAAAGCAAAGAAACTAATCGCACTGAGTGCTATCGCCACCGCGCTGCTCACAGGTAATGCTGTCGCTAAACCCTACCCGACAGGTACTCAGCTTGCAGACAAACAAGAGATCACATTAAATAATGGCGCAGAAGTCACCTCAATTGATCCCGCTAAACAAGCCGCTGAGCCAGCATTTAACTTAGGCCGCGATCTGTTCGAAGGTTTAACAACGCAAGATAAGCAAGGCCGAACCATTCCAGGCATAGCCAAAAGCTGGAGTGCTAACGACAACAACACGGTCTACACCTTCACATTACGTGAATCACAATGGTCTAACGGTGACCCGCTGACGGCCCATGATTTCGTTTATAGCTGGCAGCGCCTGATTGACCCTCAAACCGCCTCTCCTTATGCTTGGTTCGCGGCGATCCCAGGTATTAAAAATTCCAACAAGATCATGAAAGGCGAAGCTCCAGCCAACACGCTCGGCGTTCGCGCTGTCGATGACTACACTTTTGAAGTGACACTCGAAAAGCCAGTGCCTTTCTTCATTAAGCTACTTAGCCACCCCGTTCTCGCCCCCGTACCGCAGAAAGTCATTGAGCAACATGGAGCCGCTTGGACACAACCGCAAAACATCGTAACAAATGGCGCATTCACCGTCTCTGATTGGAAAGTAAACGAGAAGATGGTCATGGTCAAAAACAGCCAATATTGGGATGCAGACAACGTCGTCTTGGACAAGATCACTTGGTTACCAATTGGCGATGCTAACGTCGCACTCAACCGCTATTTGGCGGGCGAGATTGACCAAGCACTGTCTATCCCAGCGGCGCAAAAAGCCAAACTGTTGAAGAAGTTCCCTGAGCAAGTGGCAGATACCAGCGCCTCACTTGGTTCGACCTTCTACTACCTCAATACCGAAAAAGGCCCTACTCAAGATCTTCGCGTTCGCCAAGCGCTGTCATACGCGATTGACCGTAACATTATTACCAAGGCCATCGTTAAAAACGGTGGGGTCCCTATGTTCACCCTAGTGCCTCCGCAAACCGATGGCTTTAAAACGCATACTCCTGAGTTTGCAACGTGGACTCAAGCCGAGCGTAACGCCAAAGCAAAAGCCTTGATTAAAGAAGCGGGGTTCAGTGATAGCAAACCGTTGAAACTGACGTTTACGGTACCGACCTTCTCAACGGATGTGAAAATGGCCACCGCAATGGCAGGCATGTGGAAAAGCGTCTTAGGTGTTCAAGTTGAGATCATCCAGTTAGAACCAAAAGTATTCTACGCATTGAAAGATCCGGGCAACATCAGTCGTGGCGGTTGGACAGCCGACTACAACGAAGCGTCCACTTGGTTAGATATCTTTGTTTCAACCGGTGAGTACAACGACTCTAACTACAACAACCCAGAATATGACCGCTTAATGACAGAGTCGAAGACGTTAAGCGACCCTTCTGCTGATTACATTGCTGCTGAGAAGCTATTAATTGAAGACATGGCGATCATTCCAATGTATCGCAATGGCAACGACCAATACCTGATTAAGGAATACGTCGGCGGCTACGAGCGCACCAATCCAGAATCGTCATACTACCGCAAGAACGTTTACGTCAGAGCCCACTAATACTGGGACGGTTTGCCCGAGCCTACATAATTCTTTGTCCCTGTAGGTCTCGGGCTTTTTTCTAACGAAAGGATACGTCATGTTGTTGTATATTCTTCGCCGGTTACTCATCGCGGTACCCACGCTACTGTTCATTGCATTAGTCTCATTCTGGCTAATGCACATTGCGCCGGGTGGTCCCTTCGATATGGAACGCCCAATGCCGGAAGTTGTCCGCGCCAATATCGAGGCTAAGTTTCATCTAAACGAACCCTTCATCGTTCAGTTCTTCATCTACATCAGCAATTTTATTCAAGGTGATCTAGGGCCGAGCTTCGTCTACCAAGATTTCACGGTCACGCAGTTAGTCGCACAATCTTGGCCCGTTTCTGCGGTACTGGGAGTGATCTCTTTTTGCATCTCTGTTCCACTTGGCATGGTATTAGGCACCATTGCTGCGCTAAACCGCAATGGCAAACTCGACTACTTACTGATGTCTTTATCGATGACAGGTGTCGTTATCCCTGCCTTCGTACTGGCGCCAGTATTAGTTACCATTTTCTCCATTCATCTCAATTTATTGCCAGCCGGTGGTTGGGAAGGCGGTGAGTTGTCATTTTTGGTATTACCCGTGCTCAGCTTAGCCATCGGGTCTGTCGCCAGTATTGCTAGGGTAATGCGCGGCGCCATGATTGAAACCCTCAATCAACCCTATATTCGAACTGCGAAAGCCAAAGGGTTGTCCACCAGCTACATCTTGTTTCATCACGCTTTACGTCCATCCCTTATCCCGATTATCGCCATGTTGGGTCCCAGTTTTGTCGCGGTCATTACCGGCTCCGTCATCATCGATATTTTCTTTAGTACCGGTGGCATGGGTCAACACTTCGTGTCAGGTGCGCTCAATCGGGATTACGGGCTAGTGATGGGAATCACGCTGATCGTCGCTGCGCTGACCATCTTTTTCAACTTGGTGGTCGATATTCTCTACACCGTTATTGACCCGCGCATTCGTATATAGGAGGTGACGAATGTTAACTAAACGCATTGATGCCAATGAGCTGGCGGATCAAATGAGCTCTAATTTGGAAGCGGTTGAAGGCCGCAGCTTGTGGCAGGACGCCTGGACTCGCTTTCGCCAAAACCGCGCCGCCATGACCTCAATCTACGTGCTGTGCTTTATTGTCCTATGTATAACGTTCGGCCCGCACCTTGCTGCTTTTGGCCATGATGAAATTGACTGGAATGTGGTTGTCGATCCTTATGAACTGGGCAAACCGTCTATCAGCTCTGGCCACTATTTTGGTACCGATGATTTAGGCCAAGACTTGTTCGCTAGAACCATGCAAGGAGGGCGACTGTCGATTATGGTCGGCTTTATGGGCGCTTTGGTGGCTGTTGTTATCGGTACGGCTTGGGGCGCTCTGTCTGGCTACATGGGTGGCTTAGTGGACAGCACCATGATGCGCATCATCGAAGTGCTCGACTCGGTGCCGTTTATGTTCCTCGTAATCCTATTCGTCACTCTGTTTGGCAATAACATCTATCTGATCTTTGTCGTCATAGGCATGGTCTCTTGGTTGGGAATTGCTCGGGTCGTTCGTGGCGTCACATTCAGTATTAAGAAACGAGAGTTTATTGAAGCCGCCCACTCTATAGGCGTATCCCGTTTTACTATCGTGCGTCGTCATGTGCTGCCTAATGTGCTGGGTATCGTCATGGTCTATTCCTCGCTCATGGTACCGGGTTTTATCATGTTTGAATCGTTTTTAAGCTTCCTTGGCCTCGGCGTTCAGCCACCGGATACCAGCTGGGGGATACTAATATCAGAAGGGGCCAAAACCATAGATGTCGCGCTCTGGCAATTGCTGTTCCCGTCTCTGTTTCTCGTCGCCACCCTGTTCTGTTTTAACTTTATTGGTGATGGCTTGCGCGACGCGCTCGACCCGAAAGATCGCTAAGGAGCTGCTATGAGTATTCTATCTATCGAGAACATGAACGTTCGCTTTCAGACGCCCGACGGCTTAGTTCAAGCGGTCAGCGATCTTTCTTATTCCGTGAATAAAGGGGAGACACTCGGCATCGTCGGCGAGTCCGGCTCTGGCAAAAGCCAGTCGGTCTTTGCTTTGATGGGGCTTACTGCCGATAACGGAGTCGTCAGCGGCGCGGCTAACTTTCATGGTGAAAACCTGCTGACCATGACCAAAAGCCAGCTCAACCACGTTCGTGCGGAGAAAATCGGCATGATCTTCCAAGACCCGATGACCTCTCTCAATCCATTTATGAAAGTGGGTAAACAACTTTCAGAAGTATTGATGATTCACAAAGGGATGAGCCGTCACTCTGCTGAACAAGAAGCGATTGCGATGCTTGATGCGGTACGCATTCCTTCGGCAGCGACCCGAATGGCGCAATACCCACATGAGATGTCTGGTGGCATGCGCCAACGAGTCATGATTGCGATGGCTCTTTTATGTAAACCAGAACTCTTGATCGCCGATGAACCCACCACGGCTTTGGATGTCACGGTTCAAGCACAGATCTTAGCCTTACTTCGTGAGCTACAAGCAGAGTTCAATACCGCCATTTTGCTGATTACACACGATATGGGCGTCGTCGCCGAAATGTGTGACCGGGTATTGGTCATGTACGGAGGGCGTAAAATGGAAGAGTCAGATACCGATTCTATTTTTGACTCTCCCGCCCACCCATACACGCAAGGCTTACTTAAGGCTATCCCATCGATTACCCAAGATATGGCTCGCTTGCCGACCATTCCCGGTAATCCACCCAGTGCACTTATTCATAATAAAGGCTGTCCATTTAAAGAGCGCTGTCATCAGTATCGAGCGGAGTGCAGTGCCGCTATGCCTGCGTTTCGCTCACTGACCTCCTCACAAGGACTGGCATGTCATGTCACACCAAGTGACATCATTACCCCCATCGTTCGACGCGCTTAGGAGATAAAAATGCCCCATCAAGAGATATTGCTATCAGCACGTGACTTAAAGGTCCATTTCCCAATCAATAAGCACATTCTTCCCAGTAAACGAAAAGTGGTTAAAGCGGTGGATGGTATTGACCTTGACGTCTACCGCGGTGAAACACTTGGGGTGGTGGGAGAGTCCGGTTGTGGTAAATCGACCCTTGCCCGAGCCCTACTGCGCCTTATCGAACCGTCTTCCGGAGAGCTAAACTGGAAAGGTGAAAACATGCGCGGATTTGGCAAACATGAGTTAGCGGTGCGTCGCCGTGAATTCCAAATGGTGTTTCAAGACCCGTCCGCATGCTTAAATCCTCGCTTAACAATTTCGGAGTGTATTGCAGAGCCTTTACTCACCCACGAACCACACTTAAAACGTCCAGAAGTTGAACGACGAGTTATCGCCATGATGGACAAAGTTGGCTTACTTGCCAGTCAACGAAACCGCTACCCCCATGAGTTTTCAGGCGGCCAATGCCAGCGAGTCGGCATAGCGCGTGCTTTGATCCTCAAACCCGATCTGGTGGTGTGCGATGAGCCAGTCAGCGCATTGGATGTCTCCATCCAAGCTCAAGTAATCAACTTACTCGATGATTTAAAGCAAGAAATGGGGCTGACGCTAGTGATGATCGCCCATGATCTCAGCGTGGTTCGTCATATCAGCGACCGCGTCATGGTGATGTATTTAGGCAAGCCCATGGAAGTCGGTCGCTATGACAAAGTATTTGACCAAGCCCAGCATCCGTACACCAAGGCTCTACTTTCCGCTGTCCCGATTGCTCATCCAACATTGGCTCGCCAACGAGACATTCAGCTACTGCCCGGTGATTTGCCCTCGCCGCTAAATCCACCCAGTGGCTGTGTGTTCCGCACACGTTGCCCCAGTGCGACCGAACTGTGTGGCGAACAAAACCCGACACGAAGTGGTCAGCCAGACCACCATATTTTCTGTACCCATACTCTGCTAGGAAGTCCTGCTCTATGACATTAACCACAATTCCTCAACGTTTGAACGCATTACGTAACAGCATGAAAAGCCATGAGTTTGATGCTTATATCGTCACCAATAATGACCCTCATTCTAGCGAATACTCTGCCGAGTATTGGTTGGCAAGACAGTGGATATCAGGTTTTACAGGATCGGCGGGCGATGTTGTCATTACGCCTGAAGGCGGTGGTCTTTGGACTGACGGTCGCTATTACATTCAAGGAGCAGAGCAGTTACAGGGTTCAGGCTTGAGCTTGTTTAAAGCCAAATTGGCCGAAACGCCGACCATTCCGCAGTGGCTCGCAGAAACCTTACCCGAAGGCGCAAAAGTGGGTGTCGATGGTCGCAGTATCAGCCAGTCGTTTTACCGTCAATTGACTGAGGCGTTAGCAGGAAAATCTGTAACGATTGTCCTCGAGTACGATTTGCTTAGTCCTCTCTGGCTAGACCGCCCTAGTCGTCCGAAAGGCCACTTATTTACCCACCCACTCACTGTTGCAGGGGAAACCACCAGTAGCAAGATTAGAGTGCTTCGCCAATACCTAAGCCAGCAACAAGCGGATGCCTTGCTGATTTCCACCCTAGACGATGTGATGTGGACACTCAATATTCGCGGTGGCGATACCGCTTACTGCCCTCTCTCTGAAAGCTATCTTCTTGTCGAGCAAAGTAGCGCACGATTATTTGTTGATAGCGACAAACTGACGGCCGAAGTGGTGGCCAGCCTCACAGAACACAACATTCATCTGCATGACTACGAGCACCTCGGTGCCGCTTTGAACTTACTAGCAAACGGTGCTCGCGTTATCTACAGCGAAAGATATTGCGACAGTCTTACCGTCCAGCAAGTCAAACCAGAACTTGAGCTAGTCAACCAGCCTTGCATTGTCACGGACATGAAAGCGCAGAAAAACCCTACCGAGCTAATAAGCATGGAAGAGACGTTACGCAAAGATGGGATTGCGATGGTGAGATTTATGAAGTGGCTCGATGAGCAAGTGCCAAGTGGCCAAGTCACTGAGCTCAGCGCCGAGCAAACCTTGACGGGCTACCGCAAATTGAATGAAGACTATATTGGTGAGAGCTTTCGTACCATTGCAGGCTTCGCGGAACATGGGGCCAAAATGCACTACGCAGCCGATGAAAGCAGTAACTACGACGTCACGGAGAAAAGCTTTTTCTTAGTCGATTCTGGCGCACAGTATCCAGGCGGCACGACTGACATTACTCGCACTTTTCATTTTGGTACGCCTAGCGATCGCGAGCGCACCGATTACACACTGGTCCTCAAAGCCGTAATACGTTTGACTCAATCTCGCTTTATGCGCGGTGCGACTGGAGCAAACCTCGACATCATGGCACGCGGAGTATTGTGGCAGTATGGCATCGATTACAAATGCGGTACTGGGCATGGCGTAGGCATGTGTCTCAACGTTCACGAAGGGCCGCAGAACTTTTCACAAAACCCCGCGGAAGTCGCTCTGAAACCGGGCATGGTGATCACCAATGAACCAGGCGTCTATCGTGAGGGAGTTCATGGAGTGCGTATTGAAAACATCATGAAAGTGGTGGAAATTGAAGAAAATGAGTTTGGCACCTTTTACGGATTTGAAACCATCACTTTGGCGCCAATCGCCACTCATATGCTGGATAAATCCCTGCTCGAACAGTCAGAGATTGATTGGTTAAACCGCTATCATCAGCGCTGTTGGCAAGCCCTATCTGGCGACCTTAACTCACAAGAACAAGCTTGGTTGCAACAAGCCACCGCCGCTATTTAACCCTCCACGCTGTCAGAAGCCTTTATTGACTTTCTGGCAGCGCTTCATCTGCTCTCAGAGTGAGAACTTCATACCCATTCGCCGTTACGAGTATGGTGTGCTCGCACTGAGCTGACAGTTTTTTATCGCGCGTTACAACCGTCCAACCGTCTTTCTTGGTCTTAGTTTTTGCGGTTCCTTGATTGACCATAGGTTCAATGGTGAAAGTCATACCCTCTTTGAGCACTAACCCAGTATCGGGCAAACCGTAGTGTAAGACTTGTGGAGCTTCATGCATTTCGCGACCAATACCATGACCACAGTACTCTCGTACAATGCTGTAACCAAAAGACTCGGCGTAGCTTTGAATCGCGTGGCCGATATCCCCCAGCCGTGCCCCCGGCTTAACTTGCGAGATCCCTTGCCACATTGCCTGATACGTGACCTCCACAAGCTTTTTCGCCAATGGTGTGGCACCCGGCATGACGAACATTTTGCTCGAATCTGCAATAAAACCCTTCTTCTCTAAGGTGATGTCTAGATTGACAATATCACCGTTTTTCAAGATCTGATTAGCTTTTGGCACACCATGACATACAACGTCATTCAGAGAGGAGTTAAGTACATATTGATAATCATATTGACCCTTGCTGGCTGGACGAGCATGCAGTTGATCGACAATGAATCGCTCGACAGTATCGTTGATCTCCATCGTTGAAAGGCCAGGGCGAACATACCCTTCCAGCATTTCAAATACGCTGGCCAACAACTTACCTGACTCTCGCATCAGCTCCACTTCATTAGCTGACTTAATCGTGACTGGATTAGTCATTGGCTGCGACACTCTCAGAAGTAGAAAGGTTGTGGCTCGACACTTGCGCCGACTTCATGAGATCACTCACCAGTTGGTTAAATGAGAGTTGCGGATGAAGCTCCGCGAGCATGCCTATTTTGATCCAGAACTCCGCCTGTGAATTGATTGAACGTGACATCACCGAGCTCGCCTTACGTAACTCCTCGTGCAGTTCATCCGAGATTTTTACTATACCCATAGCTAGTACACCATATTCGTTTAATATACGAATTATATACACATCGCATATTTGATCAAATTTTATCCTTACTGCCCATCGGTGTAGCGAACTCCCTTTCTGCGTATACAACTCGGTGAACAAAGTGAAAACAGTTCTCATTAACGAGATAGACAGCAATCTCTCCATTTAAGCTCAAAGTTATTCACTCTTATGCTCATCGCTCAGCTCAATCTATTTTATAAATAACACCCAACATATTCATAACAATAATATTTATCTAAGTTAGTCGCTTATAAGGATTAGAAACCATGATGAAATTTGCCAAAGCCAGCTTGGCATTTGCTACTTCTATCGCTCTGTTTGGGTGTTCAAGCAACGATATTGAAAACGTTGTTAATGATGGGGTAAATGGTGCTATCAATGGAGTACTTGGCTCCGTAGGAGGCAGCAGTAACGGCTCCGTCGTTAAGAATGGAAAAAGCTACAGCGTGGAAAAGGAACCTCTATACACTGCGTTCGCAACGAGACAAAAAAAAGATTACGGCACCATAGAGGTCACCCGTACTGAAAAAAATCCTAACTCCAAAACAACTTTAGTGTTAGAAAGTTGCATCCACCCACGCATTGGATCCGTCAACTGCGGTGGTTATATCTATGAAGTCACCAAAGAGGGTTGGCTGGTTGACGATAAAGTGAAATTTAATACTGGTTTCAACAAAGATATCTCAGTCGCTTCAGGCACCTACTATTTCAAGCTCGAATCCAGTAACACTGGTAATAACTTCTATGTGGCTAACGAAGTGACCATCTCACCATTTGTAACCAACTACGTGGCAATAACGGTTGAATAATCACGGCTTGAATACGGCATTGTTCTTGGCTAGAGAGTAGTGCCAAACCTCACTTTGGCTCAATCATTTACATTGTAAATTTCACAGTAATTTAGTGAGCTGCCTAAACACCATGCAAGATAACTAACCACGTTTTGATTCGACGAAGTCGCATTGCCTCTAAACAAAAAGCCCAGCATGAGCTGGGCTTGAAGTTATAGTTATTGGCGGCATCCCGGTGTATCAAAATCGACCACCAGCGCGGCATTGGCAAAGTCACCGGAGACTTTGAGATAGCCCCAATAGTTGGCCTGACCGTTAACCGTTATACACTCACCATTACCAGGGTTCGCTGACCAACCATGCAAATTTGAACCTTCACTGTTCGGCCACGCAAAGTTACTGTATTCCAGCTTTAAATCGCCACTGCCATTAGCCGAGGTGATCGACATTGTGCTGGATTCGTTTACTGCGGGGATAGACAGCCAAATGGTGGATTGACTCTCTAGACACACCGCCTCCCCTACGACCAGTTGACCGCCAGAAATTTTGCTACGCTGAGCACAATCTTGCGGCAAACTCGGGTTTCCACCCTGTGAGTCATCCAAAATCGTTAGCGGTGCATAGGTCTCTGCTGTCAATCCATCATTATCGGTGACCGTTAGGCGAACCGTGTAGTTACCCGCACGGCTGAATTGGTGCGTCGGATTGGCCTCGCGACTTGTCGCGCCGTCGCCGAACTCCCAGAAGTAGTCGACAATTTGACCGTCTGTATCCGTGCTGCGTGCGCTGCTGAATGTAACTGTTTCATTAACCTTTGCCTCGTTGGTTACTGTGATAGCGGCATTGGGTGGAGTCTGCTGTGGACCGCCATTCACCAATTCTTGTTGCCACTGTTCAAATTCACTCTGATAGTCACTCGACCATTGAGTAATAATGGTTTTATACGCCGCCCAATTCCCTGAACGTGTTTCCACCAGCATACGGTTGACCTCATCCATGTGGCGCTCAAACATGAATCGCACCGCTAAGTAACCCCAGCGGTAGATACGGTCAACGTCAAAGCCATCATAGGTTGTCTCAAAGATTTGGCTTAGCGTGTACGTTGACCCATCTTGAATCGTTTCTAACGCTCTCGGGTTGTGATCTTCGTTAGCCACGTATTCAGCAACCCCTTCACTCCACCACACAACCTTTTCAGTTGGATGACTAAACCCACCGTACATATCAAAACGTCCATCAAGATAGTGAACGTACTCATGCTCTAGGTTCCAGACGAAATGTTCAGCATTAGCATAAGAGGCTTCATAAGCAATAAAGTTTGGAATGTTACCTGGTGTAGCTGGGTCACCTTCGAGATACATACCGCCATTATTGGTGTCGATGTCAAAGATTGGCCCAGCGTATTTGCCATAGTCATCGCTACTATCAAAGATATTCACTTGCAGTTGGATATTGTGGTCATCCGCGACTGGTTGGTTGCCAGTTTCTAATCGAGTATGGAAATACCCCTCTTCATACCCCATTTTTTCACAGGCGGCTTGGTGCTGAGCTGGCGTCATATTTTGGGAGAGAATTCGAATGGTTGGACTACAGGTGTAGCTTTGCGCCAACACTTTAGATTTTAACTGTTGTTCAAAATTGCAGATTCCAAAAGCAGAACAATCGACATAATAGGAAGCACTGTCAGCGGTTGCCAGCCACACTGTGTCACCGAATCCAAACATTTCATACTGGGTGAATATCTGGTTGATTTTTTCGCGCACCGGCGTCGCGATAACGGTATTTTTGTACTGAGTTAAACGACCTAACTCTCGTCCAGCATTGGCCGTCATAAACTCATCGGCTTGACCAATCGAATCACGATTCAGAGCGAATGCGGCGAGAGCGTTAACCAGCTCGGTTTGGCTTCCAATCAAACGTACGTACTCACTGTTCCATTGCCCACCAAACAAAATAGTAAACACACCATTAACCGCATTTCGCATGTTCCAACTCTGCGCGTAACTGCGATCCCATCGATTTAGCCACTGTGTCACAATAGCCAAGTACTCGTGCTGTAAGCCGGCACTGTCCATGGTGGTGATCACCTCGGCGAGCACTTTGCCATGCGCATCGCTGTTTTCATAGAATGCCGCATTGGCAACAAAAGCATCAACGGCTTCTTTCACTGCGGGTTGGACCCAAGTAGTAAAGTCAATATTGTCGTTGTAAAACTCAGCGTAGTAACCCGCTCTCAGATAAAGAAACAGCGCTTCAAGTTCTTCGCTTCCACCGCCTTGATAATTGCGCGCTAAGTTGACCGTATGCTTAGCGACGTTGTACATATTACTTGAGCCAAACGCAGTAACTTGCACGTCGCTCGCCGCAGAAAACAGTTCATTGACACAATCTGCACCTTGACCTGTAATTTGTCCGATCAGCGCGGTGCTATTGGTGGTCGCAAATGCCGTTACGTCACATGGCTCGCTCGCTTCTAGTGGTTGCGCTGCGCGACTGATGGCGTTGAAAGGGGTGATCATCTCCTGATTGGTTTGCGGTTGTTTTGGTAACGCTTTCTGTGGACTGTAGTGGGGAGTTGAGTCCTCAACACCGTGATGATGGTCATGATCACTATGTCCATCTCTATCGACCACTTGAGGTTGCGGTTCGCTAACCGCGAGCACGTTCATGCTCAGAAGCGTACTGACCACTGCGACTGTAAGTTTTTTAAGTTCCATCTTAATAGCTCTTGTTTGATTGAGTAATGACACCTGTTTCGGTGCTTGTAATAGGGCGGCTGGTAGCAGCTGCTAACTCAATCTAGGCATTAACCTAACAAAGCGAAACTTTGTGATTTTTAAGTCTCAGTAACTAGCGCTGTCAGTATCAAAAGTGCAAACGTTACAAAAATGTTAAACCGCTTTAATGGAAATGAGATCTTGCTTCGAGAACGACTTTCACGTAGTCAGTTTCACGAGTTAAAGGGGGCTGTTTTCGAACCCAATAGAGGTGCGTGTTGTGAAATGGCTCTCAACCAAGCGGCCCAAGTCTATGGGCCGCTGTATTGTCCAGAGATAGTTGTAGCTAGAGACGACCGATTGAACGATTGTCTTGATCTCAAACTACTCCGTCCTATCGTGTCTGGTTACAGACAAGGATTTGGGCCAACACTCATCCACACATCGGCGGTACCCGGCTCATCTCCTTGTGTCCACCACTGTGCCTGCCACTGGTCAGCACCATGGTTAACTAACTCACCGCCATCATAGGCAATTGTCGCGGACCAAGAAAGAACCACATCACTTAACAACTCCCAAGCCTCATTTTCTGGAGATGGTTCGCTGCCCTGTACCCACCAATTGGCCTGATAGACTAATCCATTATGTGAAACCGGATCGCTCTCTTCGGTATACACTAGGCTCGGATCGTAAGCTGGGTATTGGCCCGCATTCGGGTCAATCATGCTACAACTGCCGTTGTCCCCTTCTGGTTGATCCATCACCAACATCGTCATCGACGCTTTGGCTTGATTACCCGCCGAATCTTCAACTAAAACCCGTGCTGATAGAGGGGTATCCGCATCGACTTCTGGCGCAGTGAACGTTATGGTTTGGCCGTTGTTACTGAGCGTGAAATCGACCTCTGCAGATAACTGCCAAGAGAGCTGATGACTACCGGACTCATCCGGGTCTTCAACTGACGCCGTCACTGAGACATTGGTTTGATTTTCAACCACTGACTCTGGGCCAGAAACCACGACCACAGGTGTTTCGTTCGCCGTCACATCGAGAGCCGAGATCGTCATACTATCTGAATCTCGTTCGCCTTTGTCATCGGTAACCGTTAGCGTGATGGTGAATTCCATTTCTTGCTCAACAGCAGGAACAGATACCGTCACACGCTCCCCACTTTGAGAGCTAAAGCCAAGTTCAACACCAGAGCTGTCTGTTTGTTGCCATTGATAGTGAATGATCTCGCCGTCGGTATCCGTTGAGTAAGCACCTGACAGCTCAACTTCATGCGTTTGGCGCATATCCACGGTCACATCGTTGCCAGCCATTGCTGTTGGAGGCAAGTTACCGTTGCTATCGTCATAGACAGTGACATTGAACTTGTCTTCCACACACTTGGTGTAGTCACCGTCAATAAATGACGAATAAGGGCCTTGATACGCCACTAACTGACACTTGTACGAGCGACCATCTGGGGTGCTTTCGTCCCATGACCAATCTTCTTCCCAATAGATGTTCAGAGCACCGGCACCGTTTGCATCAAACTGGTTCATGCCTTTACAGCCCAACACTTCATCTTCAGGAATGTCGACATTGAGGTAGTTAGAAAACTCTCGGTAGTAACTAATACGGTTCTGAGATTGAATGTGCTCTTCTGAGCCACCACACTCGACGCCACCGTTAATGATTTGAGTCGTGACTCCAAAACCAGGTACTAAGCCCGCCGCCAAGTCGTTGTCATTGGGTTGCCATGTGCCATCAATAACGTGCAGCATGCTCGGTTTTGGCGGCTGAGGATAGAGATAGAAAAATACCGCGCTGGCTAAATTCAACCAGGTGTCAGCCACCAGTTGAGGCTCGTTGAGCAGCTTTTCGACGTTGCCGTAAATTGAGTGAGAAAATGGGCCGTAATTATAGTTATAGCTCAATTGCTTAGAGCCACGACCAAAGTAACTTTTGTACGTTCCGTCTGGGTTGGTACCACAAGGATAAGCCTGGCCTTGCCAAGTTTCAGGATCACAAATGCCGTAGCCACCTGACGTCTCTTCGCTCCAACCGACTTCTCTGAGGTAGTAAAGACCTTGGCGCCACTCTGGCGTCTCTGAGCTAGGATCATGGCCGCCCGTCTCTTGGGTAAAGTGGGCAAACATGGTGGCTAAGGTTTTACGACAAATCGCTTCTGCGTTGCGCCCGTCATCGTAGTCACCACAAAGTGCTGGGTATTTGCCAGCGGCTTTCAGGAAATTTAAATAGGTGTAAGCTGAATCTCGCTGAGGAAACAGGTGGTTCCAATCTTGCTCAGAAACAATCGCTTCAATGCGCTTCACATTGTCTGGATTGCTTGCTCGGAGTGGTGTGATTTTTTCAACGTCTTCATTATCTAAGGTGCGAATAGATTCCACTACTAATGCGTAACCATCCGGTTGTTCTGCGATGATGGCTTGCTCATCGGCGAGAACTTGGCTAAGTGGTAAACGCTCTAGCGGCTCACCATCATTGGCTAATGCGAGCGCTGGAAGCAATAACAAACTGCTAGTGATTATATTCACTTTCATTACGGCTTAATTCCTTGTTTTTAATCGTTTTATAATCATGCCTTATTAACTGGCATGCATAACGATATTCGCACCTGTTTGGTCATAGAGCACGTAAAAGAGGCTTAAATAATCCTTTTAAACCTTAATCATATAAAAATTCGCGATGTATTAGCCCGCATCCCTTACACGGCAAGCCATCCGTAGACAAGGTGACTCTTACCGTATGCGGTAGACAAAACAACGCTTAATTGGCAAAACTTCATTACCCTTGATAACGATTTATTCAGATTTAGCACTAACTAAGCTAACAAACGGCAATAATCGGCCCATGTACCACTCCATGTGTCTGTTAAAAAATGAAGCGCTACCCACTTTTGTTATCGACATACCTATCTGCTGCCGGTTTGATGCTTGTACCTCTCACTGCAATAAGTGAAGAGGCTGAACTTGAGCCAGTGGAAACACCCCCTTTCACCGCTCAAACCAAACTGGGTTTTATCTACACAGAGAACACCAGTTCATCGTTATCGGTTAACTCTGCGCTTTATCTCAGCTACCAACAAGAATCTTGGTTACACAAGGGATCATTTGAAAGCTACTACACGGACGCAGACAATGCCGATGATGGTGCCAATCGCTATACCCTGAACGCAGGTTCCAGCTATGATTTTTCCGAAGAGACGTTTGTGCGAATGGCGAGCCGATTTGAAAACGACCTCTACGGTACCTATCGCAAACAGTGGATTTTAATGAGTGGATTGGGTCTGTATTTGGTGAACTCGGATAGAGTCAAAACATCCATAGCGCTTGGTCCGGGTTACCGCTTCACTCAGCGACAACCTTTTGATTCAGAATACCCAGATCAAACTAACTATGAAGTGATCGCCTCGTCCACGATTGATAGCGCGTTTGTGTTATCAGAGCATCAGTCGTTGGGGGCAACCTTTGATATCGCATACGGTGAGGAGAACACGCACTACAATGTGAAGACCTACGTAAAGAATACCTTGATGGCGAATTTGTCTTTGGTGTTCGATCTCGAATACATCTACAACACAACGGTAGCCGAAGACCAATCTCCGGATGAGATTTACAGCACCATGAGCCTCACTTACGATTTTTGACAGCTCGTAACTCAAAACGCCAGAGCCCCTCAATTGAGGGGCTCTGAATCGCTAACCGAAAGTGATTATTATTGGGCGCGCTGCCACTGCACTAACCATTTGTCTAGGTGATTGGCAAATTGCTGTCTGTCCGCTTGGCTTAATGGCGCTGGGCCTCCGGTTTGAATACCACTACTGCGCATGGTTTCCATGAAATCACGAATATTAAGACGCGATTTAATATTCTCTTTGGTAAATGCTTCACCTCTGGAGCTGAGGGCGTGGCCCCCTTTGGTAATGATCTCATCAGCCAATGGAATATCGCTGGTGATCACTAAGTCTCCAACCTGACAGCGTTTCACAATCTCATTGTCTGCCACATCAAAACCCGCTTGCACTTGCAGCATAGTGATCTTTGGGGATGCGGGGGTACGAATAAACTGGTTGGCGACCAAAGTCACCTCTACACCTGTGCGTTGCGACGCTCGAAACAAGATATCTCTAACCACAACAGGACACGCATCCGCATCAACCCAAATCTTCATTTTGTTTTTCCTAGTCTAAGTGAACAGCGTTATTAGACCTTAAATTTGACCGCAGTACCACTGACGCTGACCATCATCATACTGCCGCCACTGCCAATCACTTCGTAATCAATGTCGATACCAACGATTCCGTCTGCGCCCAGTGAACGAGCTTGCTCTTCCATTTCTTGAAATGCAATTTCACGTGCCCGGCCCATTTCACGTTCATACGCACCAGAGCGACCACCAACGACATCACGAATCGCACCAAACATATCTTTAAAAATGTTGGCTCCTAAGATCGCTTCACCGACGACGACGCCTAAGTAGTGCTCAACGGGTTTGCCTTCGACCACCGACGTTGTTGTTTTGATCATAATCTTCTCCTTCCATGACCATTTGCAGTTACGAGATCGAAGATAGAGGGATTTCATCGAGAACTCAACCAACGCAATGATTGATTGCGATAGCGCTATTCATATGAAGAATAAAAGCCAAACCACTGATACTGAATAATTACTGACTATATATTCACTTAGTTACAGCTCCTACCAGTATATGCACTCGATTTCTCAAGTGATGAGAAGTCACTAAGTATTAATAGCCAGGATTTTGCATGTTAAAAATGAAAACAATCAGAACAATTCATTAAACATACTGGTTAACAACTGGTTAAATAACAGAAAAAACTAGTGATTTAGATCACACCTTATACATCACCCGCACTTTTTCTCTTTCTGTACTTTCTGGTCGCCTGCTAACCTCCTGCTCGCCTTGAAGTGAACTCAAGGTGCATAACTATAAGGAGTGTTCACTATGAATACCAAGAAACCGATGTCGTTAACCGGCCGCGTAATTCTAGGCATGGTTGCGGGTATCTTGACAGGATTTGCGATTCGCACCCTCTTTGCCGACAACGGATTTGTCGACACATACATTGTTAATGGACTATTTGAAGTTGGTGGACAAATCTTTGTTGCCAGCTTGAAGATGCTCGTTGTTCCGCTTGTGTTTGTATCACTGGTTTGCGGTACGAGCTCACTCAAAGATCTTTCGACGCTCGGACGCATGGGCGGTAAAACTCTCGCCTTTTACGTCACGACTACAGCAGTGGCTATTACACTTGCTCTGACAATGGGTAACTTGTTCCAACCTGGCGCAGGTGCAGATTTAACAGCAGTAAGCTCATTTAAATCCGCTGAAGCACCTTCACTTGGTCAAGTGATCATTGATATGTTCCCAACCAACCCGATCAGCGCAATGGCAGAAGGTAAAACTTTGCAAGTGATCGTGTTTGCAGTTCTGTTCGGTATTGCGATCAGCGCTGCAGGTAAACCAGGAGAACGTATTGCGGCGTTTTTCTCTGACCTAAACGAAGTGATCATGAAGCTGGTTGCTATTTTGATGAACCTAGCACCATTTGGCGTGTTCTTCTTGATGGCAAAACTGTTTACTGGTCTAGGTTTAAGTGCCATCGTCAACCTTGCTGAGTACTTCTTAGTGCTAGCGGGCACACTGATTCTACACGGATTAGTAACCTACAGTGTCATGCTGAAAGGCTTCACTGGCCTTAGCCCTATTACCTTCTTGAAGAAGATGGAAGATGCCATCATGTTCGCCTTCTCAACCGCATCTTCTAACGCGACCATTCCAGTCACAATGGAAACCGCGAAGAACCGTATGGGTGTTGAGAACCGCGTATCATCATTCACGGTACCGCTTGGTGCAACAGTGAATATGGATGGTACTGCGATCATGCAAGGTGTGGCGACTGCATTTATCGCCCAGGCATTCAACATTGACCTAACCATGACCGATTACCTAATGGTTATCATGACGGCAACGCTTGCTTCTATTGGTACCGCGGGTGTTCCTGGTGTTGGTCTTGTCATGCTGGCAATGGTGCTTAACCAAGTTGGCCTACCGCTGGAAGGCATCGCTCTGATCATGGGTGTTGACCGTCTACTCGACATGATTCGTACTGCCGTTAACATCACCGGTGACAGTGCCGTCACTGTGATTGTGGCTAAGTCGGAAGGCGCACTGGATGAAACCCGTTTCAACGACCCTATGGCAGGTGTCAAAGAAGAAGAAGTTTCGTTAAAACATCAAGAAGCTTAATGACTTAGCGGATAGCGCTTCGCGCAAAGTGCAAAAGCCAGCAACACCTGTTGCTGGCTTTTTTTGTTATTGGAGGGCAACATTGCCTTCGATCTTATAAGTGCGCTGAACCAAATAAGCTTAATCACGTACAAAGGACGTTCTGGAACACGTCGAGGCACAAGTAAGCATGAACCCCATTAACCCAGCCAAGCTCACCAACAGCAAATGGACCGCAGTAACCCCAGTGAATCGAGAGAAACATTTCCTTGTCACTGAGGTTGAGTTTGAGGAAAACGGCACTGTCCTATCGTGTAAAATCGAAGCTGTCATGTCGAATAACGAATACTTCATCGATTGGAAAACATTAAAAGATACCAACCAATGGCGCCAAGGGTGGAAGTAACACCCTAGGCTTATTCTACTTACCTTAAACTTTAGCTTCTCTTATCATACGCTTGGCGTGCTGACCGTATTTTCTCTTGATGGTCATCCGCCCAGCAAACCAGTTGGTAAAGCGGTTTAACCAAATCCCCTCCCATCTCTGTAAGGCAGTATTCCACTTTTACCGGAACCTCAGGATATACGGTGCGATTCACATAACCTTCTCGCTCGAGATCACGCAGTGTCTGGGTCAACATGCGTTGTGAAATGCCTTCAATTCGCGATTTAAGTGAGTTAAATCTATCCGGACCATCCACTAAAGCAAACAAAATCAATAGCGACCATTTATCGCCAATTTGTGCCACGACATTGCGCACAGGGCAATCTTCATTGTTATAAAATTTTCGTCTGTCTGCGTTCTCTTGAACCGCCATATTGCCATCCTCTTCCGGTTATAGGTTACCAAAATGTGCCTATCGAACATTTTGGTGCCTTCTTGCGCACTAGGTTACTATTAATTACTATAGTTATTAATCGATACCAACATGAAGTAATCATACCAAGGAGTTCCCTATGTTTAAAGCGATCACATCACTCTTTCTACTCGTTGCTAGCACCACTTTGTATGCTCAATCGGCAGATAAATTGATCATTGATTTACCAGCACTTGAAAAGTCAAACTGGACAGAGCAGGAGCGAGAGAACGCACGAATCATCACCGATTTCGTCCAGAATTTAATGAACAATCATGATTTCGCTTATGTATTAGAGAATTACAATGACAGCGCTTACGTTCAGCACAACCGTAACTTGCCAGATAAAGTCACTGGACTGGTCGGTTTCTTAGAAGAGTTTGTCGAAGAGTACCCTGACTATACCTACGACGTAAAACATATCTACGTCGATGGTGATTACGTGATTTTCCACTCTCATGCCACGCTCGATAAAGAGGACAGAGGCAATGATCAAAAGGGCATGAACATTATTGATACGTGGCGCTTGGAAGATGGCCGAATCGTTGAGCACTGGGATTCAATCCAGGCCCTTGATTTTTCAATGCGCGTCTATTCTTTGCTCAGCGGCGGTGATATTGCCAACTCAAACGGTGTGTTTTAAAACAAGGCAATAAAAAGGCAGCCTGGTGGCTGCCTTTTTCTCACTATCACACAGTTAGAACTCGTAGTTCACGTTAAGCTCAATACTGCGCTCTGCACCGTACCAACAGTTGTCGTTGTCGTAGCAAGAATAGTATTCTTCATTAAGCAAATTATTCGCAATCACATTGACGCTAGTTCCATCAAGAGACTCCACCGCGTTGCCCAATTCATAACCAAACGACATATCGACTAGGGTGTAAGAAGGAACACTTCCAGTTAGGTTGTAAGCATCGCGCTCCATTTTACCCACGTAACGAACGCCGCCACCGAATCGAGCCCCAGCCAATGAACCAGTGTAAAACTGGTAATTCGCCCACAAATTGGCGCTGTGAGTCGGAACATAAATTGGAGTTGTACCTTCTAATCCTTGATCCGCTCCCGCATCCGTGACTTCCATATCTAAGTAAGTGTATGACGCTGCGAGATCCAAGCTTTCTGTTGCGTACCAGCGCCCTTCAACTTCCACACCTTTCGAAACAACTTCACCAATCTGAATGCGTTGCAAGAAGTTGTTTGGATCCGCCGCCAATACATCCGACTTGGTAATCTGGAATAACGACGTCGTCAAAGATTGGGAGCCATCTGCGGATTGATACTTCACACCAGCTTCAATCTGCTTACCCAACTCAGGGTCATAATCTTCCCCGGTCAAAGCATTGGTACCAGCAAGCGGTTCAAAGCTGGTCGCGTAACTGATGAACGGCGCTATTCCCGATTCAAACTCATACAAAGCGCCAACACGGTAAGAGAACTGACGATGATCTGCTTTGGTACTGGCGCCGTTGTATTCATTATCGGCACGATAATGATCATAGCGCCCACCCGCAATCAACACTAAATTGTTGTAGCGGATCTGGTCTTGTAAGTAGAAGCCAAGCTGGTCAACCGTCACCTCATCAACATTTCGGTATTCGTTACCCATATCGTTGCGATTAATGAAGTCGTTACTCGGGTTAAATACGTTGTTCCAGTACACTTTATCAAATGCCGTATACACCGACTCACCGTCTAGGTTTTGATAATCAATACCCAGCAAAATGTTGTGTTGAATACTGCCGGTCTCAATCAGACCAGAAAGCTGGTTATCAATCGTGAACCCTTTCGACTCCTCTTCGGTGCTGTATGCAAGGAGACGAATGTTTCCTGTGTTTGGATCCCAATAGTTATAATCCCAACCACCGGGGCCATACACTGCGCCGTGATAGGTGTTTTCTTGCAACAAGGAGGCATCGAGGTAACGAGCGTTTTGCAGAAAGCTCCAATTGGCGTTGAATTCATGATTAATCTTGTAGCCTAGCATCATGACTTCGCGCTCAAAGGTGCTCCAATCATCGGCACCAATCCAAGTTGAAGGTGACGTTGAACCGTTTGGATTATCAACAAACATCCCCGAAGACGGCAACGCAGAGTTAATCCCCATTGATGGGTCTTTTTGGTAATAAAGGTTGAAGTTAACCCAAGTGCTATCGGTCACTTGCCAGTCGATCGATGGTGCAATGAGATAACGCTCTTCTGTCGCGCCACCTACTTGGCTATCTTTTTGACGAGCCAGAGCCAACAGTCGATATGAGACATCGCTGTCACCAAACTGACCGGTTGTATCGAGTGATACCTGCTTGAGACTGTGGCTACCAGTGGCAAGTCCCACTTTGGTACTCTGCTCCTGTTGAGGTGATTTCGCCACCATGTTAACCATGCCACCTGGAGACATCGCGCCATATAAGACAGAGGTTGGGCCTTTAAATACTTCGATTTGCTGGACGGCAAATGGGTCGATCTGTGGCTGCAAGTTCCAGTTATTAAGAAGCGGTAGCACTAAGCCATCGTAATAACTTTGTTCCGCTCTAAAACCACGAATCATAAAGGTATCAAACATGGTTACCGCACCGCCGCGCGTCTCCGTCACCACTCCCGATGCATAACGAACAGCTTCACTGAGGGACTGCACCCCACGCTGCTCAAGCTGTTGATCATCAATAACTGTGATGCCTTGAGGTGTTTCCTCGGGCTTCAGTGCCGTTTTGGTTGCCGTGTTGCGATAGGCTTTACCCAATACCGTTACGGTTTCTAGTAGCGTTGAATCTTCAGAAGTGTCTTCGGCGGCAAATGCTGGTGCGGCGAGCGCCGCTAGTAATGCTAACGTCAATGTTGAGCGATTAAATCTTGTTGGAGTTATCATGTGTCCCTCGGTACCAATGCTTTCTCTTGAGAATAAATCTCATTTGCATTTTACGAATTTGAAGACGAGAAAGTTAACAATTTGGTGCAAAGTGACCAGATAGGTTAAATTCGTTCGATAGGAACCCAGTACTCCATGACCGCCAGTTCACCCATTTCTCGATAATTGGCTGGGTAACATTCAAGCTCAAAACCATCTAAGCCACGATAATCAGAGTGTGGTAGCCAGTTCAACAAGAACCACTGCAACGTTTGAGGTAATTGAGTGATGCAGCCTTTATGTTTCATCACGGCGTAAGTCTGAGAAGGGACATTTAATAAATCGAAATCGTGAGCCGTTAGACTAGGCAGTTCGGGAAATCTAAACTCTTCTCCCACTGGCGTACCCGCCCAATAGCGGATATTTGTGCCGTCAAAATGACTTTGCGTAACATCAATAACACCAACCCCATGCGTTGGGGGTAACCCAGCCTGCTCGGCATGACACTCCAGTTTTTGCCATAAGGCCGGGACTTTGACGTGAAAATCTGGCGCTAACGAGAATAAACCGTTGATCTGATCATTCACACCCAACAATGTGAACGCCTCACGTGTCTCGACTCTCACTTCGACAAAGCTGTCGATTTGGCTTAAATCCGCTAACGTCGCGACTTCAAACGGCTTTCGAACACCACTTCTTCGACCTAACTTGCGGTATCCTCTTGGGCTAACATCGAACATCTGCTTAAAAGCACGGCTAAAGCTGATTTCAGAATTAAACCCAAGATCTAAGGCAATATCGATAACCCGCTCATCGCCGTCGATCAAGCGCTCAGCAGCTTGACTAAGCTTTAACTCACGCACATAAGTCGCCACGGATAATCCTGTTTTCTCTTGAAACACCCGTTGTAACTGCCAGCGCGACCAACAACTTTGCTGGGCGATATCCACTAAAGATAACGGCATATCTAAGTTGCCATGAATATACGACAAAACGCGATTTATGCGCTCAAATGCGCTGGAGTTGATGGAAACACTGAGATTTCGGCTCATGAGATAACACTGCTGCTGATACTATTCGGCCATAGTATCAAAAATGTAAATGAGAATTAATATCTATTGAGTGTTGTATTGCTTTATTGCGTCGCAGAAATATCACAAACGTCGAGAAATCAATTGCTAACACCTTAACGGAGAAAACCCCAGCCTATAAGGCTGGGGTTGACCTACGGTTAACGTTAGGTAGAACGGGATTATTTGGTCGGCATAGGCAATATCTCAAACATCCCATCAAAGTCATCTAACGCCTCGCTAAGTTGGTTAACTAAACTCACATCACCGCTAAGCTTGGCATCGCCTGACTTGACCAATTGTTCCAACGTTTTTTGACCTAATACCATGGCTGTCATGTCAGCTTTGTTGATTTCCAAGGTCACGTCCGTTTTCGGTAACGTTTCGACGGCAATGTTCGCCATGTTTGCATTGGATACTTCACCGAAATAGGATTCGTTCAAATCTGGGTGATGAACACCAAAGTTAAAATCCAGCCCCGCCTGTTCTGCCTTCTCAGCATTTAGCCTTACGGCTAAGAAATCTAAGAACATGCCCGTTGGTGTATTTGCAATCACATCCGGAGACGCTAACTTGATTGACGGCTGAATATCTCCAGTACGCAGCTCAACAGCCCCTTGCAGGTAAGAATTTCGCCACGCCATAGTTTCCGATTGATATCCTTGCTGTTCAAAGCTGTCCGCTAAGGCAAAACGATAGTCGATATTGCTTGGGTCACATTGAACTAAGTCATTGAATAGCTGCGATGCTTGCTGGTAGTCCCCTTGTTCAAAGTGCGTTTTACCCGCTTTGAATAAGGTATCAGCGCCTGCAGCTTCAACGTAAACACATGACTTTTCTTGGGTTTGCAGTGGATTGGTGTTCACAGGGTTCATGTCATGATATCCCAAGTACAAATTTACAACGGCACGAGCATTATGACTGTATGAACCATGGTAGCCATTGGTGTGCCACGTCTCTTTTTGCGACTGAGGAACGATTTTTTCTATCTCACGGCCTACATCATGAATGGTGACACCATGGTTCGCTAGGCGCATGGCTTGGTTATGAATAAATCCATAGTTATCGCGTTGCAGCGTCATGTAATCGGCAATTTCATTGGTTTCGGTTGTCGAATCATTCCAAACTGGTGCTGAGTGCGCCGCATGGATGTTATCCACTAAGCCACTGTCGACATAGCGAAGTTTTAGCTCTGTTAGGTACTTGGTCCACACCAATGCGTCACGCACTTTTGCTCCGCGGAAGGTGTAAATATTGTGCATACCGTCGTAAGTTAACTCTGCCGTATTGAGTGAACGGTATTCTGGAACATAAAGAACAATTTCAGCTGGCGCTTCGGCACCTGGCATATTGATCGCGTGGAAGTCCAAACCATCAATGGTGATCACTTTTTCACGCTCTTCAATTTCTTGAGTCGGTGCCACTAACGTCACCTCCCCTCGAGAGGTTCCAAGACCTAACGCGTTATCAACAATACCTTGAGTGTTGTTGTCTAAGGTGGTGCCGTATTGATAGTTGGCGCGGCGTCCCATCGCAGCCCCCGCAATCACGTTTTCATCGGCGAGTTCTTTGATAAAGTCATTGGGCGCGTAAATTGGTGCACCTTCAACAAAGTCGCCCGACTCAAACACACCGCGAGAGCCACCAAAGTGATCAGCATGCATGTGTGAATAGATCATTCCGGTAATCTTATGCTCTCCATTGATCTTAGGTAGATGCATTTTTGCAAACTCCCAAGATGCCGCCGCCGCTTGTTTAGACAGAAGTGGATCGTGAATGACGTAACCATTGTCAGTACGGTAGATGGTCATGTTCGACAAGTCTGCGCCACGGATTTGATAAACCCCATCGGTCACTTGATACAAACCGCCTGCGGCGTAATTCAGCATGCCTTGACGCCAAATCGATGGATTTACCGATGCGGGTAGCTCATCGACGCTCATCTCGGCCATGTATTCGAAGCGATTTTTCAGTTCGCCAGCTTCATGAGTTCCAAACTCTGCAATCAATCCTTTTTGCGTGCGCTCAAATGCGCTGACATCTTGCCATGGTAACGATTTTGCTAACGTCGCATTGGCTAACTTAGTGTGCTCTGTCGCTGGTTTACCTTGGTAGGTATCTAAGCTGGCGTAATCTGCTGACGCTGAAAACGAAACGATAAGGGCAAGTGAAATCGCTGAGGGTGCAAAGCGGTGTGTCATAGGGAACCTCGTAGTCTCTCGTTATTGGGTACAGGACTAATCTAATCGGTTGACACATCAAGATACATACATGAGACTTTATACAAAACATCGCGATCTGTTATGTATTGGAGAAAGTCGTGCACGATAATGCTGTTGACCTTAACTTGTTCAAAGTCTTTCTGAGTGTCTATCAACATCGTTCGATCACCGTCGCCGCGGACGTGCTTGGGCTGACTCAACCAGGGGTAAGCGGGGTTCTCAAACGGCTGCAACAACAATTGGGTGTTCAATTGTTTATTCGCTCAGGACGTGGGATCGCCCCCACTCATCAAGCTCACGAGTTAGCGAGGCAAATTGAACCCGCATTTAGCCAAATCCACAACGCAATTGAAGGTATCGAAAGCTTCAGCACGGCGAACTCGCGCCGTTTTGTGGTCTATACAACCGAACCCATGATGTTAATGCTGCTGCCAAAGATCGAAGCCGATAGCACGCTTGGCAATGTCGATATAGAGCTTCACCCTACTCTGTCGAGTGAAGAAAAACTCATCCACAACCTCAATCAACAAAAAGCCGATCTTGCCATCGACTTTGCCAACTATTCAGCACCCTCGTTCTTTTCCGAGTTTTTCTTTAATGATGAACTGTGTGTCATTGCGCGCAAACAACACCCGCGCATCCAGCAAACCCTATCGCTAGAGCAGTTTTACGCGGAGAAACATGTCACGCTGAAACTCAGGCGCGAAGAGGCTTACCTTGCCGATTACTTCACTGAAGAGTCTATCGGCGAACGTCGAGTCGCCGCAGAGTGCGACTCACTCGTCTCTCAAATGACCATGATCTCAAGCAGCAACTGTTTAGCTGCCATGGTCAAAAGTATTGCCGATCAATTTGCCGAGCGATTAGATCTTCAAGTCATTGACGCTCCATTTACGCGCATCCCAGTTAAGTATCGCTTACTGGCGCACAATCGCATGAAGCACAGTCCTGCCAATATTTGGCTCCGCGACAAGCTCAAGTCCTATTTCGTCGACCAATAAAAAAGCCCCGAGAAATCGGGGCTTGAGTAGTGAATCAGGGAAGCATAATTTAGCGAGCGAGCTTTTCAATCACTCGCATCAGTAGCTTGATACGCGGTTCGATTGAGTCTAAAAGTAAATACTCTTGATCGCTATGGAACCCCGCACCCACTGGGCCTAAACCATCCAGTGTTGGCACGCCAAGCACTGCCGTGTTGTTAGCATCAGAGCCACCGCCAGCTTCTTTCCAGTTGATCTCAATCGCTAGCTCTTGTGCCGCTTGCTCAACAATCTCCATGAGTGCCACGGTTGCTTCACTCGGCACCATCGAAGGTTTGTAAGCTTCGCGTTTGAGCTCTACCTTAACCTCGCTGTCAAACGTCTGTTCAATCATGGCGTTTAAACGAGTATCCACCTCGTCATACTCTTCGTTGCTCCAGAAGCGGATATCGACAATCGCCTCTGCATGCTCTGGGACGATGTTCGCACCAGCACCGCCAGAAACGATGCCCACGTTAAGTGTGGTACCCGATTCAAAGTTGGTCATGCGATTGATCGCCAGAACCCAGTTGGCCATTTCGGTGATCGCACTGTGACCTTTCTCTGGCTCATTGCCGGCGTGCGCTGCAATGCCATCAAACGTCAGCTTGTATCTCGCCATGCCTTTACGCGCTTTCACAAGCCCGCCATCTGCGCGAGCTGCCTCAGCAACCAATACCTGTTTGGCTTGCTTTGCCACTGCCTGAATCCAATCCACAGAATCCAGCGAACCCGTCTCTTCATCTGGGTTCATACAGATACAAATCGACAATGCATCCAGCACAGACGGATCAAGGTGACGCATCGCGTAGACCACATTCAGCAAACCCGATTTCATATCCGATACGCCTGGACCGTAGGCTTTATCTGCGTCACAACTCATTGGTCTCAGTTCCGCCGTTCCAAGTGGAAACACGGTATCCATGTGACCGACCAGCATAACGTCGATGTCACTCGCTTGTGGCTTGTTGCGAATCTCTAAACCAACACCCGCTTTACCACAGTCGACACGTTTCACCTGCCAACCAGCCATATCAGCAAATTTAGCTTCAAACTGCGCCGCTATAAACTCGATGCCATCAAGAGTGTAAGTACCGCAATCCACATTTATTAATGGACGTAGCTCTTCTAAATATTCATTGAGTGAAAACTTCATTCTTTGTCCCTTACACAAACAGATTCATCACCAACATGGCACCAAACGCGTTAATCACTGAGATAGCAATCATCACAGGAATGTAGCGTCCTTCAGTACCGATCGGCCCCATAATGCGCCCCATGTATTGAACTTGGGAGCCCATTAAGTAGATGGCCGGTGCCAGTATTGCAATGTGGGTCCCATTGAGGATACCTTGGTCAAACAGAGTAATCACAACACCAACGGCGCCACCCATCGACATCCACGCACCAATCAATACTGCTGCCGCTTCACCAGGTAAGCCAAACACGGCCATCACTGGCGAGAAAATCGTTCCCATCATCTCCAGTGCACCAGTGATTTGCAGCGCTTTGATGATCACAAACGCCATCAAAACATTGGGTACAGTCGAGGTTGTGGCGATCACCCAGCCTTTTTTTGCACCTTCGACGAAAATATCAGTGATCATTGGTTTTCTTACTTTTACGTCACTCATTACGCCGTCTCCTCTTTTAGGTTTGCAGCCTCGTTGTTGTCTTGTTTACCCTGCTTATCTTCTTTGCCTTCGGTGATGTTCAAGTAGATACGGAACAAGTTCGCACCAACAAACTTAAACACGAACATAATCGCAACAGCCAAGCCAATCGAAGAAGTCACGGCAAGCGAGCCGTCTGCCATAGTGAGAGTAAATAGCACAGCGCCAGAGGAGAAGAAGTTAACGATGGTTGCCCCTGCCGTGAACTGGAACATAGTAAAGACGTCGGTTTCACGTTTAGTTAAACGCCCTTCATCCTTAAGTTGACGAGTCATCGCCGCGCCAGCATCAGTACTTTGCAACGACGCTATGAGGGCAAGGCCGGAGCTGCCCGGAATCCCCATGAGTGGGCGTAGAAGTGGCGTAAGAAGTTTACGAGCAGCATCCAGCGCACCGTAATGTTCAAGAACATTGATCACCCCCAGAGCAAACATCACGGTTGGGATAAGCGTAAGAGCAAAAATAAAGCCGTCTCGCGCGCCGCTGCCGCCTTTACCACGCAGAGAGGTGGTTGCCGCTTCCACGCCTTCCGCCGTCTCTTTAACATCGTAAGCAACGCTACCGAAAGAGCCATTGAGGGTGGTAAAGTCAAGCACACCATACCATTCATTGGACTTCATCAGCCCCGAGAAAAACACCACAGCGAAAGCGAGTGCGACGTAGCAGCCCCAGGTCACTTTGCGCTGTTTTTGATTGGAATCAGACATATTTCACCTATGTAGTCGATTATGTGGAACAGAACACATAGGGATCTTGGATTAAAGAGTACGCCGTGAGGATGATCCTCATCAAATAGCATCACGAACTATTAATATCTATTCATGCATTATCATATTTTGTGATATTGAGCCTAAATAGCTCATACTTCCAAACCAAATAAATAACATTGCATATCAAATTGATTCATAAAGTTATCACCCCTGATTAAAAATTGATGAGAATTCAAACAGATCAAACCTATCTCACATACCCCTAGCGCAAACGCCATTACACTAGGGAACCATTGCTTTATACCCAAGTGACTTCTTACTCCCTCCTAGCGAGGTTACTTGGGTATAACAACAATCATCTTTCGAAGGAGTGGAAGTATGAAACTGCAGTGGTCAGTCTTTATTGCTTTAACGCTAGCCCCCATCAGCGCCTTTGCTGCCAATGCGACAGGCGACATTTTACCCCTCACCCAATCCACCATCGGCTATGCTGCCCTATTGATCTTTGCCATCGCCTATACCCTAGTGATGCTCGAAGAATACCTACAGCTACGCAAATCAAAGCCCGTGCTGCTTGCGGCAGGCATTATCTGGGCAATGATTGGCTATGTGTACTCGCAGTACGACCAGATCGAAGTGGCGAAAGCCGCCTTAGAGCATAACTTGCTGGAATACGCCGAACTATTGCTGTTCTTACTGGTCGCCATGACCTATATCAGTGCCATGGAAGAGCGAAGGCTGTTTGACGCGTTACAAGCTTGGATGGTCGGTAAAGGATTTAACTTCAAGTCTTTGTTCTGGTTAACGGGAATACTGGCCTTTTTCATTTCTCCCATCGCGGATAACCTCACGACTGCGCTATTGATGTGCGCTGTGGTCATGAAAGTCGCGGGAGACAACACTCGTTTTATCAACCTTGCCTGTATCAACATTGTGATTGCGGCGAACGCAGGAGGAGCGTTCAGTCCCTTTGGCGACATCACCACACTGATGGTTTGGCAAGCTGGTCACGTCTCTTTTGCTGAGTTCATGCCCTTATTCTTACCATCAGTGATCAACTACCTAGTTCCCGCCATCATCATGTCGATGTTTGTGCCCAATACTAAGCCTGATGTTGTCCACCAGCACGTCGAGCTCAAACGGGGTGCGCGCCGAATTGTCGCGCTATTTATCCTCACCATCGCAACCGCTGTTGCTTTCCATGCTGTGCTGCATTTCCCTCCAGTTATTGGCATGATGATGGGCTTAGCATACTTGCAGTTTTTTGGTTTTTTCTTGCGCCGGACTCTCAAAGCATCGCTGCACAAAAAGGCCGCTATGGCCATCGCCAACCGAGACGATCACGCACTGAAGCGCTTAGGTTCAGTGGTACCGTTTGACGTATTCCGTCGAGTGTCTCATGCCGAGTGGGATACGCTATTGTTCTTCTACGGTGTTGTGATGTGCGTAGGTGGTTTAAGCTTGCTTGGCTACTTGGGGTTGATCTCTGAAATCATGTATACCCAGTGGGATCCAGTGTGGGCGAATGTCATGGTCGGGATCCTTTCTGCGATTGTCGATAACATTCCGGTGATGTTCGCGGTACTCACCATGGAACCCACTTTATCGATGGGTAACTGGCTGTTAGTAACATTGACGGCAGGGGTTGGCGGCAGTTTGTTGTCGATTGGTTCAGCAGCAGGCGTGGCGTTAATGGGCGCTGCCCATGGCAAATATACCTTCTTTGGTCATCTCAAGTGGATGCCGGTCATTTCACTAGGCTATGCCGCAAGTATCGTGGTCCACATGATGCTCAATGGGCATTTGTTTACTTAGTTTGACTCAGCTGGCAAAGGCGTGAAATCACGCTTTTGCCAGATACTTGCCAATTGATATTTTGCACACGCGCTGCAAGTTAACAGCTCATTCTGACCGTGTATCTTCATCACGATATCTTCACGCTTCTCTTTGGAGCTGTTACGCATGGTAATGGTCAGTGCGTTATCATCCACTTCAAATGGCTTGATCATGTCTGGCACGCCGGGCTTGATGAAGGTCACCTGAGCATCAGCAAACTTAAGCAGATCGTCGTTATGTTGGTTTTCATACACGCCAACAAAATCGTACGTTTGCTTATTCAACATACGTACCGCATCTTCTTCTGAGCAGCCAATTAACCCAAAAGAAGCCACGTTAGACAGTACTACCGCTGATATCCAGTGCCTTTTGCTCATTCTGTTACTCCAGTTTCTCCAATTCAAGAAGCTTGGCTTTGCGCTCTACGCCACCTGCATAACCCGTCAGTTTGCCATTTTTACCTATCACCCGATGACACGGGACAATCACCGAAATCGGATTTTTACCATTCGCCAACCCAACAGCTCGCACCGCTTTAGGGTTATCAATGGCATTGGCGAGATCTTGATAGCTCCATGTCTCACCATACGGGATAGTCGTTAAAGCATGCCACACTTTTTGCTGAAATTCGGTGCCTTGCGCCGCTAATGGTAGCTCAAACTCGGATCGGCTGCCCGAGAAATACTCTTGTAACTGCTTGATTGCATTATTAAGTATAGGATCAGATTCGCTGTATTGTCCTAACTCTTCCGGCTGTGTGGTCTGGGTCTCAAACCAAGCACCCAATAAGCCTTGGTCATTCGCTTGTAAGGTCATTTTGCCTAAAGAAGTAGAAAAAGTAACGTATCGCGTATTCATGCATGACTCCAACAATGAAACGTCGCGTAGCTGCCCCAAGGAGCCACAGACTGCGGATTAAGTTTAGGAAACTGATTGAGCGCTTTTTTCACCACTAAGTCTCCATCTAAAAAACAATTCGGCTCAGACGCCCCGCGTAAACGAGCATAGTTAACCGTCCAAGGACCAATCCCCTTTAGAGCTAGCCACTCGCTCAATGGGGCCTCTGGATGATCACGCATAAACTCCGCAAAACGGTGTAATGTCTCTTTGCGACTTTGAGGCATCCGTAAGAAAGTCAAATCGGTACCGGCGACTTCATCAGGCGTCGGAAAGTGCTTCTCGCCTTGTGGCTGAAGGGTTGCAACCAGCAAATTTAACTGGCCAATCGCCGCTTTTATTGAAACTTGCTGGCCCAAAATCGCTCGAACCCCAGCTTCCCAGCAGCTCCATACCCCAGGAATACGAATGCCAGTATGACGCACAAGCTCAGGCTCTAATTGGTGTAATTGCTGCTCTATACTCAACACATCAGTATCAAGGTCAAACATCCTTCTCAGTTGACTCACTAGCGCCTTCAGTTTGCGTGTATCGTCGAGTTTAAATTCAGCGCGCATGACTCCTGATTTCAAGGGGGCTATCTTGAACCAGCCTGCCGTGTTTTGCAGAACAAAGGAACGCTGATAGCTGTTCTCATCGACCGATTCAATGCCCTTCACTGCCCGTAAACGATAGAAATCAAGCATGTGTTGCCAGTCAAGTGGTCCTTTGTAAGCTAAGTCAATGAAGTTGCTGCCCTGCGAGTTTTTATCTTGCTTACGCACTTGGCTAGGGGTGAGTTTTAACACTTGTTTAAATGCATCATTAAAGCGCCGCACGCTATTGAAGCCACTCGCAAACGCAATCTCTGTCACTGGCATTGAGCTCGAATGGAGCAAATGCTTGGCGAACATGAGTTGCTGGTATAGCGCATACTGCTTGGGTGCCATGCCAAGATGGGTTTGGAACAGCTGCCTGAGGTATCGATCGCTTATCCCCAAGCGTTCTGACAGCTCGCTTAAGCTTGCGTCATGCAAAGCACCTTGTTCAATCAAATCGACCGCCCGTTGCAAGGTGGCTTCAACCCCTTTCCAAGCCCAAGAGCTCGGCGCGCTATCTGGGCGGCAACGTAAACACGGGCGATACCCAGCCTGAAGTGCCTGAGCTTTCTCGACAAAGTACTCGACGTTTTCTTCCTTGGGTAAGTTCGCTGGGCAAATAGGTCGGCAAAATATGCCGGTACTTTTCACTGCAATATAAAATCGACCATCAAAACGAACATCGCGTGCCAATCTGGCGCGCTGACACTCTTGTATGCTCAATCCAGGTAACCTGTTCATGCCATTTTCCTTGGGCAACTCTTTCTTCTGCTTAGCAGTCTAATCGACTGAATGACGAATACTAGCCATTTTCGGAACTGTATGAAGTTGGCGGATCAGAAAATTTCTTCTAAATTAAAAATTGCAGTTAAAAAATAATAAGGAAGTTGGCTATGAATCTGCACTCTTGCACTGTCGTCCTAAGAGGCGAACTCACTATGACGTGTCACAGCGTAGAACAAACTCTGGGTATTATTGACGAACACGGCGCTTCGAATATCCACCGAATCCTAATTGATGCCTCAGATGGACAACACGTTCACTCCTACCATAACCTGAGCATAGAAGAGTCGATTGAAAGTTTAATGAGCTTGTAAAAAAGCCTCTCGCGAGAGAGGCTTGTCGGTTCTTTTTTACTCATCGACTGGCAAGTCTGCCATCTGCTGAAGACTGTAAGCAGTGACCGGGTCAATGGTCTTCACTAACTCTTCTACTTGCTTGATCGCTTCAATCGATGTACTGGCTTTACGGTAGCTGAGATAGATTGGCCGACACCAATCTTCCACACCTTTGACCTTATTCAGTTGGCCGCTGGCAAGAAACGGTTCGACCAACGATGCTGGTAAGTATGCACTGCCGCCTTTTTCGAGAATAAAATCGAGGGCAATACGCGCGGTCGAGGTACGTAAATATGGCGCGGGAATTTTAGGATGTCGCTCAGCATGCTCCGAGGCAAACTTGGTTCCCCAATCAACGTAGACGTACTTGTCCGCAAAAACATGCTCAAGGTCGTCTTGTTGGGTCGACACCAGCACCAGCACCACATCAGCCACTTTCTTACAATTTAGCTCATCTGCTTTGATTTGATCGAAGGCAAACGCCATATCCAAGGTTCGCTCTTGCAAGCTGCGGTTAAGCGCTTCACGGCCCATGATTTCTGCCATAAAGCCATAACCTTCAAACTCATCAGTCACTAAACTTAAACAGTTCTGCAAGTACGCATCCCAAACGTTAGGTGTGCCGCCCAAGGTCAGTTGCAAAGCTTTACCACTTTCTAATGACAACTCGAGCTTGGCTTGCTGCAATGTGCTCACCATGACTTCAGCGTAACCGATCAAACGTTCACCCGATGACGTCAACTTAATGTTATTGCGATCGCGGATAAACAATTGAGTATCAAAGTAACTCTCTAACTGTTTGATACGAGCACTGACTGCCGCTTGGGTGATATAAAGATTTTCAGCCGCACGACCAAAATGGCGAACGTTGGCTAATTCCAGAAACGTTCTAAAGACTTTTACGTCCATCTATTTTCCTCTAGGTGCAATATTCCAAGAGTAGCAAAAAATGAAAAACGACTTATCGCTCATTAAACAAATTGTTACCTAAGTTTCATAAAACTGTTTAATAGAGACGATAAAAAGGTTTTGTTTTTCTTTTGTTAAATTTACGCCTAATTTTCGCTTTGTACCGTTTAGGGTAATTCATCAATGTAGGTTATAGAGGCTACTATAATGTCTGACACTCAATTTCGTCACGGCAAAAAACGTTTTTACGACAACACTAAGTTTCCGAGAGGCTTTGCTAAGTCTGGTGATTTTACGCTTGCAGAGGAAGAAATTCTAACGCTTTATGGCGACACTATGCTGGGTTTAGAGTCAGGGGAAATTGTTCCTGATAACTCGGAAGAAAAACACTTCGTCAAAGTACTGGAAAACCCAGGCAAGGCAAAAACAAAACTTGAGCGCATATGGCTAAAATACATTCAGCTCGCGCGCGGTCGTAAGCGTTTTCATACTTTAAACGGTCGTAACAAACCTGAAGCGACAGAAGACTATTCCGACGACTCAGTATTAGTTGAAGAAGACTGATCTAAAAAGCCCCTTGCTGTTGCGCGGGGCTTTATTGTTTTCGTCTGAAGCAATACGTTATTTGGCTAGCATGGCCACTTTCTTTAAAAAGCTATCGCGTAAGTGCTCTTGGTCGTATTCAAGATGATAGGTGTTATGGAAACCTATCTTCAACTCAACGCCATTCCCTCGCATGTAGACGTTGTATCCATCGTAGTCAGAAAACGCTTCTACGCCTTCGTACATCTTGCCGTGTTCCGTTGGCGTTCCATTAGACATGACGGTCTCGTAAGCTTGCAATACTTTGGTCGGGTCAAGGTCATTTTTCATAGCTTGCTCTCCTAGGCTGCACACTTAAAGTATGAGCAGAGGGCGACGAATAATCCAACTCAACCTTTGCGCGATATCAAACTCTTACTGACTATTACTTCGAACGAGTTCCGCGAGCGTATCCAAACGCTGTTGGCTGCTCTTCACGTAAGGGTTATTGGTATCCCAAGCGTAACCAGCCAAGATAGATGAAATCATTGCCTTGATACGTGGATTCGGCGCCTGATAAAAGATGACGTCTTGCAATGTACCTTTATACCAACCTTCAACATACGTGCGGAAAGTGTCCACACCGACCATCAAAGGTTGCGCATATTCTGCATTCCAATCAACAACTTGACCGCCTAACTGTTTCGCTACGCAGTGAGCAGCAAGCTGTGCCGACTTCATAGCAATCGTCACACCGGAAGAGAACACCGGATCCAAAAACTCGCCCGCATTTCCTAAAAGTGCATAACGAGAGGTGGCCAAATGCTTAACGTTGGCAGAGTAGCCTCCCAATTCACCGGCAGGGTTTGGATAGTCGGCGTTGGCCAACAATACCGCCAGTCCTGGTTCTTGATGAGTGATCTGCTTTAACACGTCAAGGTTGTCACCTTGGTAGTTGTCAAAGAACTCAGGTTCACCAACCACACCCAAAGAGCAAGTACCATTGGAAAATGGAATCAACCAATACCAAACGTCATGATTATCTGGGTGAACCGAAATCAATATCTTGTCGCGATCGTACTCGATCGACTCGCCATCAATATTATCAACGACATGAGTAAAGATGGCTTTACGCGCCGGCAGACAAGACGGCTCCTCAAGCTCCAACATACGAGGTAACACTCGGCCAAATCCGCTCGCGTCCAACACAAATTCTGCCTCAATTTGATACTCATCGCCTTGGGCATCTTTGACGGTGAGACGCGAGCCTGAGTCATTAAACGCAATTTGGGTCAGTTCATGTTGATAGCGAATCTCAACCCCTTGCCCCTGTGCGCAGTCAGCCAAGACTTTATCAAAATGGCCCCGCTGAACTTGAAAAGTTGTCCCAGGCCCAGGCGTAAACTTATCAGTGAAGTTAAATTGGGTATAAACACCATTGCGACGAAACGCCGCGCCATCTTTAAACTGGAAGCCTGCATCGCTAACAGCCTGTGTCATGCCGGCCTGCTCGACGACTTCCATACAGGCTGGCAACAAACTTTCGCCAATAGAAAAGCGCGGGAACTGCGCCTTCTCAATAACAATCACATCAATATTTTGCGCAAGGAGTAGCGCAGAGACCGTGGAGCCTGAAGGGCCAGCGCCAATGACAACCACTTGGGTAGATTCTGTTTTCATAGTCATAATATCAAGTTAGACCTTACTACTGCGCTTTCAGCTTAAGTAAGGTATGACCAAGGCCAATATTGTCAGTTCTCTCTTCAATTACTAAGCCTGCCGCGTCAATGATCTCCAAGAAATCATCGCTACGATAGAAGCGGCTGTTGCCGTTCGCAAGGCAAGTGAAATAAAGTGACGTTGCATTCAAGCTATAAGAGGCGGCATCGTATTTCTGCGCATCCCAGAACAGTTCGAGAATGTATACCGAGTCATCCGGGCCAAGTTGTTGCTTCACACGTTGGAGAATACTCAGGATTTCCATCGGTGAGAAACAATCCAAGAATTGACTCATCCACCAGATGTCAGCACGCTCTGGTAATGTTTGCTGTTTATCGAGCATGTTGGCTGGGAATGGGTGTACACGGTCAGCAAAGCCTTTTGCTTTGGCATTACTCATCGCCATCTCTAACTGCTGAGGCAAATCAACAATGGTAATCTCTACCTCTGCATTGTGAGCACAGCACTGCATTGCCCATTTACCGGTATTACCACCGATATCGACGATTTTCTTTGGCTCTGATTTGAACACTTCTTCCAACAGAATCGGGAATGAACGGTCAGAATAGAAATGATCAAATTGGAACCAACTCTCTTTTGCTTTAGCGGGCAAGGTCGATAAGCCTTGGTAAATGGTTTCCCAATCACCTAGCTCTTTTAAGCCAGCTGGTTTACCTTCGGTGATGGCTTCCGTTAAGTGCATCATCGCGGCGTAACAAACGTCAGCGGTAAAATCCATGTTGGCTTTGGTCATGCCATCATGCAAAAGAAAGAAGCCCAAATTGGCTAAACAGTAGTTAGGTTTTTCCCATGTCACGATATGAGCACTAATTGCCATATCCAACAACACTTTAACGCCATATTCAGATACGCCTGTCTGCTCTGCAATTTCAGGGGCACTTAACCCTTTTTTGCCGACTTTATCCAAAGCGGCCAATACGCCTAAATCACGCAAAGTACGCGCAGTATGAAACACGATAGGCGCAAAAGAGAGTTTTTGAGCTTCTGTTTTCGCTTCAAGAGCGTTAAACGGATCATTTTTTTTATGTGACACGGAAAAACCTAATAATTAGTACAACTTAAAAATTTATTGCGCGGCAGCTAAAGACAACTGGCGCTTAATATCAACGTTCAGATTGTTGATCCAACGATTATAATTGCGATGAATTTTGCCATCACTCGCTTTTAAGTTTTCTGAGTTAAGATAAATAATTGAGTAAAACTTTTCATTATATGGAATTTTTACTTCAGCAAAGTGGCTACGAACATGAATTTTTGCATTTAGTTCGTTTGGACTAATTTCTTCGATCACCCAACCACGATTTGACGCCGCCTGCATTATAGCGGACTTCACTTGTTTACTTTGAAGATTATACGCAACTGGAGTATCCTCAACGTTCATTACAGGCTGCACGCGACCACAACCAACAAGTAATAAAGCTAATAAGGCAGAGCTAAGTAACTTAAACGGTGACATAGTAATGATTCCTTTTGTCTTTATATGTAGTTCCGTAATAGTATTTCGCTGTATAACTAACAATTCAATATCTTATGCCACATTCAGACATAAAACTCTCATTTCACATCGACGCTTGGCATGCAAACGCGATCGGTCTATCGACGCAACAAGACTGGCAGAACTGGAGCCAAGATCAGCAATGGCCAACCGAAGGTAAAGCCGAAGTGTCTGCCATCCCTGCAATGATGCGCCGTCGCATGAGCAGTCTGAGTAAACTCGCCGTGCAAACCAGTTTAGAGCTTCTCTCCGAGCATCACGTCGATTATTTGGTGTTTGCCAGTCGCCACGGAGAGCTCGCGAGAAGCGCAAAGCTCATCGAAGACATACTGGCTGGAGAAGAAGCCTCACCGATGGCGTTCTCGCAATCGGTACATAACACGGCGGCAGGCCTTGCCACTATCGCGAGTAAAAAGCCAATCCCTTTAACCTCGATTGCGGCTGGCGACAACACCTTTCAAAGTGCCATTCTCGAAGCTTGGCTTCACTTAGCCAGCCATCCACAAGACAAAGTGATGGTGATTGATTTTGATGAGCCTGTACCCGAAGTGTACCACCAGTACGAGCAGCACAACTATCGAGGCTACGCGTTAGGGTTAGTGTTAAGTGCCGGGAATCAAATATCTGTCGCAACTTCTACGCCACAACCCGATGAGGCACAATTACCGCAAGGGCTCGACTTTTTAGCCAAATATCTAGCGAAAAAGCCGCAATGGTCTGTTTGTTCTCAGCGCCAAACGTGGACATGGCAACGTAATGACTAAGTTGAATCAATACTGGCGAGTAGTCGCCACTGGGTTTTGTTTCAGCGTATTTGGCCTAGGCGGGCTGGGGTTAAGTTTTATCGCCAACCCTTATATTCGCTTAACCAGCAGTAACCAAACTGAGCGGGAATACCGTGTGCAAGGTGCGATTCAACGTAGCTTTGACATGTTTTGTCGCTTAATGAGATTTACGGGTGCGATTGACTACAAAATTGTAGGAGCCGAGAAGCTCAAAGCCGATCGCAACTGTTTGATTGTTGCCAATCACCCTAGCCTTATCGATTATGTACTCATCGCCTCCCAGTTGGAACGCTGCGATTGCTTAGTCAAATCGGCCATTTGGTCGAACCCTTTCATGAAACATATCGTCAAAGGCGCAGGCTATATTCCAAATGAAGCGCCGGACGACTTATTGTCTATTTGCTCAGAAAGATTTGCGCGCGGCAACGTACTTTTGGTGTTTCCAGAAGGAACCCGCACCACTCCTGGTGTAAAATCAAAACTGCAGCGCGGTTCTGCGCAAATTGCTGTACGCACAGAAACGGATTTGCGTTTAATTCATATTAAGGTAACGCCAAGTTTTCTCACAAAAGAGACAAAATGGTATCAAGTACCGCCAACTAAGCCTTTTTTCCACGTCGAAGTTAAGGATAAAGTTGAGGTTAAACCATTTATAGAGCAAACTACGTCACCTACTATTGCGGCTCGACGTCTGCAACAACATTTAAGCGAAACACTCTTTCCAGAAAACCAATAGTTACAAGCAGGTCCCAGTGGAAACATTACACAACGAAATTAAACAACTTATTATTGATGCATTAAATCTTGAAGATCTCACGATCGCAGATATTGAAACTGATGCGCCGCTATTTGGTGATGGACTAGGTTTAGATTCCATTGATGCGCTAGAACTGGGCTTAGCGATCAAGAAACAATACAATATTGTGATCGATGCTGACGACTCAAATACACGTGAGCACTTTGCTTCAGTAAGCAACTTAGCGAAATATATTTCTTCGCAAATCAGTGAATAATTTTTAGGTACTTTCTCATGACAGATGTAAACAAAGAACAAGTATTTAACCAAGTTAAAGACGCACTTGAAGAATTATTTGAGATTGATGCCGCTGATATTGTTCCTGACGCTCACCTATACCAAGATCTTGACCTAGATAGCATTGATGCCGTTGACCTAGTCGTGCACCTGCAAAATGTGACAGGCAAAAAAATCAAACCTGCCGAGTTCAGCACCGTTCGTACGGTAGATGATGTGGTAAACGCAGTCACTGAGCTTCTCAAGGAAGCCTAATGCGACAATTGCTGACAGCGCTGTCTGCCGTTGTCTTAATTGCCTACCCTTTTGCCGTCTATTTCGGCATTGATAATTTCGGACTTTCCATGGTGGGGATATTGCTTATCGCCGCCTTGGCAGCCCGCCTATTCGTGGTTCAACGAAGCAAGCTGAAAGAGCTCAAGCAGGTCGCACAAATTAGCGCGGTGACTGGAATTGTCCTCGTCGCCCTCGGCATCGTCCTTAAACAACATGGTTGGCTGACCTTTTATCCGGTCATCGTCAATCTGTGCATGTTGATTCTATTTGCGATGAGTCTAGGTCAATCGCAGACCATAATAGAACGCTTGGCACGTCTGCAAGAACCAGACTTGCCAGAGAGTGGTGTACGTTACACTCGCAGTGTTACTAAGGTCTGGTGTCTGTTTTTCGTCATCAACGGTGCGATTGCCCTTTATACCTGCTTCCAACCGCTAGAGATTTGGACTTTTTACAACGGCCTTGTGAGCTACCTACTCGCAGGAGCCCTGTTTGCCATTGAATGGATAGTGCGTCAATTTGTGCGTCAGGATTAAAAAATGAGCGTAACTAACCCCCACTTTTGCTCCCTTACCGATTTGCTCAGTGCTCAACGTTCAGCGACCCACCTCGTCGCTTTCTCCGCGCACCAGCAGATAGACTGGGCAACGTTTCAGCGAGAAGTTGAACAAAATCGAAGCTGGCTATCGAACCAACCAGCACAGAGGGTTGCTTTGTGTTTTGCCAATAGCTACCAGTTTGCGATTGCCTTCTTTGCCTGTTGTGTAGCGAATAAATCCCTCGTCCTGCCGGGAAATTACCAGCCTGAAGCCGTCAAAGAGCTAGAAGAGCATTTTGACTTACTGCTTCATGATGATGCGATAGATATTGCTCACTCTGTGACCAGCGCGCAATTAACCGCATTGGCTGAAAACGGACAGGATTTAGAAACCTTACCTTCGCTGACTGCGTTAAATCCGTCCACCATTGCTTTGACTCTTTTTACCTCGGGTTCAAGTGGTAAACCGAAAGCAATTGATAAAACGCTGATTCAGCTCGAAACCGAAATCGCCATTTTAGAGCAGTTATGGGGGGAACGTTTAGGTCCTTCACGCATCGAGAGTACCGTGTCACACCAACACATCTACGGACTGCTGTTCCGCCTGTTGTGGCCGTTGTGTGCTGGGCGAGCTTTCGCGATCGCTAACCTAGAGTTTCCTGAGCAGCTCGTCCATCATGCAGCTGAAAATGTCGCTCTAATCAGTAGCCCAGCCCTACTCAAACGGCTCAATGAAGAACATCAAACCAGTCCGTTAGGGACAGTTTTTTCGTCAGGTGGACCACTGCCTCACAGCGCTGCGACACACAGTAAAGCTCTGTTTGGCCAACTGCCGATTGAAGTATTTGGTAGTACTGAAACGGGAGGAATCGCTTATCGCCAACAGCTGCAAGCCTCGACCCCGTGGCAATTGTTTCCAAGTATTGATGCGGAGCTCAATAACGAAGGCTGTCTTCGCTTAAAATCGGCGCATATCGATGGCGAAAATTGGTACCAAACTGCGGACGAGTGTCGATTCCATGATAAGGTGCACTTTGAGCTGCTTGGCCGTACCGATCGCATCGTTAAGGTTGAAGAGAAACGCATTTCACTTGTCGAAGTAGAAAAGCGCTTGGATCAACTCGATTGGATTGATGAAAGTGCGGTTATTTCAATGCAAGATGGCCAACGTCTGGTGTTGAATGCGGTTATCGTACTGACGCCAGCAGGGCAGCAACACATGTCACAATTGGGTAAGGGTAAGTTTTGGCTGGCATTGCGAAATGAACTGCGTAATTGGCTAGAACCAATCGCTATCCCACGTCGATACCGAGTGTTGAGTGAAATACCGCTCAACAGTCAAGGTAAAAGGCAAGTTGCCGACATAGAGAAACTATTCTGATACTAACGTTTGACTCAGATTTATGGACAAAAGAAAACCGACCATTTTGAATGTTGTTCGCCAAGACAATCACGCCACACTGACTCTGCAAGTGGATAGTGATATTTTGGACTTCAGCGGTCACTTTAACCACTTCCCACTTCTTCCCGGTGTGACTCAGATTGACTGGGCACTGCATTACGCCGTCGAGCACTTAAGCACGCCAAGTGTGTTTAAGGGAATGGAAGTGATTAAATTTCAAGACCCTATCCGGCCCGATGCCCAAGTAACTTTGCAGTTAGACTGGGACAGCAACAAACAAAAGCTCGCTTTTAAATACAGCTCGCAACAAGGCACGGTTCACTCTTCAGGAAAAATGAAGCTAGGTGAGAAAAGTGAGTAGTTACCAAGCCTGCTTCCTCATCCCTTGTTACAACCACGGCAGCACCATCGCGGCCGTGGTGTCGTCGCTTACCCCTTTTCAAATTCCTTTTATCATTGTCGACGACGGTAGCAACGCAGAAACCAAACAAGCATTAGCCCAATTAGAGCCGCTAGAAAACGTTACGCTGCTGACGCTTCCCGAAAACCAAGGCAAAGGTGGTGCGGTAATGGCGGGAATACGCCACGCCAATCAACTCAATTACAGCCATGTGGTGCAATTTGATGCCGACGGCCAGCATGATGTTCAAGCGTTACCTAAGCTTTTGCAAGCTTCTGAACAAAACCCAACTCACCTAATCTCTGGCCAACCTGTGTATGACGAAAGCGTACCTAAATCGCGCTTATATGGCCGATACGCGACTCATGTCTGGGTGTGGATAGAAACCCTCTCCTTTGCCATCAAAGACAGCATGTGTGGTTTTCGCGCCTACCCTGTCAGCTGCACCGTTGACGTGTTGGATAAGTACCAGATTGGCACTCGTATGGATTTCGATATCGAGATTTTGGTGCGCATGTATTGGGAAGGCGTAGAAATAGACTTTGTAGAAACTCGGGTCATCTACCCCGAGGGTGGCATCTCTCATTTCGACGCCTTATGGGACAATGTCAAAATAAGCTGGATGCACACGCGGCTGTTTTTCGGCATGCTGCCGAGAATTCCCAAGCTGTTGGTTCGAAAGGGTAAAACGGGCAACAATGCTCACTGGTCAAAACGCCAAGAGCAAGGCACTATCTTCGGCATCAAACTCATGCTGGCCATATACAGCTTACTTGGTCGAAAAGTGTTTAACTTGATCCTTAATCTGGTGATGCGCTACTACCACCTGACCGGGAGAGAGGCCAAACAGGCGTCTGAGATCTATTTGACGCAGCTGCAAACCTACGCAGAACTCAACGCAATCACCCTACCAGAAAAGCTCAATAGCTATCGTCACTTGCTGTCGTTTGGTCACACCATGCTCGACAAGCTCGCCGCGTGGAAAGGCGATTTTAGCGTCGATAATCTCACCATTCATGGTCAAGAGCAGTTTCAAGACATGGTCGACAATCAGCAAGGTGTGCTTATCCTTGGTTCGCACTTAGGTAATATCGAGCTTTGCCGAGCACTAGGTCGAAGGCATAAAGATATTAAAATCAATGCCCTAGTATTTACTGAGCATGCCGAGCGGTTTAATACCGTCATGAAAGCCGTCAATCCTAACTCTGAGCTCAACCTGATTCAGGTCAGTTCAATGGGGCCAGACACCGCAATCCTGTTACAGCAAAAAATCGAACAGGGTGAATGGGTCGTGATTGTCGGCGACCGAACTTCCACCAGCAAAGAAAGTCGCTCTGTATGGGCCGATTTTTTGGGTAAACCCGCGCCATTCCCGCAAGGTCCATTTATGTTGGCATCGGTATTAAAAGCACCGGTTTACCTTCTGTTTGGCTTACGCGATGACGAAAGTGATGATCCACATTTCAATGTTTATTTTGAGCATTTTAGTGACAAGATTGTCTTACCGAGAAAGGAACGTCAGCAAGCACTAGAAAACGTAGTGCAAAGTTACGCCAACCGACTGCAACATTACACCCTGCAAGCCCCATTGCAGTGGTACAATTTTTTCAATTTTTGGACATTAAGTAATCAGCAAGATGACAACGCAAAACACTAACGCCATCACTTTTGGCGCCCAGGCACTCACGATTGAAGATGTTGTTGCCATTGCGCAAGGCTCGAATGCCGCTTTGAACAACTCAGCAGAGTTCAATGCAAAAATCGACCGTGGCGTCGCATTTTTGGAGCGCTTGCTCAAAGAAGAAGGCGTGATTTACGGCGTCACAACAGGCTATGGCGACTCTTGTACTGTCGCCATTCCACCAGAATTAGTCGACGAATTGCCACTTCATCTAACCCGCTTTCATGGCTGTGGTTTGGGTGACGTGTTAACTCACGAGCAAGCACGTGCTGTACTCGCGACTCGCTTGTGTTCTCTATCGCAAGGTGTGTCTGGTGTTACCCATGACCTCCTCAATCAAATTGTCACCCTGATCAACCAAGACATCGCACCACGTATCCCACAGGAAGGTTCTGTAGGCGCCAGTGGTGACTTGACGCCGCTTTCCTACCTTGCCGCGGCACTGATCGGCGAGCGAGAAGTTTTATATAGAGGTGAAGTGCGCCCAACCGCCGACGTATTCGCCCAACTTGGTATCAATCCGATACAACTGAAGCCAAAAGAAGGCTTAGCGCTGATGAATGGGACATCGGTGATGACCGCCTTAGCTTGCTTGGCTTACAAGCGCGCCGAATACCTTGCGCAACTGTGCACCAAGATCACCGCCATGGTATCAGTGGGGATGCATGGGAATGACTTCCACTTTGATGAGGCCTTGTTTGCGGTTAAACCTCATCCAGGCCAACAGCAAGTTGCCGCTTGGTTACGAGACGACTTAAAGGCCGATCGCCCACCACGTAACAGTGACCGACTTCAAGACCGTTACTCACTGCGCTGTGCCCCTCACGTTATCGGCGTGGTGCAAGATTCTCTACCTTGGCTACGTTCCATGATCGAGAACGAATTAAACAGTGCCAACGACAACCCAATTATTGACGGCGATAACGAACGCGTCCTTCACGGCGGTCACTTCTATGGCGGCCACATCGCGATGGCGATGGACACACTCAAAACGGGTATCGCTAACTTAGCCGATCTACTGGATCGCCAAATGGCTCAGTTAATGGACTACAAGTTTAACAACGGACTGCCATTTAACTTAACCGGAGCACAAGGTGAGCGTAAGCCGATCAATCATGGCTTCAAGGCGGTACAAATTGGTATTTCCGCTTGGACTGCGGAAGCACTTAAACATACGATGCCAGCCAGCGTATTCTCGCGCTCTACCGAATGCCATAACCAAGACAAGGTGAGTATGGGTACCATCGCCGCTCGAGACTGCATTCGAGTGTTAGAACTCACCGAACAAGTCGCCGCAGCGTCACTGCTCGCCAGTGTCCAAGCCGTTGAAATACGCCGCCGTCATAACGAGCTTGATGAACATCACATGAGCGATAACTTGAAAATGATTCGCGATGCGGTGCTCGGTGAGTTTGAGTTTGTCGTCGAAGATCGTCCATTAGAGCAAGATTTGCGTCGCTTTATCGACCGCATCCAACAACGCCACTGGTCGTTGTACCCGGAGGCATAATGGAGCCAGAGATCCACTTTCCTCTCGAAACAGAGGTGACCTTGGTCACCTCATTTCAAGATGCAGACCCGATGGGGGTCATTTATCACGGAAATTACTTCCGCTTTTTTGAAGAAGCACGACGCGTCTTGATGGACAAAATTGACTATGGTTATTTAGCCATGAATGTCTCTGGCTACATGTGGCCGATCATCGACACACGCGTCAAGTACGTCAAAGCCATTCCATTCAACCATTCCATTCGAGTTCACGCGAAGCTCACTGAATGGGAAAATCGCCTACGCATCGATTACGTCATCTACGACGAGGAATCCGGTAAGCGGATGTGCAAAGCTCACACCACCCAAGTCGCCGTTTCGATAAAAGAGCAAGAGATGTGTTTCGCCTCACCAAAAGTATTCACCGATAAAATCGAAAGATGGCATCAAACTGGGAGTATCGAAGGATGAAAAAATGGCTTACGCTGATGCTATTAACGTTATCACCCGTCGCCCTATCACAAGTCACCGATTTAGATTCGCTGCAGCAGCAACTGGCTAAACACGCGACTGTCCGAGGCGAGTTCATCCAATCTCGACATCTTGAAATGTTTGAGCAACCGCTCAGCTCTCAAGGCGCGTTTACCCTAAACAAAAACAGCGGGTTGCTTTGGCAACAGACCAGCCCGTTTCCAGTCAGTTTAGTTCTGACTCAGGACAAACTTCGCCAAACCTTCTCCGGTCAACCTGCACAAACGATCACTGCGCAAGACAATCCGATGGCGTTTTACTTTAGCCACGTTTTCCTTGCCGTATTTCACGGTGATACAGAGCAGTTAAAGCAGCAGTTTACTATCTCGTTTGAGGCGACCGATGGAGACTGGGCACTCGAACTCACACCTAAGCAAGCGCCGCTAGACGCGGTATTCGAACACATCACGTTACAGGGTGATGAAAATATCAATCGGCTTGAATTACAAGAGATTCGCGGCGATAAAACGCAAATTCAGTTCTCTAACCAAACGTCATTTCCAGAGGCCTTAACGGATGCAGAGCAGCAACAATTCAGCTTCTAAGCAGCCAATTCAAGCTCGCACCATTGCGGGGGTATGGTTTGCGCTGGTACTGACATTTGTCGCGCTTTTGAGTCAGCAATGGTTGTTCGCAAGTTCTGCACCAATTGAAACTAATATTCTTAAGCTGCTACCAAAAAACCAGCAAGATCCCATTGCAGAGCGAGCATTTGAAGCCGTCTCCACAAGTATGAGTGACAAGCTTGTGTTCGTTGTCACTACCCAAGAGCGCGAAAATCTTCACCTAGCCGCCGACGCGCTGGCCGAGTCACTCAATCACACGGGTCTTTTTAGCCAAGTCACTGGGCGCATTGACGAAGGGCAGCAAAAACAGTGGGCACAATACTATTATCAGCATCGATTCCAGCAGTTGACCGATGAACAACGTCAAACGCTGACCCAACATCCTCAAAGCCAAGTTCAAAGAGTGGTTCAGGCGCTGTACAACCCGTTTTCAGGCGTTACAGGCCAAGAGCTAAGTGGTGATCCGTTTTTGCTGTTTCGTGACTATCTGGCTCAAGTTTCCCAACAAAGTTCCGCCTTTGCTCTCAACAATGGCTACCTCACCGCCAAAAACGAAGGCGCTGAATATGTTCTGATCACAGCGACATTAAAAGAGTCACCTTACAGTTTTTCGGCTCAGCGCGGAGTCGCAGACATCAGCGCCATAGAGCAAACCTTGGCCAGCCAATATCAAGCAGACATCTGGCACACTGGGGTGCTGTTTTATGCACAATTTGGTAGCGAGAGTGCCAAGTCAGAGATCAGCACCATCGGTCTATTCTCATTGCTCGGTGTCGTTGCACTGCTGATCATTGTTTTTCGTAGCGTCGTCCCTCTCGCGTTAGCCTTGTTGTCCATTTCCGTCGGTTTATTGACCGCGCTCTCTATTACCACTTGGCTGTTTGGTACCATTCACTTGTTTAGCTTGGTGTTTGGCGCCAGCTTGATTGGAGTTTCCATCGATTACGCGTTTCACTACCTAACCGAGCGCCTCGCAGAAGGAGAAAAGTGGCATAGCCAGCGAGCTTTACAACACATCTTTGCTGCAATCACTATGGGTTTGCTGACCAGCTTAATCGGTTATCTCGGCATGTTGATTGCGCCGTTCCCTGGTTTGCAACAGTTGGCGCTGTTCTCTTCGATCGGATTGATTGCGGCTTACATCACCGTGGTGGCTTGGTATCCCTTACTCGCTGCAAAGCCCTCTCAAAACCGAAAGTTGCCGAATCAAGTATTGCTTCAGCGTTGGTTAGCTCTGTGGGCGAAGCCTCATCTTAGAACCTTGCTCCCAATCTGCTGCTTATTGCTCTCGGCCTACCCGCTGAGCCAGCTACGCTACGACGACGACATTCGTCAGTTGCAAGCGATGCCTAAGCAGTTAAAGCAGCAAGAAGACTTCATCGCCCAACTCAGTGGCGTGCGCTCTTCGCAGCAAATGTTGGTGGTGACAGCGGGTAGCGACGAAGCCCTAATGCAGAAGCTCGAGTCACTTGAAACTCCTTTAGCCGCTTGGCAGCAGCAGGGGTTGATCAGCGGTTACCAAAGCTTGGCACAATACGTAAGTTCAAAAACCACCCAACAAGCAGACTTTGAGCTAATTGATGCGTTGTATAACCAGCATGGAGCGACATTGGTAAACCAGCTCAAACTCACCCAGCCACCTAAACTCAACGCAAGCTTCAAACCTGTTTCCTTGCAAGACTACCTAAGCGAACAAGTATCAGAGCCCGTGCGCTTTCTTTACGTTGGGCAGGTCAATGACCAAGTTGCCAGTGTAGTGGTGCTTAATGAGCTGACGCAGACTCAACGCGTCAAAGACTTCGCTGAGCAAGATGCTGACATCCGCTACCTTAACAAGGCGGAAGAAATATCAACCTTGTTTGCCCAGTATCGAGTCAAAGTGATGGAGCTGTTGGCCCTTGCGGTAGTGGCGATCAGTGTGTTGTTAGCCAAGCGCTATGGATTGACACACACAGTGCGAATTGTATTGCCATCGGTGATTGCGTGTATAGCCGGCCTTGCGACTGCGTCAGCGCTTGGTTCAACCCTCAACCTGTTTAACTTGCTGGCGTTAATTTTGATCATCGGGATTGGTATCGACTATACACTGTTCTTTGCCGAGAAAGCGCGCAGCCAAAGTACTTTATTGGCTATTACGCTTTCCGCAATCACAACGCTGCTCTCTTTTGGCTTACTCGCATTAAGCCAAACCCATGCAATTCATAGTTTTGGTATTACGGTACTCAGTGGTATTTTTATCGCTTGGCTGCTATCACCTATAGCAATCAAGTCAGCTTCGGAGACTCAACGATGAATCAGCGCCTATTCAAAAAGGCTAGCGTACTGACCCTGACGGCCGCTCTCATTGCGTGTTCCTCAGCGCCCAAAGAAAGCGCCCCTACTGTAAGCCTCTCGCCAAGCGTATCCGTGACGCTACCGCAACCTAGTGAGTTGGGGTACTCGCTCACAGCCAGTCAACTTATCTCCGCGACTTGGCAAGCCGATCGCACCTCCAAAAGCGAGCAGCTTCCTGTTCATCTACAAGTCAACCAAGATAAGGTAGTGCTGGCAGGTTTTTCATCTTGGGGGACCCGAATCCTATCGCTTGAATATCAAGCATCAAGCATTACAACGGATGTGTTAGCCGGGCTAGAGGGCTCACTACCAAAGCCGGAGCAGGTACTATTTAACCTAATGATCACGCTCTGGCCGAGTTCTGCTTGGGAAGGTCCGCTAAATGAGGTAAGGTGGCGAGTCATTGACACAGAAAATTCTAGAGCTGTGTTTGATAATCACGGACAACAGGTCATCGATATCCGCTACAGCCAAAGCGATAAACTGGCCGGCGATATTGAATTTCATAACCTAACCAGTGATTACGCGATTACAATTAAAACACTGCAATACAACCAAGCACCATAGAACGTCATCATGCCTAAACACGAGCCGACTCCCTTATACATTCAAGACTGTGGTTTTCATTCGGCCTTGGGCCAGCAGCCAAGCGATATTCACAAGTGTTTGGCTGGGGAGCAGTCATCCCATATGTTGCAAGACGATGAGATTCTCAACACGGGAACGTCGACGATTATCGGCCGAGTGACGGAACCTTTACCAAACATCCCAGCCAGATTAGAGAAGTATCGTTCACGCAATAACCAACTCGCGCTGTCGGCACTGCAACAGATAGAACCTTGTATTCAACGCGCGATTGAACACTATGGACCAAGCCGTATTGCGGTTGTTATCGGTACAAGCACCTCTGGTATATCCGATGGTGAAGCCGCATTTAGCCATAAAAATCAGCATGGGACTTTCCCTGACCAATTTCATTATCGCAAGCAAGAATTAGGCAACAGCAGTGAGTTTATAGCTGAGTATCTCAACATTGACGGCCCTTGTTATTCGATTTCCACGGCCTGCTCTTCAAGTGGGCGTGTATTTATTAGTGCGCAGAACTTGCTAAAAAATGGTGTAGTGGATGCCGTTATCGTCGGCGGTGTCGATACCATCTGCCAATTAACCTTGAATGGGTTTAATGGTTTAGAAGCCTTATCCAACACCTTGTGTCGACCTTTTGACCAACAGCGAAACGGCATTAACATTGGAGAGTCGGCCGCGCTAATGCTAGTGAGTCGCGAGTCAGCCCCCATTGCTTTATTAGGTGCGGGTGACAGCTCCGATGCTCACCACATTTCCGCGCCACACCCCGACGGATTAGGCGCAGAGCAAGCCATGCAAAAAGCGTTAGACAACGCAGGTTTGAGTGCTGAGGATATCGGTTATGTAAACGCTCATGGAACCGCAACACCACTCAATGACAGCATGGAGAGCAAAGCCATCTACCGCTTGTTTGGCGATCGCGTTCCGGTCAGTTCAACCAAACCGCTGACCGGACATACCTTAGGTGCAGCAAGTGCCACAGAAGCCGCTATTGCTTGGCACATTTTAAAACACGATTTACCACTACCGATGCAACAGTGCCTCTCGAAGGCAGAAGATATTGACGTCTCTTTGGTTGAAACCCAAACTCAACTCAATGGCAAAGCCATACTGAGTAATTCGTTTGCCTTCGGTGGTAACAACATTAGCCTAATTTTCGGTTATACCCATGACTAGCTATCCTTGTATCGAGCAATTATTGCCACACGACAGACCGATGATATTGATTGATCGTGCGCTGGATATTCAGCAAGATACGATTCATTGTCAGGTCGATATCGGCCCCAATAACCCATTTTTTAACGCCGATAGCCAATCGATTCCAGCCTATGTGGGCATCGAGTTTATGGCGCAATCTGTCGCAGCATGGTCTGGTTATCATGCACTGCAACAAGGTCAAGAGCCACCGATTGGTTTTTTACTTGGCAGTCGTCGTTATACCGCCCAGTTAGATGCGTTTAGCCAAGGCCAGCAACTCGACATCTACGCAGAGAAAATGATGGAAGATAACGGGATGGCAGTGTTCGCCGCTCGTATTGAGTTAGCCAAGCAACTTGTTGCAAGCTGTCAGCTCAATGTTTACGTTCCATCCGAAGAAAAATTACAAGAAATGAAAATCAGGAGTCAACAATGACCCGACAGGTATTAGTCACAGGTGCAAGTAAAGGGATAGGTAAAGCTATCGCGATTCAACTTGCTAAAGATGGATTCACGATTGTTGTTCATTACATGGGTGACCAAAATGGTGCTCAGCAAACCCTTGAGACTATCCAAGCCGAAGGCGGTCAAGGTCGCCTTATCCAGTTTGATATTAGCAACCGCGATGAGTGTCGCGATAAACTTGAAGCCGACATTGCACAGCACGGCGCCTACTATGGCGTGGTAAACAATGCGGGCATTACTCGCGATACCGCGTTCCCGGCAATGACAGAAGAAGAGTGGGATGGGGTTATTCACACCAATCTAGACAGCTTTTACAACGTACTACACCCTTGTGTGATGCCGATGGTGCAAAAACGCAAGGGGGGACGTATTGTGACGCTAGCCTCAGTATCTGGATTAATGGGCAATCGTGGCCAAACGAACTACAGTGCGGCTAAAGCTGGCGTGATTGGGGCAACCAAATCTCTCGCCCTCGAACTCGCAAAGCGCAAGATAACCGTGAACTGTGTTGCACCTGGCCTTATCGATACCGGAATGGTAGACGAGCATGTAAAAGAGCATGCCATGCCACAGATCCCTCTTCGCCGAATGGGTGAGCCTGAAGAAGTCGCGGGACTGGTCAGCTACTTAATGTCTGACATCGCGAGTTATGTGACTCGTCAAGTGATATCGGTAAATGGAGGCTTAGTATGAGCCGCCGCGTTGTAGTTACAGGTATGTCTGGTGTTACCGCATTTGGTAATGATTGGGCTGCCATTGAGCCTAAATTACGCGCGTGTGAAAACGCCACTCAATACATGCCTTCGTATGAGCAATACGACGGCCTAAACACCAAACTCGCCGCGCCAGTCGATGACTTCGAACTGCCTAAGCATTATAAGCGCAAACAGGTGCGTGGTATGGGCCGAGTATCGAAGTTGGCAACCGTCGCAACAGAGAATGCGCTCATTCAAGCAGGTCTTTTAGGGCATGATGTTTTGACCAATGGCCAAACCGGCATCGCCTACGGTTCTTCGACTGGCAGTACCGATGCGATCGGCGCCTTTGGGGTCATGTTGAATGACAAAACCACCAAGGCGATTACTGCAACCACTTATGTACAGATGATGCCTCACACTGCCGCAGTTAATGTTGGTTTGTTCTTTGGCTTGAAAGGTCGTGTTATTCCGACCAGCAGTGCCTGTACATCGGGTAGTCAAGCGATTGGCTATGCGTACGAAGCAATCAAACACGGCTATCAAACCGTTATGGTCGCAGGCGGAGGTGAAGAGCTTTGTCCTACTGAGTCTGCGGTGTTTGATACCCTGTTTGCCACCAGTTTGAAAAACGAATCACCGAAATCGACACCTCGCCCATACGATTCAGGCCGTGATGGTCTGGTGATCGGTGAAGGGGCTGGAACCTTAGTGCTTGAAGAATATGAGCATGCGGTCGCTCGCGGGGCTAAAATCTATGCCGAGATCATTGGATTTGCCAGCAACTGCGATGCAGCACACGTCACTCAACCGCAAATGGAGACCATGCAAATTTGTATGGAGATGGCACTACAAGATGCCGGCATTGAACCTGAGAAAATCGATTACGTTTCTGCTCACGGCACCGCGACTGACCGAGGTGATATCGCAGAAAGCAATGCAACGGCTAACGCCTTAGGTAAAGTGCCTATCAGTTCACTGAAAAGCTATTTTGGCCATACTTTAGGGGCTTGTGGAGCAATTGAAGCTTGGTTGAGCTTAGAAATGATGCACACTGGCTGGTTTAGCCCTACACTTAATCTCGAAACGCTTGACGATCAGTGTGGTCACTTAGATTACATTACCGGTTCAGGCCGAGAGCTGGAAGTCGAATACCTGATGAGCAATAATTTTGCTTTTGGTGGTATTAATACTTCTATCATCTTTAAGAAGTTGTAAAAGCTGGAGAAAACGCTTAAAAAGGTAACAGTTCGCAGTTGATGTGGGCGAGAAAAGAAATATTGCGGACATCCGTTCACGAAAGTGACGATTTGCGCAAATAAGCCTTTACTCCCATTACGCATCAGCGTACTATGTCTGCGCTCTGTTATTCAGGGTTATTAGTGAAACTCAAGTAAAAGTAAATCCATCAGAATGCCGGTCATTCTGTAGTTCAGTTAGATTTTCCCTTAGCTTCATAGTTACATTTAATAGTTCAAGTTTTCAGCGCAACAAATTACTTAATTAACTTTTATACAAGGGACACATCATGTCTAACAAAACTACTGGCACAGTAAAATGGTTTAACGAAGAGAAAGGCTTCGGTTTCATCACTCAAGAAAACGGCGGTGCTGACGTATTCGTACACTTCCGCGCAATCACTGGCGAAGGCTTCAAAACTCTAGCAGAAGGCCAAAAAGTGGCATTCGAAGTTGAGCAAGGCCAAAAAGGTCCTCAAGCTGCTAACGTAGAAGTACTATAATTTTAGATTGACCTAAGCGTCGATTTTCTAAGATTCTAAAAACCAGCCCTAGTGGCTGGTTTTTTATGTCTGCAGAATAACGACACCTATAAAAAAAGCTCTACTGCATCAGTAGAGCTTTTTTGGATTCTGAGTCGAGATGATTACCACATTAGGTCATCAGGTACGACAAAGTCAGCATACGGGTCGTCTTCCGCCGGGATATCTTCCGCAGGCCCGTTCTGCTCGATGATTACGCTCTCATCACGCATGGCAATTTTCTTCGCTACACTGCTTGGAATCACCACATAGGACTCTTCGCTACGAGCAATAGAAAGTAAGCCTTTCGCTAGCTGGTCGCGGGTAAGTGGCTCAACATAAAGCGCTTTAACCAGTGTACCATCCGTGAAGTTGTATTTGATTTCACCGTCCGTCTGAGCGATGGCGTTCATCTCAATCAGCTGTTTAATTTGCGCTTTGATTTCTTTGGTTAGACGCTGCTCTTTCTGCTCTTCACTTAGTGCTTTGTCTCGCTCTTGCTGCTGACGCTTATTCTCTTCTACTGCAGCTTTTACCTCACGTGCTTGGACGCGAGATTTCTTGGAGCCTTTTTTCGCTTTCTTTAGTTTCTTCTCGTTAACTAAGCCAGCCTTTAGCATTTGCTCTTGAAGTGTCAGTTTTGCCATGGTTCTTCCAAAGTAATCAATTTGCGCTCATTTTAACGGCTCAATGCAGTCAAAGAAAGGTTTCATCTCATATTAAATCGGTAACAAAATCGAACATAAAATCCTCCTATCTATTGTCTTCATTCAGCAATCGTGACGACAAAATTATTTTGTTAGACTCAAGCCACTTTTTGTCCGTTAATGCGCTCGACGCGGAAGCTTAGAGAAAGCCGATTCAGTCCCGTGTCAGGTATGGTTCCCTTTATGTGAGCCATAGATTTTTCTCCCTACCTGTGTGAGATTTGTAGTGGAAAACAATTCTAAACTTGATCGTGTTCGTGCGGATTACAATGTTCATTACTGGAGCCAAGGCTTCTACGGTATCGATAACCAAGGTGAAGTGTATGTGTCACCACGCAGCGATAACGCGCACCAAGTTCCTTTGAGCAATATCGTCTCTAAGCTAGAACAAAAACAACTGAATTTACCCGTATTGGTTCGCTTCCCTCAGATCCTGCACCAACGCGTGCACGGTATCTGCCAAGCATTCAACCAAGCTATTGAAGAGTATCAATACAGCAACAACTACTTGTTGGTTTACCCAATTAAAGTGAACCAGCAAAAAGAAGTGGTTGATGAGATTCTTGAAAGCCAAGCGCAGCTCGAAACCAAACAACTCGGATTAGAAGCCGGCAGTAAACCAGAACTGTTAGCGGTTCTCGCATTGGCGCAAAAAGCCAGTTCTGTGATCGTCTGTAATGGTTACAAGGACCGCGAGTACGTCCGTTTAGCGCTGATTGGTGAGAAGCTGGGCCACAAAGTATTTATCGTCCTAGAAAAGCTGTCTGAGCTTGATTTAGTGCTAAAAGAAGCCAAAAGCTTAGGGGTTAAGCCGCGCTTAGGGATTCGTATTCGTCTTGCGTCACAGGGGGCGGGGAAATGGCAGTCTAGTGGCGGTGAAAAATCCAAGTTTGGCTTGGCAGCCTCACAAGTTTTAACCGTAATTGAACGCTTAAAACAAGAGGAGCAGCTTGATGCGATGCAACTGGTGCATTTCCACCTTGGTTCGCAAATGGCCAATATTCGCGACATTCGCAACGGTGTGAACGAGTCAGCGCGCTTCTACTGTGAGTTACGCGCAATGGGGGCAGGTATCAAGTACTTCGATATTGGCGGTGGTTTAGCGGTAGATTATGACGGAACACGCAGTCAGTCCTCTAACTCAATGAACTATGGCTTGATTGAGTACGCTCGCAATATTGTGAGTACCGTTGGCGACGTTTGTCAGCAATATGGTCAACCGCAACCTGTCATTATTTCTGAATCAGGCCGATCATTGACCGCTCATCATGCTGTTTTGATCACAAACGTAATAGGCACAGAGGCGTACCATCCAGAGTCAGTCATTGCTCCGGATGCCGATGACCCAACCCTGCTGCAAAATATGTGGCGTAACTGGGAGAACTTGCAAGACGGCAGTGACGCACGCGCTCTGATCGAAATTTACAACGATACGCAAAGTGATTTAGCCGAAGTGCACTCACAGTTTGCAACAGGAGTGCTTAACCTGCAGCAACGTGCTTGGGCAGAGCAGCTTTCACTGCGAATCTATTTCGAGTTAAGCCGCCAAATGAGCAACAAAAATCGTTTCCATCGTCCGATTTTAGACGAGTTGAATGAGCGATTGGCGGATAAGTTCTTCGTCAACTTCTCGCTATTCCAGTCGCTGCCAGATGCTTGGGGTATTGATCAGGTTTTCCCTGTTTTACCTTTGTCAGGTTTGGAAAACGTCGAAGATCGCCGCGCTGTCATGCTGGATATTACCTGCGACTCTGATGGTGCCATAGAGCAGTACGTTGAGGGCCAAGGTATTGAAACAACCTTGCCCGTACCAGCTTGGAACAAGGATAAACCCTACCTAATGGGCTTTTTCCTCGTCGGTGCATACCAAGAGATCCTAGGTGACATGCACAACTTGTTTGGCGACACACATAGCGCTGTCGTCAGTGTTGATGAGAATGGTGAAGCAATCATCGAACGTATCGATGAAGGCGACAGTGTCGAAGATATGATGCGCTACGTCCATATCGATGTGGACAAAATTCGCCAAAACTACCGTGAGCTGGTAGCTGAACGCGTCAACGATGACGAACAGCAAACTGTGCTAGAAGAATTAGAAGGTGGCTTAACCGGTTACACCTATTTAGAGGATTTCTAAATGAATGATTTGTTTACTAAAACTGATTATTCGCTTTACTCGAATTCAATGAGTTTTATGCGCAGACCTTATCTGCGCAACCCTGTTTCAGCCGATGCTGACCTAGTGGTACTGGGTGTGCCACTTGATATGGCCACGTCTGGTCGCCCTGGCGCTCGCATGGGGCCAGATGCCATTCGCCGAGCATCAGTAAACTTAGCTTGGGAAGGAAACAAGTTTCCGTGGAATTTTAATGTTTTTGATCGTGCCAAAGTCATTGATGCTGGAGACTTGGTCTTTGACTGCGGAGATGCTGAAGATTTCACTTATCGCTTAGAGGCTGCAACCAGTGAAATTCTTAAAAGCGGGAAAACCATGCTAGCACTGGGTGGGGACCATTTTATTACCCTACCCATATTGCGTGCGTACGCTAAACATCACGGTGAAATGGCACTGATTCACTTCGATGCTCACACCGACACTTACGCCAACGGCAGCAGTTACGATCATGGCACCATGTTCTATCACGCACCGAATGAAGGGTTAATTTCACCTAAACATTCGGTACAAATAGGTATACGCACTGAGTATGACCAACAAGAGCATGGCTTTAATGTCATAAACGCGATGGAAGCGAACGACCTGAGTGCCGAAGATATTGTTACTCGCGTGCGCGACATCATTGGTCACAAACCTGTCTATGTCACCTTTGATATTGATTGCTTAGATCCGGCTTTTGCCCCTGGTACCGGTACGCCAGTGTGCGGTGGGTTAAACTCAGATAAAGTGCTGAAAATCCTGCGCGGATTGGCTGGCATTAACATTGTTGGTATGGACGTTGTGGAAGTGTCACCCCCATACGACCACAGCGACCTTACCGCATTAGCGGGGGCAACCGTTGCCCTTGAGTTGATGTACGCCTGGGCATTCAATCGCGAAAGCGAGTAACGTGACGCAATGATAGCCGTTGCCATAGAGCGACAAACAAACGCAAAGCTGATGTGAGAGCATCAGTCTTTTTTTATTTTGCATCACATCGTTACGCGAGAGGCGTATACTCACCTTTAATCCAAATAAATTATTTAGTGTATGTGATGAATAAATCTCTTCTTACTTTCTTGTTGGCAACCTCAACCACGCTAATGACCGGATGCTCAGCGGTACAAATCAGTGACACAACGTCTCAATCCGAAGCAAACATCGCTGAGTGGGTGAACCAGACGATTCTTGCCTCTGAAGGGATAGCGCTAAACTCCGAAGACATCCGCTACCTGACGGGCAGCGCTGATTTGAACCAAGATGGTTTAACGGAGCATTTCGTATTAATGCAAGATCGATACTTTTGCGGCAGTGGCGGATGTTCTGCCTTTATCTTTGATCATTCAGGTAAGGTTCTTGCTCAACTTTCTGTGACTAAGCCGCCTATTGTGCTGGCAGACAGTTTTAACAATGGCTGGCAAGACTTCATCGTCTGGAGTAATGGCGCTTATCGTTTAATGAGTTTTAATGGTGAAAGTTACCCTACTAACCCCTCTTTAGAGCCTAGCTATGATCTGGCTAGCGAACAGCAGATCGCACTCAGTTATGTCATGTCGACGGAACTCTATCAGCAAGATGGTTACGATTTAACACCTTCGGAACCCAACAAAATTTGGGCTCCCGCAAAACAGTACCGGTTTACCTTCAAACACTATGGCGACCCAGATGTTGTTTATCATGCTCAGGTAGACCTCACGTCTGGCAATGTCGACATCAATACCTCGCCAGTCAGTAAAAACTAACGTCTAACCGCGTGTATTAGCTTGATACACCGCCTCATCAAAGCAGTAAGTAGTGCATGTGCATTATCGCCACAACAGGCAGCCTCCTTTCGCTAAGAGGCTGTTTGTTGCGATTCATTTTGCTGCGTCGTGCTTTTGTGCTGCTCAAGACGCAGGGCTATATCTTGCTGTTGGTTGGAGATGGAGTCTAGGGCATGCGCTGTCGATTTAATCGCACCAGCCATTGAGGAAATATTTTGTGTCACAGTGACAAGCGAAGATTGCATCGGCCTTAAAACAAACCAACCTATCGCTGCTATGATAAGCACAACGACAATACCAATGCCCGCAATCGCAAGCATCACTTTGAATTGTAAATCATCTAAAAAACGTCGACTTTCCGTAGTGACCGCCTTCTTAGACTGTTCAAACGCACTGGGTAAGGACTCAACCGAGTCTCTTGATAAGTGAACAAGTTGATTGAGGTTTTTAATCGTATCACCAAGTAAGTGTTGCTGCTCAGGAGTCAGGTTTTCACTTTGAGCGATCTGATCGAGCGCGCCACCAATATGGTCAAGCGACTGACGAGTGTCCTGAAGTGCCCTTTCGACGCCATCAAGCTCAAGGGTCATATTAATATTGACGAAGGCGTTTTCCTTTGGCTCCTCAACCGCTTTGGCCAATGCCAGACCACCCACCATTGCAAAGATTACAGCCAATAGCCATCTCATAGATATTCCTTACTTAAGCGTTTCGTTTGATTAACGATTTAGTCTTCCTTAATGATATCTGCAACGACATCATTGACAAATATGATCGTGGTGAAGGGGCAATACTCGATACCTTCTAGCTGGCATAAGTAGGTGACTTGTGACTGGACATTCCCAAATCGATTAAGCGCATTAATCTGTTTAGACTCAAATGCATTGCCCCAAATCGCCCAAACCACGCACTCAGAATTGCCCAAAGTTAGCTGTCGGCTCTCGATTGAGTACCAATCTTGTTCGGTTAAGGCATCGCGCTTAACCAGCTCTTGTTTCGCATCGTCACTGTCAGGCAAATGTTGTCCGATGTAACGACAAAGCTCCAAATTGGATGCAATGGCAAAGTCCGGAGACTCAGGTTCAAATTCAGCAACAAACTGAGAAGAAGCACAGCCCGTCATCAACAAGCTGGTCACAACAAAAATCCGTTTCATGTCTCTACTTTACGATCTCTAAAAGTTATCCCTTGGGTCTCCCCAACCCGTCGTTCAGGAGAGATGCTTTGCTCATGTCAAACAGCTTGAGTATCATAATGCCGTTCGTTATCGATAACCTCAATTAAATATCAGTAAGTTTTCACCCAGCACATTGCACTAACTCATCGCGCTAATAATCAAAAAAAACCAGCATAGTTATCCTATACTGGCTTATTGAATTCGTCGTAGTTAGAGCTCGGCGTTTTGGCTTGCTCTAACCCGGCTATTTACCACCGATGCTAAGGCGAGCAAAACGAATATCTGGGGCAAAGAAAGTGCGACTGTCATTGATCAGTTGGCTGTCACCAACGGCTTCTACTTCTTGAAGCATCTTATAGAAGTTACCCGCAACCGTAATCCCACGAACAGGCTGAACTCTCTGACCATCTCGACATAAGAAGCCGCTCGCGCCAAACGAGAAATCACCGCTAACGGCGTCGGCACCGGAGTGCACGCCTTGCAGCTCAATTAACTCTAAGTACTCTCCCGCTTTAACCTCAGCTTCGCGGCTGCTTCCTGTTGCAATCACTTTGTGATTAGCCGCAACATCTAAGCTCGACTTAGCACCACGAGAAGCACTTGCAGTCGACACTGTGCCCAAATAACTCGCCGTTTGGCTGTTATGCAGCAATGTGTTTAATTGGCCGTTGGCAATCAGTACATTGTCTTGGGTAGCAAAGCCTTCACTATCAAAAGCAGCAATGGCCATACCGTTTGGCACGTAAGCCTTATCTGTCAGGGTGATCAGCTCGCTCGCAATGCTTTGACCAATTTTATTTCCCAGTGGAGTAATGCCTTTCATGGCACTGACACCAGAAAATGCACTCCCAAAGGCACCAAACAAACTGCTTAATGCATTGATGTGGAAAATAGCCGGGTAACTGCCTGTTGCAACCGGTGCACCCTCAAGCAAATCTCGCGCTAAATTATAGCCATGTTCAATACAGTAAGCGGAGTCCAGCTCTTCAAAACGACGGCCGAGAGACATCTTACCTGCCATTGACTGCTTACCATCTTTTTCAAACAAGGTGTAGGCATAACAGTTGAATGAGCGCTCAAAATGCTGACATAGCGAACCTTGGGTATTCGCAATAATCAGCTCGCTTTCGCCATCGCTGTAACCGTTGTAAGGAGAGCTCTTAGCGTGAGGTTGGCTAACAACCCCCTGCTCTAGCGCTAATGACAAAGCGATTTTCTCATCGACAGACGTGGTATCTGCTTGAGCAATCTCTGGTAAATCGGTTGTGATTTGGCTGTCGATGCATCGGATGGCTTGGTGTTCGTCTTGCTTAGAGAAACGCGCACTTTGAAGCGCATTGCTCAGCATTAAGTCTAGGCTAGGCTGCTCTAACGATTCTGAGTAACTGGTTGCCACGCGTGCTTCTTTTACAACTCGAACGCCGAGCACCTGGCTGGAGCTAACCTTGTACTCATCCAACTGACCTTGGTTTGCTTTCAAGGAGAAACTGTTGCTCCGATTAACGATCACGTCCGCCTCAGCACCTTGGCGCTTGGCTTCAGATAGCACGTAGTCAACCGCATTGAGAAGTTGTTTGTCTTGACTCATTAGTTGCCACCTCCGACCAAAATATTATCGACCTTCAGCGAAGGCTGCCCCACCGTTGTTGGCACTGAACCGCTTACTGAGCCACACATTCCCGGAGCCAGCGCCATATCTTTTCCAACCATACTGATCTCTTTCAGGACTTTAGGGCCAGTGCTGATAAGCGTTGCCGTTTTAAGAGGCTTAGTGATCTTGCCATTTTCAATTAAGTACGCCTCACGTACCGCGAAGTTGAACTCCCCAGTACCTGGCTGTACTGAGCCGCCGCCCATTTTTTTGGCGTAGATACCGCGTTCAATACCTGCCAACATATCATCCAGAGAATGCTCGCCTTCTTCGATAAAGGTATTACGCATGCGTGAGGTAGGAGCAAACTTGTAGTTTTGTCGACGGCCAGAACCCGTTGGCTCGTAGCCCGTCTTCATGCCCCCCATTTTATCAACCATGAAGCTGGTCAATTTGCCGTCTTTGATCAGTTGAGTACGTTGCGTTGGCATCCCCTCATCATCAACATGAATGGAGCCCCACTCGTTGGTCATCGTGCCATCATCCACCGCATTTACCGCACTGTGAGCAATCACCTCACCCATCTTGTCGTGGAAAACCGAGGCTTTTTTCGCGACTGAGGTGGTTTCGAGTAGGTGACCACACGCTTCGTGGAAGATTACGCCACCAAAGCCGTTGCCAATGACAACGGGCATCTCACCAGACGGACAGGCATCAGCACCCAGTTTGACCAAGGCTTGCTGAGCGATTGCTTGGCCTAGCTCGTTCGCATCGAGTTGCTGGCTGTATTCCCAACCCGCCAATGCCCCAGGCCCTTCCATACCCGAAGTTTGCTCATTCCCTTTTTGAGCAACGGTATTGCCCGCAACTCGCACATAATGGCGGGTATCATCAACATGCAGGCCCTCTGAATTGAAGATCGAGACTTGTTGCTCCCGCTGTAGCACACTGCCAATAAACTGACTGATGTAGTCGCTTTCTGCACGAGCTGCTTTGTCCACTTGAAGCAAGAAAGCAATTTTTGAGTCTAAGTTAGCATCTTTGCTTAGCGGCATACTGCACCCATGTTGCAGCGCATAGCGATTAAGGTTCAATGCTCCCGCCGATGCGATCTGCTCACGTTTATCTTTTGCCGCTAACAATGAGGTGACACGTTTCAGTTCAGTTTCATCTGTACTGTTGGTGTAGCCATAAAGTACTTTGTGACCAAAGAAGAGGCGAATACCGATACCAAAATCGATACCCGAGTTAACTTTATCCACTTCACCAGAAGCAATCTGGACAGTGTTAGTTTGATGATGTTCGACGAACAGTTCAGCGAAGTCAGCTCCTAAAAAGAGAGCATGATCAATCACCGCTTTCGCCGTTACAGTATTAAGCATGAAGTCTCCTTGCTCGTTGATCGTCCTAGCTATCTACACCTTACGTTTAGACAAACGCAATGACTTTTAAACGAGTCATTCACTCTGTGGTGTATCTGCAATGGGTGCACTCTAACGCGTTTTATCGTCGAACTCCGCACCAATTTGTATTGAAATGTATAAAGTCATACTCAGTCACATAACCAAAAAATTTATTGGGTGACTTTTGCTCAGAACGCCTTTAACTCTCTTAACAACTAGCATAAAAAAAGCCAGCAAGATGGTTATCTTGCTGGCTTTTGTCACGAAAACACACTTATGTCCAGAAGCTCAGTGCAATAAAGGTTAGTGCACCGATACATGCGAGATTTAATATAATCCCGACTCGCATCATCTCACTTTGCTTGATATGGCCGGAGCCAAACACAATGGCATTAGGAGGCGTTGCAACGGGCAACATAAAGGCACAAGACGCCGCTACGGCAATCAATACCGACAGGATAACAGGCGACATGCCAAAGGCTTCGGCGACACTTGCGAATACCGGAATCAGCAACGCAGCACTGGCAGTGTTACTCGCAAATTCAGTCAAGAACACGACAAACACGGCAATGACTGCGATAATGAAGAAGATGCCTAGATGAGCAATCATCTCACTCAGTGCATTCGCCAAGAAAACACTGGTTCCCGTCGCTTTCAGTACATTGCTCAAACAAATTCCGCCCCCAAACAGCAGCAATACGCCCCAATCAGCGGTTTTTTCAATGTCTTTCCAATGCACGACTCGAGCGAAGTTCACCGCAACAATAGCAGCAAGAGCGACAACCGTATCAAACTTCGCGTAGCCACCAAGCATGGCGTTGATTGGTTTACTGAAAATCCATAAGCATACCGTCGCCGCAAAGATCGCTAACGTTACAATCTTACCTTTGTCCCAGTTGACTGCTTCTCTATTAAGCTCAAACTGACCATTAAGATCAGGTTTCAATACCGCAAACAAGACGGCGATTGATACTGGTAACAAAATCAGAGTCGTTGGCACCCCAAAGCTCATCCACTCAGTAAACGTAAGGCCAACTTCTGCCGCAGCAATGGCGTTTGGTGGGCTACCAACAATGGTTGCAATACCACCAATACTGGCGCTGTAAGCAATTCCCAGCAGGACAAAGACATAAGTTTTATGTCCGCTTTCCGAGTTTACTTTACTCAATACGCCCAGCACTAAAGGCAGCATCATTGCCGTAGTAGCAGTATTACTGATCCACATCGACAATGCCGCAGTCACACCGAACAACATAAATACCGCAACACTCATTTTGCCTTTGGCTAAAATAAGGACTTTATCAGCAATCACCTTATCGAGCCCTTGACGATGCATCGCCGCAGCGAGCGCAAAGCCACCAAGGAATAAAAAGATGATTGAGTTGGCAAAGTTGTTCAGTGCGGTTTGAGTGTCAAACACACCAAACAGTACTGCCATGATGGGCACTAAGATAGCGGTGACCGTAACATGCAAGGCTTCGGTCAACCATAAAATGGCGACAAAGGTTAACATACAGATCCCAAGTACCACTTGAGGATCAAAAGGTAGGGTGAAGTACAGAGCCGCAAACAAGGCGATGTTAGCCAGAACTATCATGCTATTGCGGTTAAACAACCATTCTCGGGTATTGCTAGGTAAAGGGACACTATCATTTCTATTCATTATTATTTTTCCTTATGAGGGCCTTGTGGCATAGCAAATGATCCCACACAACCGGCAAAGGAAATATTTTTCATTGCAAATTTGTTAACCACATCATAATCATGGTTATCAATGTTAATAATATGAATAGATTGAATATTTTTCCATCACAGGCCCCGCTAGAAACTCGTCTATTTATCCATCAAATCGATACTATTTTCACCGCAACAGCGCTTGGCACGATCTGCTAGCATTGCGTCATCTTTTGCCAGTGCGTGGCGCGTTTTGATTGCTTATTATTTCTCCACACCAAGAGAGATAGAAACAACAGCAAGAGGACTCAACATGGCGAACACAGCATTAATCACAGGCGCATCAGGCGGTATTGGTTTGGAGCTAGCCAAAATCCATGCAGAGAAAGGAGGCGATCTGGTCTTAGTCGCTCGCTCACAAGACAAACTGGCCGCATTAAAGCAAGAGTTAGAATCACGCTATAAAACTCAGGTTGTGGTCATCGCCGAAGATCTCTCCGATCCAACCTCAGCGGATAGAGTCGCAGAGAAAATTACTGGGCTAGGTTTGCAGATTGATACCTTAATCAACAATGCGGGCTTTGGCGGTCACGGGAAGTTCCATGAGCGTGAGCTTGCCGATGACCAAGCAATGATGCAGCTTAATATGGTGACGTTAACCAACCTTACCCACCATTTTCTAAAAGGCATGGTGGATCGCCGCAGCGGCAGAATCCTTAACGTATCCTCCACCGCATCGTTTATTCCTGGTCCGCTCCAAGCCGTTTACTATGCGACCAAGGCGTACGTTACCTCATTCAGTCAGGCGATTGCTGAAGAAGTCGCAGAGCACAACGTTACCGTAACCGCTTTATGCCCAGGCGCTGTTGCTACGGGATTTGTCGAAGCAGGTAACCTTGATGGGGTAGATATATGGAAGAACGCAAAATCACCGCGCTCTGTTGCTGAGTGTGGTTACCAAGCCATGGAGAAAGGGCAACTTGTGGCTTTCAATGAACGCGGGCTAAAATTCCAACTAAACTGGGTGATTCCATTTTTACCACGTAAGATGGTCCTCAAGATGTCTCGTCAATTTATGGAAAAGAAATAACGCCTATGAAACGCGCGAATCGATTTTCAGTCTCCCCTATCTGGAAAGTATTGCTAAGCGATATGCAGATAGATCCGCAAGCAGTGTTGACGTATGCCAACCTACCCGCAGACCTACTGAATCGAGAAAACGCGACGCTGACTCCGCAAGAGTACTTTCAGCTTTGCAATGGCCTTGAGCACGCGGCTGGAGATGTTGAAGTCCCCTTGCTGTTTGCTCAACACCTTTCTGTTGAAGCGTTTGACGCCCCGCTGTTTGCAGCAATCTGTAGCCCTGATTTAAACTCAGCATTGCACAGGCTATCTCAATATAAGCCATTGATAGGCCCTATGTTATCCGAGGTGTCACAAGGCAGCGACGCAACAACAATCAACATTCGCTGCTACGGTTATCAAGGTGAGTTGCCAAAGACGCTGGGTTTGATGGAAACCGTATTCTTCACCCAACTGGCTCGCTTAGCGACACGCGAAGCTATCCAACCTCTAAACGTCACGTTACAAGTGCTTCCTGACAACATCAGCGCTTATCAAGACTACTTTGGCTGCCAGATTGAAAAAGGCCCTGAAGTGAGTATCCGCTTTTCTGCGGTTGACGCACAACGCAAGTTTTTAACGTCTAATCTCGCGATGTGGGAGTTCTTTGAAGCAAAGCTCAATCAAAAACTCGCCGACTTAGATGGTGATGCCTCTAACTCGGATCGTGTTCGCTCCGTGCTGTTTGAAATTCTTCCTGCTGGCCAATCCAGTATCGAAGAAGTCGCGGCAAAGCTTGCGATCAGTAAGCGAACTCTGCAAAGAAAACTCAGTCACGAAGGCGAGAGCTTTCAAGCTTTGCTGCAATCGGTGCGAGCAGAATTAGCCGATCACTACCTAGAGAAGTCACACATGTCGTTAGGTGAAATCTCTTTTCTACTAGGTTTTCAAGAATCTAACTCATTCATTCGCGCCTACAGTACTTGGAAAGGCGTATCACCCGGTCACTACCGCGAACAGTGTCATTAAAAAAGGGAGCTCAAGCTCCCTTTTCCATCTCGTTAGGCAATCAGTTTATCGAAGCTTGCCAACACCTCGTCGCACTTCATTACTCGACCATGGCCTTGGCCCTGCGTCGCAACTAATGTGACTTTTTCCATTTCTTCCGCTGCCCGCTTAGACACATCAAACTTAGTAAATTTATCACCTTGATCATGCACTATGATGGTTTGCGCTTGGCGTAACTTTAACTTGTTATAGGGATCAATCGATTGAATCGGATAGCGATACTCTTCTTCCACTTCGGAAACCACCGCATTGAACAAACGCATTGAATATCCCGAGCGAGCAACACTGCCAAACAGGTTATCAAGATAATCGAGAACAGGCGCGATCAGCAAAAACGGCTTATCCACCAGCTTCTTGTGATGACATTCAATGGAAGAAGCGGTCCCCATGCTATGACCGACTAATCCGGCAACCTCATCAACACTATCCAGTATGGCTTCCAAGCCGTGAACAAATGCTGGGATATGGCCATAGACGCCACCACTTTGCCCATGCCCCGGATGGTCATAAGCCAACGCGGTGTATCCTCGGCTGGCAATGTGCTCCATTAATGGGTAGTACTGGCTAGCGCTGCCTGACCAACCATGAGTCAGAACCCACACAGGCCCTGAACCAAGTTGATAGGTCTTGAGCACACCTTCTTTTGAAGTAACCTCACCTTTAACTAAGCCAGCAGGCTCAGCGTTTTTCGGCTGTGTGCGAGCAGGGGTTAGCAGCAATTTGCGCGCGGTATTCTTTGCATGCTTTGGCGCTAACGTATGATGCAGACGCGTGGTCAAGTTTACTAAGCTCTTCTTAACACTAAACTTCTGCGAGGTATTAAAGTAAATCTTCTCACTCATTTTCTTATCCTTTCTTCGCCAGTCCTTACCTCTCGCAAAAGCGAACGACCGTGCTATTTTTAGTTAAATAATAAGCCAAGTATCTTACTTAGCCTATATTGATTCGCTTATTTCCAGCTTGCTATTAAGCGTTTTACACCGTGCCAAAAATGCTGGTAGCTGGCTTGTTCCCCGTGCAACGAATAAAACAGGTGGGCACTGAGGTATAAACCATACAACTCGAAAGTCGCTTGTTTAGGGTCTAGATCGCCGCGAAACTCTCCGTTTTCGACACCTTTTGCCACTTGAATACGCAGATACTCAACCCAAGTTGCAATGGTTTTCTTCAACGCCTGCTGCGTTGGTGGCGCCTCACTACCCATCTCTTTCCAGGCATCAAGAAACATACAACTGCCTTGGAATGAATGGTTCCACCCTAACCAATTATCGAGCAAAGTCGTCAATTTTTGCTCGATGCTGAGCGAGGTTTGCTCACGGGCTGGAGCAATAACGCGTTGTACAAAGGTCTGGTTAGCAAATTCTAGTACCGAGATTTGCAGGTTATCTTTTGAGTTAAAGTGCGCAAACAAACCACTTTTAGACATCCCGCACTGCTTGGCCAATTCACCAATGGTAAGGCTTTCTAAGCCATTCTCACTTGCCAGCTCAAATGCCTTATTCAAGATATTCTCTCGGGTAACTTTACCTTTGCTCATACACTGCTCTCGCTATTTCATTGAGCCTTTTTAGCACACTCGTTCTTTTTTTCCAATAACAAACGGGGACTATTTATAAAACGAGCACTCTATTCTTCCATTAGAGACTATCCCGTAGGCCCTTTTACTTAATCAAAACATTCACAAAAGCAACGCGAAACGCCAATTGATAGACATAGTTTATCAGTCTGTAAAATATAAAGATTTCACCGACATACAAATCAGAAATGAAACGAGATTTGCCTCTCAAAATCTTTCAAGACCGAGTGAGAACGGTGAAAAACACCGTTTGGAATCAAATTTCTCACTACCATGAACTGCTAATGTCTGCGGCGAATATTACCTTGAATTGAGTACTATGAACCCTCCAAAGATTACCAGCATTGAGCTTGGCCGCGTCATTGCGATTTTAGCGATTGTCGCCATGCACTGTCAGATGTTCCTCACTTATTGGCAGTACGACAATACCCCGTGGTTTGGTTATGTTTTCAACCAAGCGACTCGCTTTGCCGTGCCTTTATTCTTTCTGATTTCCGGTTATTTAATCCAGCCTAAGCTGACTTCTCAACCTATGGTTACCTTGTGGCACTATCTGGCCCCGTTATTAAAGGTCTACATCATTTGGAGCATCATCTGCCTTGCGATGCCATTCAACCTCCAGGTGGTTGCAGAGCAAGGCTATTTGGCAGAACGCGAAGGTTACTGGCAGTTTCTAGCAGATACACCGCTTAACTCGGTGCTTGAAGGGGGCTTAGTTCACTTGTGGTTTATCCCTGCCCTAATGTGTGCTGCTCTGCTAACCGGACTGCTCGTAAGGTTCAACAAACTCTCCCTATTACTACCTCTCGCGGTATTGCTTTACGTCTACGGTGTATTGGCTGGGAGTTACGTATCGCTCACCGAACTTTGGGCACCTATTTTTACCCGTAACGGGCCATTCTTTAGCACTCTTCTGTTTGCATTGGGCTTTACGATTCGACAACACAATTATCAAGTTTCCAGTACACAAGCCATGGTCATCGCTCTGTTTGGTATGAGCGCCCACTTCATTGAAGCTTGGTGGCTATCCAATCATGGCCAGGTATTCAACGCCAATGATTACCTGTTTGGAACCGTATTTTGGGGAACGGGTTGTTTCTTGTGGCTATTGTCAAAGCCCTATTTAGGTCAGTCTAAATGGGTGGCTTCACTCGCAAAATGGGTGCTGCCTATCTATGTTGCTCATTTGCCGGTGATCATCCTCATGATGAACCTTGCGGGTAAATTGGAATTGACCGATTTAAGCAAAGACATCATTATTTTTGGCGGTACGCTGATTGGAACCTTGCTATTAGTGGCGGCACTGGCACGTACTCCCTTGTATCGCTGGCTGTTTCGCTAACTAAAATGCTCCCTTGAAAACTAAAAAAGCGATGGCTCAACCATCGCTTTTTACTATTTACGGGCCAAGTCTCTGGCGAGAATTAAGGCCAAACCGAATATCTGCAAGAACAGACCAACGTTTTTGTACCACGCAATATCATGATCCAAGCGCGCCATTTGCTCGCCTATCGTCAAGTTGTGCAAATAATAGTCATCGATTTTTTCTCGCTCTAACTGCTGAGCACGGTTAATCAGCGTCATTAAGGATGCCAAGTTCGATTGAATAATCGCCGGAACAGGCTGGTTAACCCAGTCACTCAATTGGCCGCGCAGCACCATCGCGATTGAGTCATCCATCGTCTCCGCCTGTCCTAAGTGCAAAAGTAACATCTCTCTTTTGCGCTCAAGTGTTTCAACGTGACTCCAAGCTAACTGAATCGCGTAGATATTTTCGCTCTTTTTCTCAGATAAACCGTTTATTTCATTGCTCAATTTATCCAGTACCACGCTCGACATGAGTATTGCCATCACATTCAGCACTAAACCAAACAGGACTAGTACCCAAGCAGGTGGCAGGCGACGACTCATTACCACATTCTCTCAAATGGTAGGTAAACAATGTTTAGCACAATCAACGCGACCATCACCAAATAGGTCAGCTTCATGCCCGTAATGCGGCCTTTCAGTTTATCGGCCAAAATGCTTTTAGCATGCATGATACGGCCTATGATGAATGCGACACCACAGAGGTGAACCATCCACAAACTGGCTCCGTTGTACTCAAGTAACGCCATCATGATGAGCGTGATTGGCACGTAATCCACGGCGTTACCATGGGCACTGCGTGCAACTTGTAATGCATCCACACCACCGTCGGCATATTTGACTTGTGCCTTTCTGCGTTGCTTTATCACTTGAATAGACAGCCAGATCATTAAAGCAGCTAAAATAGACGCATAAAGCGCTGTGACCATTTGGGTTCTCCTTTTTTATCATTGTCATAACCAATTAAGCACAAAAAAGCCCCGCTGAACAGCGAGGCTATGAAAGGACGAGATCTTGAATTAACAACAACTTGTGCCGCAACCGGATGAAGACTGGCAATCTTCACCCTTACCTAAAAAAGTTTTATCAGACAGGTAAAAGCCAGCAAAAGCCTGTTCAAAGTCTTCAGCAACCGTTTTTTCAACCAGACCTGATGCCATGAGTGCCTTTTGCCATGCTTGCATTTTGGGAAAACCTTCCAGCATGTCAAAGCAAGTGCGTGACTTTATGATGTGCGCACGGTGCAGTAAAGGTAGCCACGCAATATCAACATTACTTAGTTCAGCACCCTTGAATAGTGGGCCAACGAGTTGCTGCTCTGCTTTATCGAATGCTTTCGCTAGTTTTTCTACTCGCTCCAACAACGTATCTTGGCTCGCACTACTCATGGCGCCACACTGAGCCAGATAGTGCTTAGAGCCAAGGTAAGACCAAGCACGGTCAAGCGCACGTTGTTCATTTGAGATTTGTTGTTCGAGTGGGCCAAACTCATCTTCGATGTATTCGATGATCGCATCAGATTCAAACAGCGCTGTCCCCTTTTCTGTCACTAATACGGGCACTTGACCATTCGGGGAAATATCCAAAAACCATTGCGGCTTATCTTTGAGGCTAATGTACTCGACTTGATATGGGATCTGCTTTGCTTCTAGAGCAGCAGTAACACGTTGAACGAACGGACAAATTTTAAAGCTTACGATTTTGATCATCTTAGATACTCTCTTTTACAATGAAAGTGGCATGCGTTTTCACATCCCTTACACCTTTAAGACGATACAAGTTGGCCAAAGACGACATTATTTTTGTTTTTTTCTAGCAGTTACTGCAACCTTTTGATTTTCTTTCACAATCAATCACTGAGCCGTGTTGATCCAGCTCTAAGGTACAGCATTCTTCAAACAATTTTTTTAGTTGGACTCGGCTTTTCTGCACGCGAGACTTTAGGGTTGAGTAACTGATGCCAACTTTTTCAGCCAAAAGCTTTTGACTTTCTCCTTGCAGCTCGATCGCATCCAGCAATTGAGACGGCTCTTCAGGCAAAGCATGAATGAAAGGTTTAATACAGTGAGACATTTCCTGTTCAATCGTCGCTTGCGACTGTTCGAACCACAAATCGTCAGCCACGAGGTCATTGTCTCGCTGCTGCCTCGCGCGTTTACGGTAAAAGTCGATGATGGTGCGGTTGGCCAACTGGAATAGCCAAGCCTTGACGCTTTCTACATCTTGAATCTGATGAAGACTTTGGTGCGTCTTGATCAAGATTTCTTGCTGTAAATCGTCCACATCATCTGGGTTAGAGACTTTTGAATGCAGAAAGCCTTTTAGGGCTTGTTGATACTGACCCCAGACAGTTTCGAGACTGAGCTTACTCACCACACTTTTCATCCGCACAACACTCATCTTGAAGGAAGCCAATCACGCCTTCAAGGCACTGATACTCTGCGACACAAAACAAAGTACGGCCTTCGCGTCGCTGGCTTATCAACCCCGCAGACGCCAAACTGGAAATATGGTGAGACAGTGTCGAACCGGGAATAGCCAATAGATCTTGTACAGCACCGACGGCAATACCCTGATATCCTGCTTTAACCACGGTTTTGTAGATAGAAAGGCGCGTCGGATGACCCAGCTCTTTTAGTGCTTTAGCGACAATTTCAAGTTCCATAACCACTCCACTCAAACATATATTTCCAGAATAATCGAAATATATACCAAGTGCAATTTAAACATTGATCAGTTTAGACCGTGGTGTCATCGCTCTTTTCTAAAATACGTTGCAGTCTTGGTCGGCTAATCTTTAAGATCTCGCACGCTTTGCCTTTATGGCCATCCACAGAGTTAAGTACTGCGATGGCATGTTGGTACTCCATGTCCTGCAAGCTAAGATCGGTTAACTTAGCCTTCGCCTCATCGACAGGAGTTCGAGCGCGCAGTTCATCAAATAAGTCGATGGTCAATATGTCTCCAGGGCAAAGAGCAACTGCTTTGGTTAAGGTATTTTCCAGTTCGCGAACATTGCCTGGCCAAGGGTAAGCACACAATAAGTCCATGGCATCTAGCGCCACTTTTGATACCTTGGTATTGAGCTCTTTGTTTGCTCGGGCTAACAAAGCTGGAATCAACTCAGACAGATCGTCTGGCCGCTCTCGTAGTGGTGGGATGTGAATTCTGACGACTTGTAAGCGATAGAACAAGTCTTCGCGAAAGGATTTATCTAGGATCGCCTGCTCGAAATCGATATTAGTTGCAGAGATAATACGCGCTGAAGTCTGCTGCGCCGATTTACCGCCAATCGGGGTAAATTCTTTCTCCTGCAATACTCGCAATAGCTTGGCTTGGATTTGCGAAGACAACTCACCAACTTCATCAAGGAACAGGGTGCCGCCGCTGGCCAGCTCAAATTTTCCCGCTTGATCGGAAATGGCACCAGTAAATGCGCCTTTCTTGTGACCAAACATCTCTGATTCCAACAAATTTTCAACCAATGCAGCACAGTTTAAAGCAACAAACGGGGCCGAATCACTGCGCCTTGCATTATGAATCGCTCTCGCCACCATCTCTTTACCAGTCCCCGATTCCCCAGTAATCATCACCGACGCATTGGTCATCGCAACTCGACCGATCGTCTTGTATATTTCCTTCATCGCATGAGATGAGCCAACCATAGAGCGTCCAAAAGTGTCAGGAATCGACACACTCGCTTGATGAGTCGATGCGTGATACTCCAAAGCAGTTGTTACGGCCTGATCAAGCTCATCAATATCGATTGGCTTGTGAATATACTCATCAGCCCCTTCTTGCATCGCAGCAATGGTGCTGTCCATATCATGGAATGCGGTGATCATAATTATCCGCGCCTGCGGGCAAGCGGCCTTAAACTCTGGTAAACCCTCTATTCCTGATTTGCCTTCCATACGAATATCAAGAATGATCACATCTGGTAAAAACTGAGCTGCAACATTGACCCCATCGTCAACACAGTTGGCAACATTAACCTGAAAGCCTTCCGACTGATAATGCAGTTGTAAGGTTCGGCTGATGCCAGTGTCATCATCAACGATTAGCAGCTTACTCATGGTAGATACATCCTTTTTTTAAGCTTGTTGCAATGTCTTTTGGTCATTATTCGACGATAGGGATTGTGACGCTGGAATGCGTACTCTGGCAAGAGTGCCATGTGAAGTCGGCAGCAGTTCTATTTGCCCCTGATGGCTGTCGATAATACGTTTGACGATCGCCAAGCCCAAGCCAGTCCCTTTCGCCTTGGTAGTAAAGAAAGGCTCAAAAACCTTATCAAGAGTACAAGGATCTATCGATTGTCCGTTATTTCTTATCTCAACCAGTAACTGGGTGTTTGAATCTGTGATCATGATGTTAGAACTGATGGTCACTTTCGCGGCGCCGCTTTGCTCACTTTGTGCAGCTTGTACCGCGTTTAGCACTAAATTCTGTAAGGCTTGACGAAGTTTGATTGGGTCCGCCAACAAAGTCGGCAATTTCGGCCACGCAACGAGCTCCAATTCCACTTCATTTTGCTTCGCCAGTTTCTGTTGGCTGGCAACGACTCCCTCCAGCAGTTTATTTAAATCGATCCATTCAGGCTTAAACTGATCAGGTCGAGAGTAACTCAACAACTCTTCTAGTATCGCTTCCATGTAACGGACCTGATCGAGAGAAATATCAAACATTTCATTCGGTTGAGCCCGAGATTGTAGCTGCAACACCATTTTGATTGAGCTCAGAGGATTGCGTAAATCATGGGCAATCATATTGACGACTTTACCCACTGCTGCGAGCTTTTCATGATGAATACGTTCACGAGTTTGCGTTTCTACTTCTTCGGCTAGACGCTTCTCTTCACTGATGTCTTGTTTTACGGCGACGTAATAAAGCGAGCGCCCTTCGACATCTTTAACCGGTGAGATACGCGCACGTTCCCAGAACAACTCTCCGGACTTTTTACGGTTATGAAATTCGCCTTTCCACTCCTGACCCGCACTTAAGGTTTGCCACAACACATCGTAATCGGCTTTGTTCATTTCCCCAGACTGGAGAAACTTTGGCGATCGTCCAAGCACTTCTTCACGCAGATAGCCTGTTAACTCACAGAACACCGGGTTAACGTAGATGATCTTGCCATCCAGATCAGTAATCATCACTGAGTTTTGACTGCTCTCAACCGCATGGCTCAGGCGCTGAAGATGATCCTGCGCCATCTTCTGCTTTGTGACATCTTCACCTAACAGGGTGAGAGAAACTTCTTGATCGTTCGATTCAGTGAACGTAGAAGTCCATGACACTAGGTGAGCTTCACCCGCTTTACTAAGTACCACGCTCTCACTATGAGGTTGATGAGTCTGCTGGCGAATGGCCTCGTTGAGTGCTTGCTTGGCTTGCGCTTGCAACTCCTTAGGAATAAAGCGCTCGACCCAAGGACGGCCAATCACTTCATCGGCTTGATATCCAACCATGTGCAAAAAGAAGTCATTACAGAATGTAATCACCCCTCGTTGATTAATACTGACAGCAGCCAATTGAATGTTTTCTAGAGTATGACGAAAGTGCTGTTCGTAACCTTGCCGTTGACGCAGAAATCGAGCTTGAACCCGATAACGACTGAAGACTAACGTCGCCAGCGTAATGACGACAAACAGAAGCAGGTAAAACCAAGAATATTGTTGGTTAAACGCTTGGCGCGAAAGGTTGAATCGCTGTACGGGAAACACGGACACCACAGTCCAACTGCCGTTATTTGGCGCGGAGATTTGTGAGAAAGTGTAGTAGCTTTCGCCGAGCAGTCGCTGGCCTTGCTGCAGAGACTGAATCCAATCAAACACGTCATCGGGCAACTCGCGATTAGGCTGAACAGCAAAATTGCTGCCCTTTGAATCGGTTGGATGGATAACTGCAATGCCCTGCGGATTATAAAGATAAACATGATTAGTAAAGCTTGGGGCAACGGTGAGGAGCTTCTTAATTAGCTGATTGCCTTTGTAGTTGAGGATAATTACGCCGAGTCGCTGACCATCATTATCGAATACAGGAGTCCCGACTCGAATGGTCGGTTTTAGCGGCTTTTGAATTTCGCCTCCCTCGACGTTTAAATCCATCGGAGAAATGTACACTTCTCCCTCCACCAGTCGGTTAGAGTATTGCCAGTAGTAACGATGGGCTTTGTTTTGCAACTGATTGGGAGCGACAACTGAGACCTCGCCGTTGACGTTATTCACTCTCAGACGCTCATACCCTTCAGTGTCGAGAAAACGAATTTGGTCATAGTTGTGATTATTGGCACTCAATTGAACAAAGTATGCTTTAAGCGCGCGATAAGGTTGTGGCTCTTGGGCGATGATTCTTCCGGTGACGTAAGTTAAGTTTTTTGCGTCTGCTGACATGCGAATCAGAGTTTCACCCAACACTTCATCGATCAGATCAACAATAACCCGCTCATTGTGCAACGCATACTGCTTGTCGTTATCCACACTCAGCAGATAATGAAGACTCATCCAGATCAACAATGCAATATAGGCTGGAATGGCCCAAAGCAGCCACTCTGAACGTAGCGTTTTATTGTCAGGCTGATTTGACTGGTAACTCATCATGTCCATCGATTTGGTGTTCCCCGACTCAGAGTAAGGAAAAAGGAGGCACGCGTCAGACTGACCTCCTTATTTTGAGCGCTTCATCAGAAATCGCCTACAGCAAGGCACCGAACAACCTGATGGCATTAGGCTGTTGTTGTGGTGAAAGTGACGACCAGTGCTCGTGTAACCAATTGAGCACCTGATTCTTTTCGCAAGGGAAGCGCTCAAAGGCTACGGAGTGACACTCATCGTCATCTAGAGCTAACTCAACCAATAATGACAATGATATTCCTAGCTCCACCTGCCAGTTTTGTCGCATCAAACACGCCAATTTTAATGCCTGCTTTCGCACTCCATTGGCCTGATCGTTCAAGGCTTGCTTCACTACCTGTTCAACTTGAGGCTTGAGCAAAGTCGGTACCTTGTTAAGATGCGGCTCTAAACTGAACAACGCACATAAACGTACATGCTCGTGACGACTTGCACAGGCTTCTATCAATAATGGTACAGCTTTGCTCGCTGGGACATAGATAAGGAATTTGACCGCGCTTTGCTGAGTCAACTCTTGACCACTGAACAGCACCTTACCGACTGCACCAATGCCGTTGTCCGCCGATTTTGCTTTAGGGTGACTCCTTTTTTGGCGAGCAAGCGATTGGAAAATCTCCACCATCTCCGCTTCACTGGCCCCCAGTAAAGCTTCCACCAACCACTCAATTGCGTCAGGGTGACGTGATTGGCCTAAGCTGCGTAATACCAAAATTTTGTTATCAAACTCAGGCAATCTGGCAATTTTCTTTCGATTAAGGTCAAGCTTATCTGCGCTATCAAAGTTCGATTTCACCGCCTGAGCGAATTCTTGGTACTCTTCGTCCAACTCATCCACCATATCGACAATATGCCCTTGTTGGTCGTCTATTGTCTGCATAGGGACCAACTTAGCTTGCAGGTTCGACTGGCTTATCGCACCTAAGGTCGACGTCGGCTGGTTTTCATTCTCAACCTGCACAGGCACTTGATGCTGCTCTAACACCGCCAAAAGCTCAGCTTCACTAGGATCAGTGTCTGATGCTGTTTCAACGGCAATCGAATCAGGATAGGCTTCCAAACCAAACAGTGTCGTACGCAATAAATGCTGACATGCTGGAATCGCATGATGACTGACAATATCAAGGCTCGCTTGACGAACGCTGGCGCAGTATTTTGCCTGCTGCGTCTGCTCATCCACTTCAGCGACGCGTTTTTCAAGTAGCGGGAAAATGAGGTCGATGTAGTTTTCTATTTGATCTAAGGCGCGAATCAGTTGCAACTGAACATGAGTTTCCAAACTCGGCTTTTGTAGGGCATTACGCACTCTAATCACAATTTGTTGCTGAACGTCAGTAGGAACTTTGCCTGAGCGGCAGTGGCGCATTAGAGCAATTAGGCTGTCAGGGTGCTGTGCGAACTCAAGTAACGACGGATAGTCTGATTGCTCAAGGTTCATACCTTCCATCAACTGAATGATTTGAGCTCGTGCTTTTTCGGGAGCGCATTTGAGATAACCGTGAAGACGTTTCTTGTCTAGCACGTCATAACTAGATAAGCGTTCAAGCGCCATTAACGCGCTGTTTTGTACAGCAGAATCGTCATCTTGGAGCAATCGAGCTACATCCCAGAAGTACTCGTAAGCTTCCTTGTCTGCCAGTGCCTCCAAAGCAATTCGGCGCACCAAGGCATCCTCATCGTTTAGATGGCGAAACAAAAATGCTTTGGCAATTTGTGCGTTGCTGAATCTCAAGCTTTTTAGCAATTTACGTTTGGTCATTAATGGTGAATGCAGCAACTGGTCAGTGATCCAACTGGGATCAAGTTGAGCAATGCCTTGATACAACACGGCTTCAAGTTCTGGCTCAGGGTCTTGTTCTAAAACTTGGTGATACACACCAAGAAAATGATGTTTGGGCTGCGAAATTAGCACTTGAACCGCTTTTAACTGAATATCCCACCAGTCATCCCAGTCACTGCTGATCCCCCATTGGTCGCCTGCATCTCGGCCTAAGGCGATATCGGTGAACACGATTTCAACATCATGCCGGGAGATCTGATTCGCCAACGCATCCAACGCTGCTAATCGTGCATCACCTTCAGGGTGGTGCTGGGCAACATCAATCAATGACTCAATGTCACCGCCACTTAAAGTGGCGAGAGCATGGCTTGCATCAACAACTACATCTGGGTCGTGGTGATATAGGTTTTGATTCAACGCTGAGATAGCGGCTTCACAATGACTGTCAGCAACCGCTCGAGCGCTGTAACAGCGTTGCGCTTCGTCACCGAATTCTAAAAGCTTAACCAGTAACTGCTGAGACTTCCGCTCAACGTCAACATCTACTGTTTGCGTCGCGCTATTTATGGTCTGTTGCATAACCACTTCCCTCGTAATATTCACCTTTCGACTTACTTCACTTAGCAGAATCCATGCCTAAAAGAGAAATATAAAAATATCCTTTTATTTCATAGCCATAGATACAAGCCGCTATGAGCGATGGGAGAATATTCAACTTAGTTTAACGTTTCGTTCAGCCATCGCTCATCGGGTTGAACAAAACGTTAAATAAAACGCGGTTAGATCTGGCTCACACAATACTTAAATTATTGTTTTTATTGCAATAAATAAATCTATCAATCTTGGAACACTTTATGCTCTTAGCTTAACGGCGAAAAATAAAACCCGACTGCATTCATGACCAAAGAGTGTATGTCGAACTAGCTGGAAGCTAAGGAGCATAACAATGAAAAAAATGCTGATCCTTGCTGCGACGGTAAGCTTATCGTTTTCTACTCTGAGCCAAGCGCAAGAGCCGACTTTCGGCCCGCTACCCGAGATGAAAACGGATGCTGCAAAAGCAGAATTGGGAAAACGCCTGTTCTTTGATACTCGCTTATCAGGGAACACCTCGCTGTCTTGTGCCTCATGTCACCAACCGGACAATGGGTACTCCTATCCAGAGGCTCTAAGCCCTGCGTATACAGGCAGTAAGGGATTTCGTAATGTCCCAACCTTGATTAACACTGTGTATAAAAAGGTCTGGTTTCATGATGGACGTATCGGAACCAATCTTAATGATGTTACGCGTGAGAACATTACCGAAGATTGGTTAATGAATATGGATATGCGTTTGATGCAAGAGCGTCTTAAACAAGATCCTATCTATGTAAAAATGTTCAAGGATGCAGGTTACGGTGAACCATCCAATGGTAGCGTGCGCAAAGCCATCCCTGAATACCTGAAAACACTCACCTCGAATCAAACTCCGTTCGACAAAAATCAGCTCTCAAGAGAAGCAAAGCAAGGTTTTAACCTGTTCAAAGGCAAAGCGGGCTGCTCCTCTTGTCACAACGGGCCTTTGTTTAGCGATGGTCAACCACATAACACTGGGGTACCTGAAAACTTTGACATCTTCCGCGAGCCAATGCGTCACCACACCTTCATTGCTTTCAACATGTTCATGGGTAACGAGAACTACATGAATTTAAAACGCGATGTCGGCGCTCACGTTCAAACGCATAAAGCAGATGGCACCGATATGGGCAAGTTTATGACGCCAACCTTGCGCGAGCTGACCCAAACCGCTCCTTACATGCATAACGGTATGCTCGCCACGCTGGAAGACGTGGTGGCTTTTTATAACCAAGGTGGCGGGCAAGACACTCACAAAGATCCTCGAGTGCAACCGCTCAACTTATCCAAACAAGAGCAAGCCAATTTAGTCGCTTTCCTAGAGTCTCTGTCCAGTCAGCCACTGACCAGTGAGCAGCATGTCTGGAAGCATCACGACTATGACTACGAGCTGATCTCTGATTGGCGCAATGTGAAAAACTAAGGAGGATGAGATGAATACACAATCTATCACCTTGTCTACTGTCGCGGTCATACTGGCCTGCTTTGCTTCTGGTGCCACATTGGCTAAATCAGGAATGACCGCGGATGAGGTCGCTGCCTCACTACCCAATGTCGAGCTCAATGGGCAAAGCTACCCAGCGCTAGGACCACTAGGTAAAGTACCAACCCCAGCAGATAATCCGACAACGCCAGCCAAGGTTGCATTAGGAAAGCAGCTTTTCTTTGATGGCCGCTTAGGTGGCGATACTTCAACGCCCTGCTCCGCTTGTCATAACCCAGTACTCGGCTGGGATTTCCCTGCCGACCTGTCTTTAGGCTATCCAGGAACCGTTCACTGGCGTAACAGCCAGACTATTATCAACTCCGCTTACTATCAAAAACTCTTCTGGGCTGGCTCCTCTAAATCTTTGGAAGGCCAAGCTAAGAGCGCCGCTAAAGGTGGCGTTGCAGGTAATGGCGAAGATGACATTATGGAAGCTCGTTTAGCCCTCGTGCCTGAGTACGTCGAGCAGTTCAACACCGTCTTTGGCGATAACTATCCAAAAATCAGTAATGCATGGAAAGCCATAGCCGCCTTCGAACGAACATTAGTGCAAACCGATACGCCGCTAGACAACTACCTAATGGGAGACAAATCTGCACTTACCAAGCAGCAGCTACGCGGAAAAGCACTATTTGAAGGCAAAGCCAGTTGCATTGCCTGCCACAACGGAGCGCTTGCATCAGATCAGAAAAACTACAATGTGGGTGTACCCACTAACCTACGTTGGGAAAATGACCCTCTGGCACAAATCACCTTCCGATATGAGCTCTACGCAAAAGGCTCTACGGAAAAAATGTACCGAGAAACTAAGGCCGATCCTGGGGTTTACTTCCGCGGTAAAATCAAATCTATGCTGGGTAAGTTCCGCACCCCAAGTTTACGTTACACCAAATACACCGCACCTTTCATGCATAACGGTGCCATTGCATCACTCTCTGATGTGGTCGACTTCTATGACCGCGGCGGTGTAAGTGCTGATGGAAGAACCACAGACTTCCCACAAACTAAGAGTCCATTGATCAAACCTCTCGGATTAAGCGAGCAAGAAAAACAGGACCTACTCGCGTTCCTTGATGCTTTCTCCGGAGAAAAGATCACCATGGAATATCCGAAGATTCCTGAATACCAACCGTTATTCAGCGAGGAAGAATTGGCGGAGGTGAAAAAATGATTTTCGGTAAAGATAAATCCAGCAAAAAAGAAAGCGCAGCAGAACACCGCAAATGCATGATGTCGCGCCGAGAGTTCTTGATGTACAGCGGTGCCACAGCTGGTGCGGCGAGCATCATGCCAATCACGCTTTTTCCGGGCACAGCGCAAGCTAAAGAAACCCAAGCTCGTGTTGTTGGATATCCTCGCAAACTGCTAGGCAAGCTTAGTCAACTCAAAACCAATGAGCCGATCTATTTCAATTATCCCGATGATGGTCCTAACACCCAAGGTATCTTAGTCAAAATGGGCGTGCCAGCCGGAGGAGGCCTTGGTCCTAAGCAAGATGTGGTCGGCTTCTCTCTGATGTGTACCCACCAAGGTGGGCCACTCAACGGCAACTACAAAGTGGTCGGTGAGCATCGCGTGTTAGGTCAATGTCCATTCCACCTTTCAACATTCGATATGCGACGCCATGGGATCATTGTTTCTGGTCAGGCTTATGAAAGCTTACCGCAAGTTCTATTGGAGCTAGAGGGTGATGACATCTATGCCGTCGGTATCATGGGGCTGCTGTTTGGCCGCACAGACAACATTATCGCTATGCAGGAGGCCTAATCATGACAACGAACTTTTACATCCCTGAAGATCATGCCCCGCTGCCACCTAAAAATGCAGAAGTAATCACCACCGCTTGTGACTACTGCATTGTTGCGTGTGGCTACAAGGTGTATCGCTGGCCGCTCGAACAGGCAAACGGAGGGCTCAAAGCAAGTGACAATGCGTTTGGCGTCGATTTCCCAACCGCTCCATTACAAGCTTGGGTTGCCCCTGCTCAACATAATGTTGTGATGCACAATGGTAAACCTCACAACATCGTTATCGTCCCAGACAAAGACACCAAAGCGGTCAACAAAACGGGCGACTCCTCGATGCGCGGTGGCTTATTGGCACAAAAGCTTTATAACCCATCCACCGGTACACGAGATCGATTAACCCAACCATTAGTGCGTATTGGTGGCAGTTTGCAACCCGTTCCTTGGGAGTTTGCCTTGGATATTGCGGCTCAAGTTGGTCGCCATGTTATCGATAATCACGGTGCTAACGCTTATGGCGTTAAAACCTTCTCTTATCAGTACATTGAAAATACTTATGCCATCACGAAGTACGCGTTACGCCATGTGAATACCGCCAACTTTACCTTCCATGACACGCCATCCGATGTGACATCAACCCCGGGTTTCCGTGACGCTGGTTTTGATAACTTTGGCCCAAGCTATGACGACTGGGGAGCCGCGGATACTTTAATGATCTGCGGTACAGACCCATACGAAACCAAAACCATTATCTTCACGCAGTTCATTATGCCTGCGGTACGACGTGGCATGAAAACCGTCATACTCAATCCACGTGAAACGGCTGGGATCGCTTGGCTTAAGCAACAAGGTGGCTTGCATATCGACTTAAACCCTGGCTCAGACAATTTAGTCGTCGGTGCCATCATTCGCGTGATTTTGGAAAATGGCTGGCAAGATAGCGAATGGATTCAAAACTGGGTGAATAACAAATGGGAGTCCAGTTCTGGCTTTGGTCAAGGAACACGTAATACACCTTGGCAATGGCGAACCACATGGGGCAAGTTCCAGACCAACGGTTTTGAAGGTTACAAGAAGTGGAACCTAGAACAGAAAGAGTTTGACCCTAAATATGCCGCACAAGTCGCAGGTATTGATGAGAAGAAAATCTATCAAGCGGCAGAGATGTTGGCTAAGCCCGTTGACGGGGTAAGGCCGAAGACTTCTATTGGTATCGAAAAAGGCTTTTACTGGTCGAACAATACCGGTAATACAAATGCCATCTCTTCTTTGGCAACCATAGTCGGTGCTGGCGGACGCGAAGGACGAGTGGTTGGTCGATTCGGTGGCCACCAGCGTGGCGGGCAGTCCGGAGGCAAATTGCCACGCAACAAATCGCCTGAGAAGGTTCCGGGTCGCCGTCGTCGCTCCATTGATACGGACCGATATCTCTACTCTGGGCACACTCGATTTGCTCACGTCATTGGAACCACCTGGATTCAGGCAATGTGTGGTAGTCAAGGCTTGCAGAAAAAATTCTGGGAGCTAACCACAGCCAATCCGCACCAGGTCTACAGTTATGACAAGCAAGAGATCATCGACACTCTGAAAAAACGCGCCGACTCTGGTGGTATGGTGGTCATTAACCAAGACATCTACTTACGCGATCCTATCGGCGCTAAGTTTGCCGACATCGTGTTCCCAGCGGCAACCTGGGGAGAAGTGGACTTTATGCGCGCCAACGGAGAACGCCGTTTACGCTTGTATCAAAAGTTCGCCGATGCCCCGGGGAGTGCGCAACCTGATTGGTGGATCATCAGCCAGTTAGCAACTCGTATGGGCTACGACGGCTTCGACTGGAACAACTCAAACGATGTTGCGGAAGAGGCATCTCGCTTTAGTCGCGGTAGCCGCAAAGATTTCAATATGATCAAAGTGGCTGCACACGCTGAAGGCAAAACTCTGCACGAAAAACTGCGTGAATATGGTACCGACGGCATTCAAGGCCCGGTGTTCTACAACTATGATACTAAGCAACTAGTCGGTACTAAACGCTTACACGACACTGAGTTATCTGAGCAAGCATTGGCTGAGAAAGGGCTCACTGATGGACCTCAAGGCGGCAACGTTCTGAAGAAGCAGCTCACCCATTTCAATAGCCAAACGGGTAAGGTGAACCTACAGAAACACCCTTGGGATCTGTTCAGTGACTTCTATGCTTGGCTGCAACCGAAAGGCGAAGAGCTATGGTTCTCCAATGGACGAATCAACGAAATCTGGCAATCCGGTTTTGATGATGTTGAACGTCGTGCTTATGTCATTCAACGCTGGCCAGAAAACTGGGTCGAAGTTCACCCTGACGATGCGAAACAACGTGGAATTGAGTCTGGCGATCAAGTCATGATGTATTCAGATCGGGTTGCCAACTTCAAAGACACCATTCTCGGTGTCCATGGCGACGATTTCCAGTTCAGTAAACTGATGGAAAATGGTCATATCAAACTCGATAAAGCCGCGGTTACGGCTGTCGCGATCGTTACACCTGCAGTCAAGAAAGGTACGCTATATGCCAATATGATCGACATGCGTCAGCCTTCCAATGCATTAACGACACGGGTTGTTGACCAAATATCAGGTAACTACAACTACAAGATGGGGGTGGCCAATATCAAGAAGATTGGCGAATCGAAATATAAAAATGAGTTCCGCTCGTTCTCATTTGCACCAAGAAACATCGTTTAAGGCAAACGCGCGTTTAAGAGTAGGGACTTAAACGTGCGTTCCTATCCCAACGAAGAAAAATTTACAATGTAAAATGGAGGACAGCATTCGATGAAACAAGCGCTTACGTTGATTGTCGCAAGTTGCGTGCTTTTGATTGCGGCTACAGGACAAGCCTTTGCAGCCGATGCAACGGCAGGACAGGCTAAATCAGCAACCTGCATTGCCTGTCATGGAGTGAACGGTATATCGCCAACAGAGACCTACCCCAACCTCGCTGGCCAAAAGCAAAGCTACATGGTTAAACAAATGAAAGCGTTCAAAAACGGCTCTCGCAAAGATCCGACCATGAACGCCATGGTCACAGCCTTAAGTGAACAAGATATGCAAGACATCGCTGCTTACTACTCACAAATGAAGTAAGCTGATTAAATTAACACCAGCTTAACTAAATCCGGCTGGTGTTTTTTACCTCTTTCTCTGCTGGCATAACCGTAAAACTTGCGCCTTTTCTACCGCGGAATATTGCGTCCAATGCAAAATCTCTTGCAAGGTTCGACCACAACCCAAACAAATATCTCGCTCGTTCAGGCAGCAATTTCGTACACACGGATTAGGCGGTAGGGTTGAATCCGACGGCTGCGTTGTTTCATTGATCGATCCCATCACTCACCTCTAGATAAATTCTAGCTTGGCAATCATGATAGCGTTACTTACTAGCGAACAATCATTCAATTTTCAACTCAGCTTTGTCGAGTAATCGCTGCATTTTTTCTTGTCCACGTCGACTGACGCGTTTTTTAGCCGCTGCTCTGGCTTGTTCAATATTGACACTGGGGTCGCCGACTACGATAAGCGCAACCATGCCATAACGATGGTGCACTTTGCACTTGATCCCATACACTCCCGGTTTATCAAACGTGACTTTCGAAACATCAGAGTAAGCAATAGTTATTGGCTCAACACCTTCCGGCAGCATTCCTTTGATGCTATGTGCGGTATGCGACCCGACAGTGCCTTCGAAACGTACACTTTCTCCGACATCAATTTCGACATAATCAGGAATAAATTGATACATCGCACCTAGGTCTGTGCTTTGTATATCAAACACTTGCTTGATCACTTTCGTGTCGGCATTGACATTGCCACTCAATGACAAAAGGAAAAGGAATAACGACATATAGCAACGCATAGGGCTCATCTCACATTGTTCGAATAATTAATGATAATTGTACTTATTTAGGTTGGTTATTAATTGATCTGACAACGCTCTGGAGAACAAACTTCCCTACGCACTTGCCTCACAAAAAAACAAAGCTGTAACTCTCTGATTTTATTAAACTCGATCTTTTATTTCGATTTTTATCGAAATATTTATTGATCTTTAGCGATACATTTCTATAATTCGAGAAAAGTCGAAATGAGTTTGAAACAAATCAGACTCATTGTTCCTGATTATGGAGTCACACTATGAACAATGAATTTATGACTATGGCAAGCGAAGCCCTCGATATGTTTGCCTTTCTCGCAACAGAGTTGATCATTCTGTTTTTGGCCATCAGCTACATCGTTGGCGTACTGCAGGAGTTTCTTACACCGGAAAAGATCCAATCAATCTTGAGCTCTCGTAACGGTAAAGGCTATATCGTTGCCGCTTTGCTCGGTGCGATTACGCCATTCTGCTCTTGTTCAACCATTCCTTTTCTAAAAGGATTATTGCGGGCTAGAGCCGGCTTTGGCCCTATGATGGTGTTCCTATTTGGCAGTCCACTGCTTAACCCAGTTATTATTGGTTTGTTTGTCATCACTTTTGGCTGGAAAGTCGCCCTGTTTTACTTCCTGATCGCCATGACAGTATCTGTGGTCGCAGGCTATACCCTAGAAAAGCTAGGTTTTGAGAAATACGTAAAGCCGGAAGCTTATCAGGCCGCAGGCGAAGTGAGTTGTGGCACAAGTTGCTCAGATAGCAAACCCGTTAAAGAATCGGCGTGCACAACATCAAGCTCTAGCGATAGCAAAGCAACGCAAGCAACAAATACCTGTGGTACCAGCAGTTGTAACGAGCCAACGCCCGCTATGGCAAAAGAGTCAGCGTGCTGCGGTGACACTGCCGAACCTAAAGTAGAAGTGTCTTGTTGCGCCGCCGATGGCAGTGCCACGGCAACGCTAGTTGAAAGCAAACAACCAAACCGTTGGATGAAAATCTGGTTATCAACTTGGAAAGACTTTAAGCAAGTTTTCCCATACTTGATGCTAGGTATTGCAATAGGTTCATTTATCTATGGCTTCATTCCAACGGAGCTGATCGCCGAATACGCTGGGGCGGGCAAGTGGTATGCAATTCCTGTTGCTGCGGTTATCGGTATTCCGCTCTACATTCGTGCGGAAGCCGTCATTCCATTGAGCGCCGCTTTGGTGCAAAAAGGCATGGCACTGGGATCGGTAATGGCATTGATTATTGGTAGTGCAGGGGCTAGCTTAACAGAAGTCATTTTGCTTAAGTCGATCTTCAAGAACCAAATGATCGCCGCTTTCCTCACCGTCATTCTTGGGATGGCCATTGGAGCAGGATTCTTATATAGCTTTATTTTTGGTTAACCTTATCAAGCCCTACGTAACCACGTAGGGCTTTTTGTTATGTGAATCAAAGCACTGGCGCAACTTTCTAACACGTTATATTTGACGAATGAATAAATATGGTCTGTCCTTAGTGAGCAATTAATAAACAGTGTAGATGGCTCAACATAAGGAAATAACTAACAATGAAAACTCAAACGTCAGTCGCATTTATTACTCTTGCTCTACTGGCAGGCTGTCAGTCTACTTCTTCACCAGAAGAACAAGCAATAAAGGCGAATCTCTGTACAACTGGTGATGGCTCCGGTGAAAGTTACACTCATGAAAAATTCGACCAAGCGGTACTAGATTGTGGTGGCTATGAAATTTTCACCGATGACATGGTCATTGATCAAGAACTGGTGTTCTCGTTCAGTAACGGCAAGAAAAAGCGTCAGATGATGCTGATGGAAGATGGCACAGGTAAATACACCAAACTGGACAAAGGCACGACAGAAAACATTACTTGGCAGTTTGAAGACAACGGCAATTTACATCTCGAGTTTGAAGATGGCTATCAATGGGACTGGCGATTGATTGGTGAATCGGGCAGCTTCTGGGCAGTGAAGTCGTTTGGTTATGGCGAAAACCCGGGTGACAGAGACATTCTCTCGATGGTGGTCATGAACAAAACCATGATGGCAGACAGTCAATAAACCAGGTTCTTTCCATAAATTAAGGCAGCCCATCGGCTGCCTTATTCACTATTGGTTAATTAACGTTCACCTAGCACTTCAAACTCATCATAGGTCAAACGCGCTTTACCATCTTGTTGTAGCGTCCAGACTTCTTTATGTACCACGCCAAACGCTTTGTTCATCGTCCATTTGGACGTCAAAATGTAGCTGTTGTCGTCCAGTTGCTCCCAAGTGGTGTCAGTGTAAGCAACGTCTGAGAAACCTTGATCCATGATGTTTTGCCAAAACGCTTGAATTTGCTCGCGCCCTTCGAAAGTACCAAAAGGCTTCGCGATCATAGTGGTATCGGCTTCATATTGCGCAGCGCAACCTTGCGCATCTTGGCGATTAAACGCCTGTTTCCACGCTTCAATACCCGCCTGACATGCTTCTAATACTGATTGGTTCATTGTTGTTCTCCTCTGATTTGTTGAACTCAGTTTAGTGCTATGATTAGCCAAGAAAAACAAACAAATAAAAATTCAATGTTCTAAAAAAGCGAACAATATAATGAATAGACATCGCCAAATGACCTTGTTCATGCATATCGTCGATTGTGGTTCTATCTCTAAAGCAGCAGAAAAACTCGACTTATCGAAATCCGTATTGAGTCAGTCACTCAAGCAATTAGAGCATGATCTCTCGGCAACCTTACTGAAAAGAACCACTCGAAAACAAACACTCACTCCCCAAGGGAAACAGTTTTACCAACAATGCTTAGCGATGAACGACATTGTTGAGCAAGCGTGGCAAGAGGTTAAACAAGCGCAACAGAGCCCCTCGGGTCGAGTCGCGATTACGGCGCCACACGCACTAATGGAAAGTGTTGTCGCTCCAGCACTCGCCAAAGCTTTTACCCCTTTTCCTGACGTCAGCCTAAGTCTAATCGCAGAAGACCACCAACTCGACTTGATGCAACACGACCTTGACCTCGCCATTCGCGTTGGCGATTCTAAAGACAGTAACTACAAACAGCGTAAACTGGGGCAATTTAGAGATGTGTTGTGCCAATCTGCAAGCAGTGCAATACCAGTTGAACAAGCCAGCTACATCGCCAACCACTGGCAGAGAAAACACATTCAGCATGAGTTGGTGCATCGAGAATCGAAGGCAAGTAAATCACTTAAGTTCTCGGCAAAACATCAAGCGAACACCATCAGTCAGGTGGCGACAATGGTCAGTTTAGATATGGGGATCGGCATAGTACCGGAATTTTTGCTCAACCAGTTCCCCACCATCACACCATGTTTTAAGGATTACGTGTTACCTGAAACCAGCGTCTACGCACTGCACTCATTTTCAAGGCAGCCTCCACTCGCTGTTACGATGGCCGTTGACGCTATCCAAGCCCATTTAACTCAGGTCACAAAGGAGAAAAATGAGGAATCATTAACCTAAGTCAATCTTCTTATTTATTTCACTAATCGTTCAAATTGGCTGTCCTACACTTGTTTTAAACGTCACAAACCAGAGCAAGGAGCCAGCTATGATTTCCGTACACCGAGACTACCAACTGCAAGACAATGACCACCTTCATGCCCATGTAGAGATCAACCCTATCGGCGTACTCGATGTGCAAATCGTTGAGAACAAGCAACATCATCATGCAGAGTTTAACGATGTCAGTTTTAAGAAGATTGATGGACATACACGGCTCTGCGCCAAACACAACTCTAAGCCTTGGCAACTTGAACTTGCCAATCGCGATGCAGAAGAGATAAACCGACTGATTGATGCAGCCAGTGAAGAGTTTGAAACCTTAATGCGCGACTTGTAGCACTAACCAAGTATTTAAAAGCCAGCGAATGTATCCGCTGGCTTGGTAATACATCAACTATGGTGATGTTTTTTGCACGACAAACTCATGGCCATCTAATATGCCTTTGCCATTTTTCAGTTCATTGAGTCTGGCAGAAACGACCCCATCGCTACTCTTAAAATCAACGCTGTAGCTCTCTACGTACTCTTGAACATACTTACTCGACAAAGACTTGAGCTTATCGATGTACACCACTGCCTTGTCGAACTCACCTTGCGACACCACCTCAAGCTTAGGCGTCAGTAGTTGGGCAAACTTATAGGGGTGCGCTACGAAGCCACTGCCCATCACCAGAGCGGCGATAATAGGCGTTGTAATCACAGCACCTTGGAACCACTCAGAGAACATCTTGTGGTCCTGAACTAAGCTGCCATTGGCATTGCGATTAGCCCATTCTTTCTTCGCACGTTTTAGAACTCTCTTCACCAAGCTACGCTGGATCATGTAATCCACCAGCTTAACGATACGCTCGAACAAACCGGTTAGGACACTCACCAATGTACCCACACCGGCAAAAGCATCACCTGCGGCTTCAAGGCCGATTTTGGTAATACCCACAGCAGCATTCTTAATTCCACCCAGTGCCCCCGTCGCTGAGTGACGAGCAAGCGCATTGGCAATAATGCTTGGGTGACCACCAAGTAATTCGACACCGCGACCTGCGTATAACTGAGTGACAAGATCCTTCGACTTACAGACAGCTTGCTTAACCCCAGAGTAGACGTCAGATGCGCTTTGCACGTAACCCCACCCGGGAATAAAGCTGGAAAAGTTACCGGCAAATTCACCAACTAACCACGTAGAAAACTCAGCAAACCACTCCACACCAAACAACAAATCGCCATATATGTTACGTGCTTTGTTCATTAACATGCGGAAGAAATCAGAGATGACCTGCTTAACTTTAGTGACGACCGCAGAAGCCGTATCACCCACAACCTTGGCTGCACCAACAATCTTTTTGCCTGCTTTGGTTTGTTGAAGTTTATTAATGGCATTGGTTTTATCCAGCAGCCCAGTCGCGGCCGACTTCAGGTCGCTAAGCGGCTCAGAGCCAATGACAAAGTTGTCAAAGAAGTGAGCATTGGAAAACGCCGACACTTTAGATATTTCCGTACTCGCTAACATATACATAGCGCCCATGCGCGCATCAGCCATCTGAGCGACTTGGACATCTAGCGCAGTGTTTTTGGTTTTACCAAACATTTTGTCTTTGATAAGACGTTTTAGAATTTTTACCTGCATGCAAGCCTCGCAATCACATCTAATACAACTATTAGACTAGAAGAGTTTTATTGATGATATTTATATATTTGCAAGGATAATACATTTTTTTAGCACCTAAGTGGTCTAGTTTGCTAAATCCTGTCTAACAGGTTAGGAAAAATGTTGGATTGGTTCAAAGCACGGTTAAAGAATCGTAGGTTTAGCGTAAAGCCAAACCTACGATAAAGGGCTTAACGTAAAATTAAACGATAGACTTAGAGAACTTATAAGTTAAAGCCTACTATCTAAATACTTACGAAAAATCAACCAAAGTGGTATGTCACACCAAGTGAAAACTCGGTTTGAGTTGTTTCGTACTCATAATCGCCACCAAGCTCAACGTCCACATCGTATCGAGTAACCTCGCCTTTAACCGACCAAGATTCATCGAACAGCCACTGCCCTCCAACGCCATAGGCTGGGCTAAAACTTGATGTGTTTAATGAGTCACTGCTAGCACCACCTGCGGAATCAAAATCTTCCTGCTCTACTCGCGAAAGTCCAATATTTGCCCCGACCAAACCATATACTTCAACCGTTTCACTAACAGGCCAAATCAAGTGAACTTCAGGTCGAATGTTAACAGTAGTTAACTCTGTTTTGGATTTTGCCCATTCATCTCCAAAACTCCCATTGAGCTCTCCTTCAATTTGACTCATTTCAACGTCAAGGTTTACCGCCCAGTAAGGATTAATGCGATACCCCACATTCAAGCCTAACGCTAGAGACTCCTTGCTATCGGAAGACAGCAAGTCCGGGTTTAGATCAGCGATTGGGCCATACACGTCATCCCTGTCGTAGTTCACTTTACCAATAGAGCCCCCGACAAAGATCCCCTCTTTGAAGGCTAATTTGCTTTCCGAGTCAATTAAGTCGTCCGAAGCTGTTGCACCAGCTGAATATGCTACTAATGCCAAAATAGGTGCCACACTCATAGTTTTGATCAAGTTCATCTTGTGTAAATACTCATTATTAATAAAAAATTTGACCCTCTCTAAAGACGAATAGCACGTTAAACAACTTGTCCAACTCACCACCCGCCCATTTGCTTAACTGTTAATACAGAGAGAGGTAGTCACTAAATGCGGTTTACGCCTGATCTGATAAAACAATAAGTAATTCCTGACAGACGAGGGCATTTTTGCCTCGAACCATTCTAAAAACCATCATAAAAACTAAAATTTTATTTACATTTAGCAAAACATAAGACGTGTTAATTAGAGTGAGCTTGAACAATAACTCCTGCGCAATAAACACAAAAAAAGAGTGGTGCATCTCTGCACCACTCTTTTGCAAAAGCCAACTGACATTGAATTATTTGTAATGTTTAGTGAGGTTGTTCTATTGTTTTTCTCTGAGCATTTTAATGACTCAGAAGCGGAACCCGGTCAAGGTACTTGTCTAGCAAACTATCTAATCGCGGCACTACCAAAAACACAATAGAAATAAACAAGATAGAGCCTACAAGATCAATGGGACGATGCATACCAAGCCACAATCGACTGTACGCAACGCCAATGGCCCATAGCCCAACCAGTGACGCTAGCGCAAAATGGCCACTCCGAACAAAGAGACCACCAAAAAAGGCCAAACAAATGGATGCAAAAATGGTGTGACCAGAAGGGAACGAGTAGTCTTTTTCGCCTTGCCAATGAATCGTACGCCAATGACTGACCTGTTGAGAGATTTTGTCGATCACTTTACCTTGTTGAACAGAGTTCAAGCTGTAGAAGTGCTCAGCCTGTGGAATCAGTAATTGATGAGCAATCAACTCGGTGTAAGGGCGTGGGCTTTCAGTCATATGTTTCAAACCCGTTTTTGCCGCAAAGCCAATCACTAAAATAATGCCCAATTGAACCAGTTTCGCAAAGAAGGCCTTTGGCGAGTCGATGATTTTCCAACTGATAACCAAAAGTATGGCAAGGGTAAATAGGAAACCTTTTGAGCCAGCAGAATCTGTCAGTGCGGTAAAGAACCAACCGGTTGAAGAAGACACGTCACTCAGTAAGTCGATATGGTTGACGGATAAAGCCAGCGGCCCAATCGCCAACAAAAAAACAGCCAACAGTCCTAGACCATGCCGTTTATCTAATAAGTACTCTTTCATCTAGATGCACAAGCGCAGAATTCAACATGCCGCTATTAGACGCCCATTTATTACCCACTTCATCAATATCATGTCAATTTGATGAAAGTTAACCATGGAGTAGCGTGGCACTTATTGACGGCCAAAATGAGCTTTACGCACTCATAATCAAGCGGTGTTAATTAGAGGCGCTTTTTGGATTGATACATCCTCTGATCTGCCTGCTCAATTAAATTCTCTAAAGTCACACTAGCATTCGCTTTGGTCGCTACCAGTCCAACGCTGAAGGAAATATTAAAATCACATGCATTTGTGGCATTCTGTGCCTGTAAAGAGTCTTTAAAGCTGTTAATCGCAAAGGTCGCCCCTTTTTCCGAAGCCCCAGACATCAGAACAACAAATTCATCCCCACCCACTCGGGCAATCACATCTGACTCTCGAAAAGATGACTTAAGCAAGCTCGCAAACTGGACCAAGGCTTGATCTCCGGCCTGATGGCCATAGTTGTCATTGATTTGCTTAAAGTCGTTTAAGTCAAAGTACGCCAATGAAATAGAAAAACCGCCTGCGCGGCAATAGTCGAGTGATTTACTCGCAAGCTCTTCAAAACCACGACGGTTAGAAATCCCAGTCAACGAATCTGTCGTGGCCGCAAGGCTGTTGGCCAGTTCCTGCTCCGCTATTTTGGCCAAATCGATCAAGTCTTGTATTTCTTGGCTGCTGAATTCTCGCGGTTTGCTATCAATAATGCACAAGGTGCCGAGTTTAGTATTGTCTTGATAAACCAAAGGGACACCTGCATAGAAGCGAATATTCGGCTCTCCCGTGACCAGAGGGTTATCGGCAAAGCGTTCGTCTTCCAATGCATTAGGAATAATAAATGGTTCGTCTCCTAAAATGGCATGACCACAAAATGAGATGTTTCTCGGAGTTTCTGACACAGTGAGTCCAAAACACGATTTAAACCATTGGCGATTAGAGTCGACTAAACTCACTACGGCTATAGGCACATCAAACAGACGCTTTGCCAAACGCGTTACGCGATCAAAGCGCTCTTCAGGTTGAGTATCTAAGATATTTAGCTGCTGCAGTTGTTTGACGCGCAGAGCTTCGTTATTTGGAGAGGTTGGCTCTTTCATAGCGATGTTCACAAGTGGGCGATACACAGATCTTAGCAGGCGAAACCAATATGGTTCACTTTTTGGACTCGATGACGTCACTGTTTTGGATTAACCATCACACAAAGCCGAACCTGACTAGCGAGACAAAAAAAAGCGGCATCTAACCCAATTTGATGCCGCACTCGATGCCGTCTATAACCGTGCCACAATCTTACCTGTGGTGCGCTGTCGTCTCATATCTTGTAGTTTATCGCCGATCTGCTCCAGTGATATCACCTCAAGTTTAGGGACTTGAAGAATATTAAGCCCCAGCAACTTGGATACTTCTTTACCTGCAGAAACGATGCTCTGGAAACCCTTATCGCCATTTGCATGCCCCGAACCTAGGCTAAGCTGATGAAATGATAAACCCTTCAAAAAAGCATCGGGATACTGACTTGGATTGACAGTATTAACCAACTCAACCATTTCCCCTTCGAAGCCTAGTACAGACGCACACAGCACGTCGTTTTCTCCACCGACACAGTCGAGCGATACATCGACGCCTTGCTGATCAGTAATGTCGAGTACTCGTGCAAGGACATCTTCTTGCTTATAGTCAATAACGTGTGTAGCACCTAACGACTGAACAAACTCATGTTTGCTAGCGGAAGCGGTTGTTATGATGGTCTCAACACCAAAGTGTTTCGCCAGTTGAATGGCAAAACTGCCCACCCCGCCTGCACCGCCAGAGATAAAGATGCTGCTGCGCTGCTCCACATCCAATTTATCCACCAAAGCTCGGTAAGCTGTCCACGCGGCGCAAGGGGTTGCGGCGGCGACTTCAGGTGCAACATTGGGGTGTGGTGTCAAAGTACGGGCATCTTGCAACGCATACTCCGCAAATCCACCATGAATCCGGCGCATATTTCCGTGATAGAGTACTCTGTCACCAACGTGCCAACCATCCACGGCTGCACCCACTTCTACAATTTCCCCTGCTACATCTAACCCTCCAACGAAATCATCGTTCATGTCTGGAGCCATGCGATGCCATTGGTTTACTTTGGCGTCCACTGGGTTTAATGCCACTGCGTGTACTTTAACTAGCACATCGAAATCAGATTGCAGTTGAGGCTTAGGAAGCTGTTTTAAAGTAAAGGTGTCGCTGGCTAATTGATAGGTAATCGCTTTCATTGTTCTCCCCTGAAATCCGCTTGAATCACTCGGTTCTAATGGCCGTAAAATAGATAGGGTAAACAGCGCGCTAGACAATGAGAAATTATTCTTTATTCTGAGTTTGATAACAGGCCGTTATAGATAAAAGCACAGTACCGTCTTTTCATTGATTAAAAAGACACATCATGAGCAATAGTATAGATGGAACCATTATGCTAAACCCGAGTTGGCTAAAAACGTTTGTTACCTTGATTGAAACTGGCCATTTTACCAAAACAGCTGAAAAGCTCTTCATGACTCAACCGGGAGTCAGTCAGCACATAAAAAAACTGGAGGACGCATGTGGCCACCCGCTCATCGCCAGACAGAACAAGAGCTTTGAAATAACTGAAGCAGGGAAAACCGTTTACGATTATGCCAAACAGCTCGACGTTCAGCAGGCGCAAATGCTCAGTGCACTAGGCCATGATGATCCGTATTCTGGCACCGTCAGTCTGGCTTGCTCAGGCTCACTTGCTCTGATGCTTTACCCTCATTTACTTGACCTTCAGCACCAACATCCCGACCTTGTTACCCAGGTTGAAGCGGCACCTCATCGCAAAGTATTGGCGGATATTATCTCCGGTGAAGCTGACATAGGCATCGTCACCCACGCGCCGACCGATCCTAGAATCGAGTCTGAGCAGTTTGGTGTGGAGCCTTTATGTTTAATGTTGCCTAACACTGCATCAACTCAAGCATTTACTTTGCAGGATTTACAGCAGCTCGGCTTGATCCGCCACCCCGATGCAGAACATTTTCTCTCTCTGTTTTTCTCCCAATGCGGAGAGTCGGAGCTGGAAAACATCAACATTAGCGCGCTGCCAGTCAAAGGGTACGTGAACCAACTCAGTCAGATTTTATTACCGGTCGCGAAAGGGCTTGGGTTTACGGTACTGCCTAAAAGTGCCTTGGATGCCTTTCCATTAAAATCAGAGATTGCGGTATATCAGCCTAAACAGCCCGTTGTAGAGCCACTTTATGTCGTGACTAAACGCCACCGACAAACACCTGCTCGATTCGACACAGTGAAGGACATCATTCGTCAACAACTAAGCTAACAACCAGTAGAACCAAAAAAGGAGCCTTTCGGGCTCCTTTTCTAGAGGTACGGTTATATTTTCAAGCTTCTAACACTTCTTCGCCGCGCACTTCGGCAAGCAGCAATTGGTCAGACTCATCGAGTTTCATCCCTAACACAGGCAATCCATGCTGTGCCGTCCAACAACAGAAGAATACTACTACCGCTAATACAAATAGAATCACTGATACCATAGCCAAATCTCCTTCTTGGTTTACAACACCAGTACCTGGCTAACCAAAAGATGCCGCTCAAAGCGAAGGCCGTCATGCAATACTTTATTCTTTTACGTTTTGATTCACTTAGGGCCACAAAAGCGGCGAAAATGAGCATCAGTATCGTGCAGTGTATTCGTATTAATGATAAATATGGACTCGGTCTAAACACCTTAAGTTAGATTGGGTACCTTCTAAATATAGGCTTACCGTACAAATGAAGCAACTACATTTAGTGCCAATTCGATACAAAGTCACATTTTTTATGCTTTCATACGCATAGAGCGTTCTAATCGCCAATTTGTGCAACTTTGAAGCGCATCACTAACTTTGCCCACCTATCAGTTTTCCTCGCTTTTGCCAAACTCACTCACTGGGTACCCGCTAAGATTATTCGCTTCTAACACGCGACTACCCCGAGAAAAAATGTCGCGAACCCCACTAAAACAGCAAGGAAAGATAACATGAGTAATAGACGGTGGCCGATGTAAATCACCGCTTATGAATAGAAAGAAAAAAGCTCCAGAATCAGGCATTCTGAAGCTTTGATGTTACGCTTCAAGTGCGATTATGCGCCAATCACACCGCCATCTTCACGGGTGATCGCCATAATCGTCGAGCGTGGCTTGCTGTTACCACCTGCAGGGAAATGAGAAGGCGCACCTTTTTCCCCTGGATGCTGAACGCCAACGAACATGGTTTTATTGTCCGCCGAGAAGGTTAAACCTGTGATTTCACAAGCCACTGGCCCCGTCAAGAAACGACGAACTTCCCCAGTCATTGGATCACCACACAGCATTTGGTTGTTGCCTTGCCCAGCAAAATCTCCTTTGTTGGAGTAGTTACCGTCTGTTTGAATCCATAGACGACCTGCCGAATCGAAACCGATACCATCAGGGCTGTTGAACATGTTATCCGCTGTGATGTTTTCACTACCGGCATACAGGTTTCCTTGGTGCACTTGAGGGTTGCCCGCAATCAAGTACAAGTCCCACTCAAAGCTTGAACGAGTATGATCGCCATTTTGTGGCACCCAGCGAACAATTTGACCGTAGTGGTTCTCTTTACGCGGGTTTGGCCCACCAACAGGCTGATCCTCTTCTACACCACGGTTTTTGTTATTGGTTAGCGTACAGAACACATGCTTGTTGTCTGGGTGAACGGCAACCCATTCAGGGCGGTCCATCGTGGTTGCACCAACTTGCGTTGCCGCACGACGAGCAAAAATCATCACTTCCGCTTGATCGTTAAAGCCGTTCTCTTTGGTTAAACCATTCTTACCGTGAGTCAGCTCAATCCATTCACCAGCGCCTTTCAGTTCTTTATCATCCATAGCGAATTTAGCCACGTAAAGCGTTCCCTCTTCAAGCAGGTTACGATTTACTTTGTCATTGCCTGGTTGGTATTTGTTCTTCGAGACAAACTTATACAAATGCTCACCACGCTCGTCATCACCTAAGTAAACAACCACATGACCATCATCATTGATCAGTAGGGCGGCATTCTCATGCTTGAATCGGCCAAGCGCCGTGCGTTTCAGTGGCGTCGATGTTGGGTCATTAGGATCGATTTCAACGACCCAACCAAAACGGTGCGGTTCATTTGGGTGCTTAGCCACATCGAAACGCTCATCGGTATCGTGCCATTGATATTTGCTTTTAGCGGCTTTTACACCATAACGCTTGTGGTCAACGGAGACTTCTGCCGAACCACTTGTACCAAAGTAACCATTGAAGTTTTCTTCACACGTTAGGTAGGTGCCCCAAGGAGTTTGGCCGTTGGCACAGTTGTTAAATGTGCCAAGCGGTTTCATGCCTGACGGGTCAAGCTTGGTTTTCATTAAGTCATGGCCTGCTGCTGGCCCGGTCAACTGCATTTCTGTATTGGCGGTAATACGGCGGTTGAGCTTCCCGTTACGATCCAGCTTCCATTCTCCACCAGACTTCACAATCTCGAAAACCGTGACACCATGAGCCGCTTGAGATTTCAACACATCGTCAGCCGTCATCGCTTTACCACCATGATCAAACAACAAGTCATAGTTGGTGTACTCATTGTTCACCGCGATAACTGCACGATTATCATTGATTGGGAACAGGCTCATACCGTCGGTGTTATCCCCGAACTGACGCATTTGCGCTTTGGAATCTTGCTTACCACTTGGGTCGAATTCTGGTGCATCTGCAAAGATCGGGTCCCCCCAAGAAAGGAGCGGTGTCGCTTTATAGCCTTTAGGCACAATAAACGCATCCGCTGTAGACGCTGGGACGGCTTCAAAATTGAGTAACGGGCTGTCACTCTTAGCGGCAAATGCTTTGGTAATTGGGTTAAGCGATAGGAATGCCCCTGCACTCACTGCCGCGGTACCAGCTAAAAATCGACGGCGAGATAGGCGTGCATCGATCATTTGGCTGAATTCAGAATCCTGATTGTCACGATTCCACATTGCTGACTCCTTGCTTGGTTTTATATTAATAGCGCAAGCATATTAGGAGAGCAAAATGACAACCAAGTTAACTTATTGTTTCTTATAGATTAACGTCAGATGACAGTTTTTCACAACTTACATGACAAGCTCATTAAAGTGCGCCATGGTTCAATTTTGACTGATATACATGTGAGAATGTGCAAAAAAATGTGATCAAAAACCTAGATCTTTTCGATTTTGCTCGCTACATTGATTCTTGTTCATGAGGAACTGAATTCACATAGGCTCATTGAAGAGCGATTTTGTTTTTAAGTGAGGGATTATCATGAAGAAAATGAGAAAAGCACAACTGCATCGCGTTCGCATTCAGTACTGGAAAGAGTCGAACAAAAACGCAAGCAAAGAATCTTAATGTGCTAACCCCAAAAACTAAGCTGGCTTAAACGCCAGCTTTTGTGTTTCTGGCGTTCGAGAAATTAAGCGGCACGGTGAGAAGAGGGAAACAGAGCCGCGAGTTCATGCAAAATCGCCTGGGTCTGTTTCGAATACAAGTGCTTATCCTTGTAGCCCACCAACTGTATTTGACGCACTTTTCCGGATATCAGCATTTGTCGCAACATTCGATTGACCATTTGCACGTCTAGTGCGCTCCCCCTCTCAAGGCGAGAGACCGGGTATAAACAAGCTAAGTCAATGTTTACGACGATATCTTCACAATGAGAAAGATAGCTCGCCAATTGCTGCTTAACCTGAAAACGATGACCAAAGCTGCATTCGGGTAATGTCATCCAATCGCAACCAAGGTCTTCTGCGTATTCTAAGGCTCGATCGGATTCAGCCTGTGCATCAATGCCTAAGCAGAACAGGCGACATTCATTATACCGCGTCAACGCAAAATGAAAGGCCGAACCTTGGTCAGGCTCCAATGACGCTTTAAGCTCTAACTGGCGCCCGATATGAATGATACCCAGATCTTTCCTCGGCGAATGAAGTAAAGGTAAAGAGTAGAGAAGCGACTCACAGTTATTGGTTAACACCACTGGCAATACCTCAGAGCCCAAGAAACGACTCAGGTGAAGTTGATACTTGCCAGAGGGCTGCTCGGTCACATTGTAATGCCCACCATTAAGCCAACTCTGCTTGTCGAGTGTAGAGAGCCATTCATACATCTCCTCCAAGCTTTGATCAGCCATTTCGAAATCCACCTGTTTCATCGGTTTCAACCACTCACTGACGGTTAACAATGCCAGCCGCTCGGAAGAGATTCCTGTGATACTTTGTGTCTTATTGCGTCGAAATAGCCCAAACATAGCGTTACCTTTCTGGGGGCAATGCCCTCGCTGCTTGAAGTACATGCAAAATGATTTTTTGCTGATTCTGTTCCACTCTATGAGCAGGCGCCATGACGGAGATAGCACCAATCAACTTTGTGCCTTTCATCACCGGGGCACTGATGCCCGATACGCCAGGATCAATTTCCGAGGTACTGACGGCATAGCCTTGGTTTCGAATTTGCTCCAGCTCTTGCTGCCACTGGGTAATTTGGTTGTATTCCCCAAAGTAGCGCAAGATTTTCTCACATCGCTGGGAAGGCATGTAAGCCAGCATCACTTTAGAAGAGGCGCCGCGTAACAGTGGTTGACTTTGACCCTGGACGTAGCTGCAACGAAGCGCCTGCATGCTTTCCTTACGACTGACACACAATGCTCGATAGCCCACTGGCACCATGTATGCTGCCATCTCACCCGTTTGCTTTTGCAGTCGGTTGAGTACGGTATCCACCGCATCCAAATCGTGTTGGCTGGTTTCGTAACTGCGCATCAGCATCAGAGCTGCCGGACCTATGATCAAGGTTTTGTCACTTGGACTTTCTTCAATCAAGTTCCATTCTTTTAGCAGTTTAAGGTGACGATATAAACTGCTGATTGGCGTGCCAACCTGTTCACTCAGTTGCTTGGCGGTTACGGGTTCATCGTTCACGGCCACTTGCATAAGAAGTTGTAAGACCTTCTCATTCACTTGCCCACTACTCTGCTTCATAGAGTTCACGCTCTTGTTGTATCGCTATACTAAGGATGTGATCAAATTCTATTCTTATGTTGTAGGAATTAGGAATCAAAATTATCTCCACTTTCTCATACTGCGAGAATTAACGAAATTTTGTACCAAGCGTCATACTCTAACAGGGGCTCGCTGTTTAATTTCAAAACTTTACTTAACGGTAAAGTTAAAATATCCTCTAACCGATAGAAAACAACACCCCATTTTCTACAACTAATAAGCCAAACAAATACAATAACGAACAGGGACAGCAATGAATAAACTCGCCCTTACACTTGGCCTTACTTTAACTCTTGCTCCAACATTGTTTTTCAGCTGCCAGGTTTCCCAAGCGAAAACAGCACAATACCCCAATTCCTATTTGGTTCACTTGCCGATACAACGTCAGGTCACCAAGTTGATTGAACTTGAAGGTGAATTTCGTTCCCCTAAATACACCCAAATCTTGGCAGAACACAGTGGCAAGATTACCGCTATCCACGTTAGGGATGGCGACTACGTCGATCAAGGTCAACCTATCGTGGAGTTTGATTCCACGCTTGCTGAACTGGCAGTGAAAACAGCACAAAACGAGTATCAGATTGCCACGCGCAACATCATTGAACTGACCCGCACTAGCCGCGAAGATGATCCTAAACTGAAAACTGCGGCAAGAGCGGTTCAAGAAACTCGAAACAACCTGCTGCTCGCCCAACAAGACCTCAACGCGACCACCATGTACGCCCCCTTCTCGGGAACCTTAGGTCAGATCCGATTTAATGCCGGCAACTATGTCAATGAAGGTGATTTCATCGCTGATCTCGTCGCCACTGATAGAGTTGAGTTGCATTTTGATGCCTCACCTCAAGTACTCAATGTATTTCGTCAGGTTCTAAGTAATTATCCCGACAGCCTCAATGCGTCCATTCTGTCATCAGAAGGCCACTACATAGATGGGAAGCTTCGCTATGTCGATTCAAAAATCGCCAATCAGGCCCAGCAACTTAGTGCGTACGCGGTCTTTGATAACCGCAATGGGGAGCATCTCATCGGTTCAAAAACGGCGTTTTATCTCAATAGCCCAAAACAAGAACCTCAGTTGTTTGTGCCCGCTTCCGCCATCCACACTGACGACGGAACACCAACCTTATTTGTCCTCGATGAAAAACGCATTGTGCGCGCGAAACAGGTCACCCTTGCCACTATTAAAGAAACCGTGAGCGGATATACCCCTATTAAGTCGGGATTGGTGGCGAGCGACTTTGTCCTCTCTTCCCCCGATGCACCCCATCTGGTAGGTAAGAAAATTGAACCTGTTGTCAACATAGTCAATCAACTCAACGAAATACTAAACCGTGGAAACTGATGACAAAATCAGCAAACAGGCGTCGAAAAGATGAGAAAAATCGCAAATCATCCGTTATTCAATAGAAGGTTAAGCAAGATATGGTAGGGTTGCAGTTCTCCCCATCCTGTACGGATAAAGGTATGGACAAACGAAGCCAACGCAGCGAACGAACCAAACACAGCATCATTTTAGCTGCGATTGAATGCTATAAAGATTGTGGTGTGCAGGGCGCATCACTAGACTTGATTGCCAAAAAAGCCAACTCCACCAAACCAACGGTTTATTCGCATTTTGGCTCGAAGGAGAACCTGTATCAGGCGGTGGTTGAGTACATTATGGAAGAAGAAAAACTCAACCGTTCTCTACCTGCCTTTGATCCTAAGCGCAGCGTTCGCGAGCAACTCATCGATATTTTCACCGAACAATTAGATCAAGTGATGCAGTGCGAAAAGCGCCGTCTGTTGGTTGCGATCACCATCGAAGCCATGTGCCAGGGCAAATGTCACCTCAATGATGTCGAAAGTATCAAAGCTTGCCCAATGGAAAACTGGCTCAACGCCGCCATTGAGCATGGTGCTCTAGCTAAGCAAAACACCGCCGAGCTTGCAGTTAACTTATGGGCGCTGGTCAAAGGTCGTACTTTCTTCCCGGTATTCTTAGGTATGGCACCAAACGACCCTGTCGAAAGACAGCGGAGCCTTGAGTCAGCAATAGACTTTTTCCTCAGTTGCCAACACAACCAATAAAGGAGCCAATTGGCTCCTTTTAGTTAGGCGTCTAGGCTTTGACCATTGCTATTGATCACTTGCTGATACCAATAAAAGCTCTTTTTGCGTTTGCGCACCAGTGTTCCACTGCCGTCGTCATGACGGTCAACGTAGATATAGCCGTAGCGTTTACTCATTTCCGCCGTCGAGTTTGCAACCAAATCAATTGGCCCCCAGCTGGTAAAGCCCATTAATTCCACACCGTCTAAAATCGCTTCATGCGCTTGCACTAAATGATCATTGAGGTAAGCAATTCGATAATCATCAATCACTTTCCCTTCATCATTGACTTCATCGCGAGCGCCCAATCCATTCTCGACGATGAACAACGGCTTTTGGTAACGATCATATAAGAAGTTCAGCAACACACGTAAGCCTTTGGGATCGATCAACCACCCCCATTGGCTTTTCTCCAGATAAGGGTTAGGCACGCTATCAACAATATTGCCGACTTCTTTTTGCTTTGGATCCGCACTGGCACACCCGCTGGCGTAATAGCTAAAGGAGATAAAGTCGACACTGGCGCTGGCAAGCAACTCTAGGTCGCCAGCTTGCATGCTAATGTCGATGCTATTCTCGCGGAAATAGCGCTGCATATAACCCGGATACTTACCGCGAGTTTGCACATCACCGAAAAACAGCCACTTGTTGTTCTCATGCATCGCAGCGAGGACATCATCAGGGTTGCAGGTATAAGGATAATTAATGGCCCCGAGCAACATATTACCTATCTTCGCATCAGGAATAATCTCGTGGCATAAGTTGACGGCTTTGGCATTGGCAATAAGCTGGTGATGAATGGCCTGATAAATGGCTTGTTCACTGGCTTCCTCTGGTAAGCCTACCCCAGTAAACGGAGCATGCAGAGACATGTTGATTTCGTTAAACGTTAGCCACAGTTTGACTTTATTCTGATAGCGCTCAAAAACCGTTCTTGCGTAGCGCTCAAAGAAAGTGATCAGTTCGCGACTGCTCCACCCTCCATAGTTCTCAACCAGCGCGTATGGCATTTCATAATGCGACAAGGTCACGAAAGGCTGCATATTATGCTTGGCGAGTTCATCGAAAATCTTATCGTAGTATGCAAGACCCGCTTCATTTGGCTCCGTTTCGTCGCCATTAGGGAAAATACGGCTCCAAGCTATGGACAAGCGTAGGCAGTTGAAGCCCATCTCATTAAACAATTCAATGTCTTGCGGGTAGCGGTTGTAAAAATCGATTGCCAGATCTTTGATTCCTTCACCTCGCTCTTGGCGAGTTTGATGCGGACTAAGAATACCATTAGGCAACATATCGGAGGTTGAAAGCCCTTTACCATCAAGATTAAAGGCGCCCTCAACTTGGTTAGCGGCGATAGCACCGCCCCAGAGAAAATCTTTCGGGAAGCAAGACATAAAATTTCCAAAATCAAGTAACTGAAACTGGAAATCATTGTAGAACAGGATTTAAGGAACAAATAAGGTCAGACTCACTGTCCGTTATTTCCTAGTTTCTCGACAAGAGATCAGCCCTTGTTGCTCCAACTGTTGATGAATCTGCTCGGTCTTTTCTCGAAACATATCGCGCAGCAATCGCACCGTAGGCGTGATTGAGCGTCGGCTTGGACACACTAACCAGAGCTCGCTGATGGTCGGCTGGTAGTCAGCCATCACCTCGACGACGTTTCCCGCCAGCAAATCACTCGACATATCAAGATAAGACTTAATCGCAATACCTTTACCCGCAACGCACCAGCGACGAACCAAATCGGCATCGTTAGACGCTCGGTTACCGGACATTTTCACTTTAAACTCTTGCCCATCGCGCAAGAATTCCCACTCATCTTTCAACACGTCATGCAATTGATAAAACAAGCCATTGTGCTGTTTTAGATCTTCTGGGTGCTGAGGCTCGCCATGTTTCGCTAAGTAGTCTGGGCTTGCGCAGAGTATTTTCTGCACATCGCAGATCTTAAAACCATAGAGATTAGAATCCGTTGGCGATCCGTAGCGCAGTGCCATGTCGACACTATCTCGATAGAAGTCAACGTTACTGTCACTCAAGTGGGTACGCAGCTTGACCTTCGGGTGTGCATCCAAAAATTCATCTAACCATGGCACCACCATGTTACGCCCAAGGTCAGACGAGAGCGAAATACGCACTTCACCATCGATCTCCTGTTGGTCACCTCGCATGCTTTGTTTCGCTTGCGCTAATAGTTCAAGCGCTTTTTCACACTGGGGTAAATAACGTTCACCGGCATTAGATAATCGCAGTTGACGTGTGGTGCGAACAAAGAGCTCTTCACCCAAAGAAGCTTCAACCCTTTTGACTGCAGCGCTGGCCGTCGCAGTTCGCATATCCAGTGCCGTGGCGGCGCCAGTAATACTGCGGATTTCGGCAACTTTGAGTACCACCTGAAGATCTTCAAGTAACATATTTTCTATTCCTGTTTGATAATCTCTAAAAGATTACACCGCTCTGCACAAAATGCTCAAGCTGACTAAGATCAATAAGTTGCGAAATAGATTGAATATGTGATAAATCCGCGATCTACGCTGCGCCTTTTGGTTGAAACTAAAGCTATGCTTGTTTTAGCGTTATCACTTAGGGAGATTGGTTATGCAATACAAACATATCCTTGTCGCTCTGGAGCTCTCAGAAGAAAGCAATATTCTTATTGAGCGTGCCGTCTTTCTCGCAAAGCAACTCGATTCACGAATCTCGTTCATTCACATCGACGGTACCCATGGGGAAATCTATCCAGACTTAGTCGACATCAAAGCAAATCCAGATTTAAGACCGCTTAACGAGCACACCATGGAACAGTTGCGTGCCTTTGACAGCAATACCGACTTTCCGATCATGCAATTTATTGTCGGTACTGGCGATTTGAGTGATAAGTTGCACGAAGTGATCAGTGATAGTGGCATAGACCTATTGATTTGCGGCCACCATCAAGACTTTTGGAGCCGTATTGTGTCTTACTCTCAGCAGCTAATTAATAAGTCGCCTGTCGATATCTTAGTGGTACCCATTCCGTCTTAATCAGGCAATAAAAAAGCCTGACTTAACATCAGGCTTTTGTTTACTCATAGTGAAAGTTACAGCACTTCAATCACATCATCCATGTGCATGCGCGCTTTTGGTAGACCGTGATTGTAATCTTCGCCATCTTGGTGGTAACCAATCGCCAAAGCCACTTCACATACATGACCCGCAAGCTCTTTTTCAAAAATACTGCCGATAAGCTCTGGATCGACCCCTTCCATTGGCGTTGAATCAATACCAAGGCGAGCCAAAGTGTGCAGTAGGTTACCCAGTGCGATGTAGACTTGTGCTTTTGTCCAGTTGCCATTGAAGCCATTTTCATCAGTATTCGCTTCTGCAAACCCGTAAGCACCATCGAGCATCATGTTGTAACGATCTTCCGGTAGGTGGCCTGATGTCACCTCAGCATCAACACGTTTAGCATACTTCTCTTTAGTGAATTTTGGATCGTAAGCCAAGAGAATGGTGTGCGACGCTTCTTTAGCATGCGGTTGATTAAACTGATGCTTATTGGCAAATGTATCGTGGAAACGTTGTTTCGCATCGTCGCTTTCCAATACGATGAATTTCCAAGGCTGTGAATTGATAGACGAAGCCGATAGACGCAGCGCCTCTTTGATCACTTGGATATCGTCAGCAGAAATGCGTTTGGTCGCATCGTATTTTTTGGCGGTGTAACGAGTGTTTAGGTCTTTAATGATTGGATGTGTCATGTTCATGCCTCAATATAATAGAGTTTGCGTTACGCAATATGGGTCAATTCGTTAAGAGTAAACAGTTCAACCGCGCCTTCAGTTGCAGCCTTGTAAGCGGCGATATGCTCACTTTGCAGGTGTTTTTGCAGCAACTCGCGTGATGTCCAATTTTCAAGGAAGACAAAATGCGCTGGGTTCTCGTTGTCTTGGTGCAAATCGTAATCAATGCAGCCCTCTTCTAAACGGGTTGGCTCAATCAGCTTAATAAGCTCACTTTTCACCAGTTCGACCTTGTCTTTCTTAGCAATAATGTTTGCCACAATTGTTAACTTACTCATCGACTTAACCTTGCTATTTATCGTCCGCAACCACTTTGATTGCTTATGCTTTATGTTTGCTTGAGGAAGATATTAAGACAGTATAACCTCGCGATAAAGCGCCTAATTTTTGAATTATTATCAATTTATTTTTGATAATAAAATTCACGTTCTCGCCATTCATCCTGCTATTTCACCGTTTGTCGCAAAGTCCTCCACTTGAAAAGCCAGTACAGATAATAGAGCTAAACCGTTAGACCAAGGACTTTAAGATGGATACCCTGCCAGCGTTATTATTCTCACTGTTTATCATCGCCCCCTTGCTGACCCTGATACACGAACTCGGCCACGCAATACCACAACTATTTTGGGTAAAGCACGTGACCATTTCTTTAGGTACACCACGAAGAGGTTTCACTATCCCAATGGGTAAACTGACTATCATCACCTCAGCTACACCATTTCATCGAGGTTTTTGCCAGATATCCTCTACTCTCTCCCTTGAGCAAAGAGCCTTTGTACTACTCGGTGGTCCGCTTGCATCTTGGGGATACTATTTCTTGCTCAGCGTTGGGCAAAATGTCAGTACACCTCCGTTCGCAACCTACTGCCTCAACTTCTCCGCAACGTTTTCATTCGTTCAAGCGTTGATGACCACCATTCCATGGCGCTACCCAAAACGATTGGTTGGCTACTCAGGACAAGCAAGTGACGGATTACAACTACTCAAATTGCTGCGCTCCACGTGATAAAACGAAAGCGGATACACGATCTTATTGACCCAGATTAATAAAAAGTGAACTAGAGCTACATCACATTTTTGAACCCCGTAGAATGCGTGCTCACGTTCATGTTGAGTAAGAGATAAATAGTGACACGCGATCAGTTTGAGTTATTAGCCCCGGGTGGCGATCTGGATTCTATTAAAGCAGCGATTGCTGCGGGCGCCGATGCAATATACTGCGGACTAGACCGTTTTAATGCCCGTAACCGAGCCACTAACCTCACCCTAGATAATCTCAATGGCGTGTTGCAGCTTGCCCACCAGCACAAGTGCAAGATATTCCTGACTCTCAACGTATTGATTCTGGAGAGTGAAATCCCCGCCATCGTGCGTTTGCTCAGCCAGTTAAACACAACGGCAATTGATGGCGTGATCGTGCAAGATCTGGGGTTGGCTTACATTCTCAAGAACCATTTCCCAGATTTAGATGTCCACGCTTCAACCCAGCTCAACACACACAACGAAGGACAAATCCTGTTCCTGAATCAGTTAACGGCGAGCCGCGTGAACCTCTCTCGTGAACTGAACATCAATGAGATCAAGCATCTGGCTCAGTTTGGTCGTGAGCATGACGTAATGATGGAAGTGTTTGTCCATGGCTCATACTGCATTGGTTTCTCGGGCATCTGTTACATCAGTTCAGCGCGCAATGGTGCATCGGGCAACCGCGGGCGTTGCAGTCAGCCTTGTCGCGAGCAATACGAAACGACCAAAACAGATAATAGTTACCCCCTCAACATGAAAGACAACTCGGCATTTGGCGATTTAGAAGCGCTTGCCGATGCGGGCGTGTATTCATTGAAAGTGGAAGGCCGCATTAAGAAATCCCACTACGTGTACACCGTGGTCGATAACTGGCGTAAGCAGATTGATCGTTTATGTGATGGTATGGAACTTTCGAGCGACACCACTGAGCTTTACACCGTTTTCAACCGTGATTTCTCCAACGCGTTTTTGCAAGGTGATTTCGGTAAAGCGATGTACATCGATAACCCACGTGATCACGCCGTAAAACACTTCTCGAAGATCTACAAATGCCAATCCGCCAATGATGTACAAGGCGTGAAGCAGAAGCTCTACGACGACAAAACCGCCATCATTGAGAAGGTTGCAGAGAAGACTCAAGATTTTGATGTGACTTCAACGCAAGCCTCTGGCAGCAGCCTAAAAGGTGCGATTGATGTACCGACTTTACCAACACTGCCCGAGCCTCAATTGCGTGAGGGTGCACCTAAGCTATCTATCTTGATTTCATCAATAGAAGACACCGCACTATGCGAATACCGCAATGTCGATGTCTACTTCCAGCTACCAATGGGGCTGGCGGGTGAACTGAATTCGATGATCGAGTTGTTCCAAGGAAATCCAAGATTAAAGCCGTGGTTCCCTGCCATTTTGATTGGTGACGATTACCAAGCTGCACGTGCATTCTTAGAGGCCGTGAGACCAGCACTGTCTATCACCAATAACTCTGGTGTGGGGATTTTGGCTCAAACATTAGGGTTAGGTTGGGTCGCAGGCCCGCAGATGAACACGGTGAACTCCTACTCGTTCAAATGCTTGCATGAAGAGTTCGCCGCGAGCGGTGCGTTTATCTCTAACGAGCTGAACATGAAGCAGATGCGTCACATTAAGCGCCCACATAATATGCGCAGCTACTACAGCATTTACCACCCGAACACTCTGCTGACCAGTCGCCAGTGTTTGTTCCAACAGACCGAAGGTTGCCGCAAGATTAAGGTCAACAAAGGCTGTTTGAAGCGTTGTGACAAGCGCACATCGATCATCAACCTAAAAGACAACCCATATGTAGTGCAAAAACAAAAAGGCAGTCACAACTCGATCTACAGCGAACACAACGTGTTGAACCTGCAAGTGCTGCAAGATTTGCCACAGCTGTTAACTGACGTGCTGATCGATCTCCGTGATATCCAGACTGAAACCAAAATAACGCTGACTAAACCCGAGCTGATTGATGCCTTTACGATCCTGCTTAATGAATACAGTGAGAAGAATGCTGAGGCACTCAACAGCGCGATTCACCCAACAGCAAACGCTCAATATTTGAAAGGATTGTAATGCTAAAGCCCGCTCTATGTTAAAGGGCGGGCTTTATTGCATTATGCGGTTTAAACCAAGGTCGCGCCCTTAAATGCGCCGATGGGTGCAATTTCATTCAGTTTAGCCAGCGTTTCTTCACTCAAGGTGACTTGCAACGCGGCAAGGTTCTCATCAATACGCGACGTTTTACGACTGCCCGGAATAGGAATGATGTTATCACCTTGCGCGACCAACCAAGCTAGAGCCAACTGCGCGGGTGTAATATCGTACTCTACGGCTATCTTCTTAATCTCTTCTAAGCGCTCTAAGTTAGTTGCAAAGTTATCACCCTGCATTTTGGGATTGTTGTTGCGAAAATCGTTCGCATCCAACTCTTTTACCTCACCCGTCAGGAACCCAGCACCAAGTGGTGACCAGCAAACCAACGCAGCACCGATTTGGTTTACCGCAGGTAAGATGTCCGTTTCTGCTTCACGGCGGAATAACGAGTACTCGTATTGCACAGCCGCAATCGGATGGATTTCATTGGCTCTCAGTACTTGCTCTGCTGTCACGTTAGACAGACCAATCGCTTTCACTTTACCTGCTTTTACTGCCTCAGCCATCGCTTGCACTGTCTCTTCGAGCGCGACATTTGGATCTAAGTAGTGTGCGTATAACAGATCGATTTGCTCAACACCTAGGCGCTCTAAACTGTTATCAATCGCTCGAGCCACGTACTCCTTAGTGCCATTGATGGTCAGCGGAAATCCCCACCCAGTATCCAAGGTACTGCCTGTTTGCTGCTCTTCAAAGACAATACCAAACTTGGTCGCAACAAACGCTTTTTGCTCGGTACGCTGGATAGCTTTGCTGATCAAATCTTCATTATGACCAGCACCGTAGGCGTCTGCGGTATCAATCATCATTCCCTGCTCAATGGCATGTACTAGCGTTTCAACCGCAACAGAGTCGTCACTTTCACCGTAGTAACCTTCAAGACCCATTGCGCCGTAACCGATTTGTTTGATTGTTGCAAAGTTACTCTTTGACATCACTCTTCTCCAATAACTTGCGCCACTGCCTCCAGTAGCAAAATCTGCTTTAACTGTTCCGAACAACCTCGGACTGCTTGCAAACAAGAATAGCAATGAGTCATGAAGTAGGATTGAACATTGTTGCTTAGAGATTGGTACTTTCTTGCAAGTTATCCCACCGATTCGTACAACTTACCTTGATCCCAGATTTGCCTCTGACTACAATGGCGCACTTTTTTTACGGACTTCAAGGTCGTTCATCATGACAGATACAGCTAAACCAGCGCTACCTGATCGCCTATCAGGTAACCCACGCAGCCCATTCTTTGTAAAAGAGTGTTTCGATCATCAGATCGGTATTCGCTTCAAAGGTAAAGAGCGTACAGACGTTGAAGAGTACTGCATCAGTGAAGGTTGGGTAAAAATCGCGTCACCGAAAGCGAAAGACCGTTACGGCAACGCTATGCTGATTCAGCTGAAAGGCGAAGTAGAAGCGTACTACGTTTAATCGCGTTCAGACCGTTATCAAACCACCTAATACTAGGTGGTTTTTTTGTTTGTTATCCAAGACTTATTCTCATACCTTTACAAGACAATTTGTCTCCGCCTTGATTAAGTGGCATGCTTCGTTGCATATCCAGCATTCAACTATCACGGACGAGCAATGAACATTTCCCTAAGATCAGCACTCGAGTCAGATATAGACTTTTTAGTCGACCTACGCGACGCCACTATGCGCGATTACCTCGAACAAGTCGGTATGCCAATTAGCCTAGACGACTACTTGGACCGTATTCAGTACAAATTCGATTGCGCTCAAATCATTACCTTAGATCAAGTGCCAATTGGCCTGTTCAAAGCCGAATTTCAAGCGCAGCAAAACCTGTGGAATCTGATCCAAATTCAGATTCACCCAGGTTACCAAAACGCGAACATTGGCAGTCGCTTACTGAAAAACCTAATCGAGTCTGCACAGGTGACCCAGTCACGAGTTAGTTTAAGTGTCGTAAAAACCAATCCCGCTTATCAGTTATACCAACGCTTAGGGTTTAAAAAGATCTCGGAGTCAGATTACGAGTACAACTTAGAACTCCAAGCCTAACAAGCACACAGAAAAGGATGTCTCATGCTCTCCACTCAGAACCTGTTACTCAAACCTGTCTCAGACTCTGATTTAGATATTTACCTAGAAATACTCGGTTCCGATACGCTCACCAAGTACCTGCCAAAGGGAGCCGCGTATAGCGAAGAAGAGATCACACGTTACGCCAGCAATCGAGTCGCCCATTGGCAACATGGCTACGGCTCTTACATCATCTATGAGAAAAACAATAGCAGTAAAAAACTTGGCTACGTTGGCGTTGAGCAATGCGCCGAACCCGCTTTTAGCGATGTACGTTACGCGATTGTTCCTGGTTATCAAGGTAAAGGGTACGTGTTTGAAGCCGCGCATGCCGTTATTGAGCACACTTTCCAAACCACCCAGTTGGAGAAGATTTATGGTGTGGCGTTGAAGCAGAATCTCGCCTCGCTCGCCATTATTAAAAAACTCGGTATGACGACCGATACCAACACCGCACTTTACGGTGATGTAGCGGATTTGGAAACCTACTCTATTGAGAGGGGTTAACCAAAGCGACTACCGACAGCGTTCTAAGCTAAGTAAGATTTCGCAGTAAAGCTTTGTCTAACCAAGCAATATAAACCGTAAGGAACCGCATATGTATTTGCCGTTAGTTTCACTCAAACGAGCTAGCAAAAGCTTTGTCGATGGCAAAGAGACACATCGCGTGTTGGAAGGCGTCGACTTCACGTTGAACACAGGAGCGAGTGTTGCGCTGACGGGCGCAAGTGGTAGCGGCAAAAGTACTTTACTCAACGTCATCGCTGGCTTTGAGCCACTGTCCGATGGTGAGTTGTGGTTAGATGGTGATAACACATCTGTTTGGAAAGACCCACAATGGAGCCAATTTCGACACCAAAAACTCGGTGTTATCTTCCAGCAATTCAACCTATTAACGCCGCTCAACGTGCAGCAAAACATCGCCTTCCCTCTGAATTTGAATCAACAGAAATGGAATGACTGGTGCGACTATTTGGTCGAGACTCTAGGCATCAGCCAACTGCTCGATAGACATGTTTCTGCCCTATCCGGCGGCCAACAGCAACGAGTCGCTATTGCACGTGCATTAGCACACAATCCTAAACTGCTACTTGCTGATGAACCCACAGGTAACCTCGACCAAAAAGCCGGCTTGGAAGTGATGAAATTACTGAGTGAAATCACCACCCAAGGCAATACGGCGGTGCTACTGGTGACACACAGCCTTGAATGTGCCGGGTTTATGCAAACCCAATTACGCTTAAAAGATGGGAGTTTGGAAAATAGTCAGTTGCATGGCGGTCATCACCAAAACAAACATGAGCTTCGCCATGAAGCAAGCTAAGCTCCAAAATACCAGATTCACGCATACTCGACTCGCCCTGAATCTGTTTGCGGCGCACTATCGGCAGGCACCACTGCAAGCCGCCGCGATTCTGATCGGTATCGTGTTGGCGGTGACCTTATTTGTTGCGGTGCAAGCCATCAACCTTAATGCCAAGCGCAGTTATGCGGAGTCTACCGAGCAGCTTAGCGCACAAGCTCAGAACTTAATTATTCCCCCAGCAGGGCAAAACTATCTGCCCGAGTCGCTCTACTTCACCCTTAGACAAAACGGACTCAGCGCAGCACTACCTGTAATCGAAGGGCGGGTGAGAGATGAACAAGGTCGACGTTGGTCAGTACAAGGGAGCGAGTTGATTGCCGCTATCTCTTCACGTTCGCGCTATTCATCAGAAAACCAACAGAACGTGTCTTTGTTCGACAGTGCTTTACCCTTGCCTGAACTTTTGTTCGGCAAGCCAATCGTGATGATGAGCCAATCTCAGCATCAAAACTTAGGGGAGGTAGAAACCCTAACCCTGGACGACATTCCAACCCAAGTGGTGGTGCTACCTGACGAATGGCAGTTAGGTAGCCGAATGTTGATGGACATTGGTTTTGCCCAGCAACTGCTCAATAAACAAGGGCAGCTCAGTTATATTGCAGTTTTCCATTCGGGGGATAAAGGGAGTGAAGACACGCAAGTAAAATGGCAGAAGCTGATTGGCGATCAAGGGCAATGGATTGCCAATAACCAAAGTACCGACCTTGGCTCGCTGACCGACAGCTTTCACCTCAACCTCACGGCAATGAGCTTACTTGCCTTTTTAGTCGGGCTGTTCATTGCCTACAACGGCGTAAAATACAGCTTGCTGAAACGCAATCGGCTGTTAGTACAAATTCAACAGGCGGGTGTCGCGCCGAGCATTGTCTTCTCTGCGCTGTTAGTTGAACTCACTATTCTGGTTACCATCGGCGCTTCCCTCGGTTTTGTATTGGGCATGCAACTTAGTCATTGGTTACATCCGACTGTGGCGCTGACTTTAGAACAACTTTACGGCGCGACACTGCTGCCCGGCTCTTGGCAATGGCAATGGTGGGCGCAAGCGCTGCTGCTCACGTTAGCCGCAACCCTGTTGGCGTGTTGGCAGCACTTTAAACAACGAGTGCGCCAGCCGCTTTCCTCTCATGGCGGATTTTATCAAGCACCTGAAGCCTCTAACGAAAACCAATTGTTCGTGATAGGTGCTGCGTTGACAACTCTCGCACTCGCAGGGTTATGGCTGAGTGAACATCACCGATTTACCATGGCGTGGCTCGGCGTGCTTGTGGTGTCGATTCCTTTGTATCTACCCAAAACACTCAGCGTGTTAGCCAATTGGTGTGAGAAGCGCACCAGTTCTGGTCTGATGCTGTATCTGTTTGCTGAGCTGCGCGAGCTGATTTCTCCGCTTTCGCTCGCCATGATGGCACTGCTACTCGCCGTTACAGCCAATATGGGGATGAATATCTTGGTCGGCAGCTTTGAATCCACCCTAAAACAGTGGTTAGAACAAAGGCTGCACGCCGATATTTACGTCAGTCCTGCGCAAGGAGAAATCGCTAATGTAGAGCGCGCGTTAGGGCAGTTCGACAATGTTGAGACCGTCTACAAGCAATACTACGCCGACGATAACCTGCAAGGCTTACCGATTTTGCTTGGCACCAAAGACAAAGACACCTTAGAACAAACCATGGTGTTCAAATCGCATTTGGAGAACTTCTGGTCTCGCTTTTACCAAGGGGAGTTAGTCGCTATCAGTGAACCAACCGCGGTCAAACTGGGTTTATCACTGGGTAGCGAACTCACGCTTGATGCCGTTCCAAATAAGAACCTGCTTGTGGGTGCGATATTCCACGATTACGGCTCACCCAACGGTGAAGTCTTATTAGCACCAAAGTTATGGCAAGAGAGTGGCTTTACCGACTTGCCGACAAGCCTTGGTATTAAAGTCTCAGGTGACCCACAAATCGTATACGACCAACTGCGCGAGCAACTGAATCTGCATCCAAGTCAGCTCTACGATCAGGCGCAAATCAAATCCATCGCGTTGGATATTTTCTCGCAGACCTTCGCCATTACGCGCGCACTCAACGGCGTAACTTTGATGGTCGCGGTGATTGGTTTGTTCAGTGCTTGCTTCATGTTGCTCGACGCGCGCAAAGCCGCCATTGCAAGGCTGTATGCACTTGGTGTTAGTCGTCGCAAATTAATGACCATGGTGGTCGGACAGATCGTCGCTTTGGTCAGTTTTACTCTGGTTATCGCCCTGCCCCTCGGTGCCATGGTGGGTTATGTACTGACAGATATCGTCACCTTGCGAGCTTTTGGTTGGAGCTTAAATTATCTGTGGAATTGGAGTGATGCCCTCAGCACAGCGGCAATCACCATCTTGGTGGCGGTGATTGCAACCTTGATTCCGCTGTGGCGATTGGTCAGCAAGCCTGTCGTGTCCAGTTTGCAAAGCGAGGTGTTGTGATGGTTCGATTGGCAAGCAAACTTACTCTACTTATAAGCAGCTTATTCCTGTTCGGTTGTGGAGATCCCCAACAAAAAAATATGGGCACGCTGCTGGGAAGCGGAGATACGCAAAGTGAGAGCAACCCATTCACACCCGTAGAAAAAGGGATTGAACTCACCTTCCCAGCAGACCATCAAGCGCACCCAAACTTTCGTCATGAATGGTGGTACTTAACCGCTAACTTAATTGATGAAGATGGCCACCCACTTGGCGTTCAATGGACACAATTTCGCTTTGCGGCTGCCCCGCCAACGGACGAAGATGACGTGAAGAAAACCGAGTGGCAAACGCAGCAAATCTATATGGCGCACAGCGCGGTCACGACAACCGACAAACACTACGCCGATGAAAAATGGTCGCGCGACCAAGCCTCTCTCGCTGGCGTCAACACTTCACCACTTCGGGTTTACCTCGATGATTGGCAGTGGTCTTCTTCAACCACCGACCTCTTCCCTGCCACATTGAAGGCGAACTCCGAACAGTTTGGCTATTCGCTGACCCTTACCAGCAGCGCACCGTATCAAAAGCAAGGCGAGCAAGGTTACAGCACAAAAAGCGCCGATGGTCAGGTGGCTTCGTATTACTATAGCCAACCGTTTATTGATGTCTCCGGTGAAGTTACGATCGACGGCGAAACCCATCAAGTGTCGGGCAAAGGTTGGATAGATCGAGAGTGGAGCTCACAGTTCTTGCTCGATTCACAACAAGGCTGGGACTGGTTTGCCCTAAGATTGAGTGACGACACCAGCTTGGTGGTGTTCCAATTGCGGGATTCCAAAACCGGACAAGCCAGTTACTCCAGTGCAAGGCTGATGCAGCAAGAGGGCTCTGGTATCGCTATCCCACAAAAAGACATTCAGTTAAAGGCGACCAAGCAAACAGAAATCCAAGGGCGAAAGTATCCAACCCAGTGGCAAGTGTCGATTCCTAACCAACAAATCGATCTTACGGTTTCGGCACTCAACCCGAACGCGAAAATGCCACTTTCGGTGCCTTACTGGGAAGGCCCAGTGCGTATTGAGGGCTCTCATTCAGGGACTGGTTATATGGAGCTAACGGGTTACTAACAGGTGCACTAGCCGCTGTCAGCGGCTAGCTTTTTGCCATTTGCGGTGTAGATTTGGCGACCAAATTGTTGAGCCAATGCCCCTTGCGCAGTTGTCGAACGAACAAGTAAGACTTAAAGACCTCTTCAAGTGAAATACCGATAAAAGCGCCGATCAAACCTAAATCGAGCCCAAGACCAAACAATAAACTGGCCGGAGCCCCCATGAGCACAAAGCTTTTCAGCGTAATGTTCATTACAGACTTAGTGTCCCCTCCTGCGCGAAGAATGCCCGGAATGACCGAATTTACCGCCGTAAAAAACAACGAGCCCGCCAGAATCCATAGACACCAGTACGCTTGGTGATACGTCTCCGGTTGGATGTGATATAGGCTAAGTAACGGATGTGCCAACAGAATTAATAAACAAACGGGGACTGACATCAAAGCAACACCAACCCATATAGCTGCTCCTGCGGTTGTCTTAGCTTGCTCAAGCTCGCCAGCCCCTAACAGTTGACCGATATGGATACCTGTCGCTTGTTGTAAACCGCCGACAGGCAGCATGAATAACCCTTTAAAAGTGCGAACAATGGCATAACCGGCATAAGCAATCGCACCAATGCTGTTCATAAGAACGGTGTAGAAAACCCGCGCACCTTGCCAGTAAAAACCGTCAATGCTATTTGGATAACCCAGCAGAATGATCTGCTTCAATTGCGGTAAACTTCCCCAATTCAGTCCACTAAGACGACGGCGTATTATCACCAACAACACCGTTGCCTGACCTAAGCTGGCGATCAAAGTAGCGATAGCAGCGCCTCGCAACCCCAGTGGAGTAAACATAGGCCCTTGGCTGCCCGGTAGATAAAGGCCAAAAATCAGCACATAGTTACCAATAAAATTGACGATATTAAACGTCACTGACACTTTTACCGGGCTTTTTGTATCACCTGTTGCATTAAACACAGCAGCAATCATTTGCGAGAGCAACATGGCAGGCACTGCAAAAGCAATAATATGTAGATAGCTCGCTGCAACGAAAGGAACCTCAGACCATTGAGCCTCAGGGAGAAACAGATCCGTGGTTAGTAGAGCAATGAGCGGCTTCGCAAGTACATAAAACACCGCACCCAATACCAAGCCACTTACCCCTCCAGCTACGATCATAGTGTGAGCAATTTTCTCTACATTCTGTTGTTGCTTCGCTCCGCTAAACTGGGAAATCAGAATACTCCCCCCAGTGGTTAATGCGGCAAACAGCAGGAAGCTGAAAGACACCAGTTGAGTCACGTTACCCTGCGCAGATATCGCCAGTTCGCCTAATTGACCAATCATCAACGAGTCCACAAAACCCATCAATGAAAACAAGATACCTTGCAGCATAATCGGTAGAGCCAACGAAACGATTGGCGCAACCAACGCGTATCGATTACGCCACATCTTTCAACACCTTTTCTATCGCCAGCCTATTCAGTCGCGCGCTGCGTTCAACTTGAGACAACTCCCATTCAAACCACTTCAAATGCTCAATGCATTCTTGCTCGCTATTGCTGTATTCAAAGAAATGACAAATGTACAGAGGCACGGCATGAGCAAAGAGAGGCACCAATGCCAGCTCCCTATCATCAAGAGCCGCCACCTGGCGGTACTGGTCAATAATCATCTGCCACACGTGAGTCAGGATCTCCAACATCTGTGGCTCAGGCAATACATGGTCCCACGCTTCAAGCTGCTCTCGGCTATATCGACGTCGAAGTAACTTGAATGCAATAATTCGGCTGGTCCAGAAGATGTCGGCTAAGCGGTAATCAAGTCGACTAAAATCAAAATCAATCACATGGGTGTAGCGTCCGTCTTGGTCAAAGAACAGGTTGTAACAGTGTAAATCGCCATGGATAAAACACTGCTTCGCCTGACTCAGATCCGCTTGTGTCACTTCGGCTTTTAGCCTGTTTAACTGGCTTTCTAGCTGAGGCAGAAATAGCGACATCTGCTGGAACGATCCCCGCTCCGTATCACTATCATGATGTCTTAACTCTGCCAGTTTTTCGCTATGTCCAGCTAGCCCCAAAAAGGTCGTCCGTGTATCAGAAAAAGGCGGAACAAAAGTGTCTGTCGCGCAATGAAAATGCGCCATTGCACGTATGGTTTCACAATGCGCTTTATCCGGAATCTCACTCGACCAGTTGTAAGTCATGTCTTGGCAGTACTTGGTCAGTAGGTAGATTTCGCCATCAAAGTCGACGTATGCATTGCCCTCTTTATCAGGAACGATCTCTGGGGTTTTACATCCATATGAATTTAACTGCTCGATCAACGCTACTTCGTTACTAATCAGTGCTTTGGTATTGCTTTTAAAACACTTCTTCAGCACATATCGACCTTTCTCAGTCGGCACAATATAGACTTCATTGGCCATCCCAAAGTAACACAAGGTTAGGTTGTCATTTGGAAAGACTTGGTATTGATCAAATACAAACTGTATTCGACGTTGCACAGGTTCTGCTGCCATGCGAATAGCTACTCCTTACGTAACCGCTCACGCGGTGAAAATGAAAATAGATTGAGTAGAGGATGTGGGGCGAGCAAAGCCTAGCAGCAGACTACACCTACATACAGTGCACAGTGTCACATATGAAGAGTACGCTTTTATCAATAAGAGACGTTTAGTCGCTGGCACTATCATCAGTTAGCATTTTCACAGCTATTCAATTCCAGCGAGCAAATGATAAACTCTGGGTCTATTTCATTCTGTGATTAAAAGGAAATGCGATGAACCCGATTATTGCGCTGCTGAAAGAGAACAACATCAGCGACGAACAAATCAACGAGATTTTTCAGACTCTGACGCAAAACCCTCTAGCGGCAATGGCAACAATCAGCCAACTAGGTTTGCCACAAGACAAGCTTCAAATGCTAATGGCGCAAGTGATGCAAAACCCTGCGCTGATCAAAGAAGCCGTAGACGAGTTGGGATTGGATTTCTCAAAGGTTGAAGAAGCAAAAGAGAAGCTTCAAAGCCAAAACCAAGGCAACTAAGTCTTAGCCATTGAGCGCTGAATATAGAAAAGGCCGTTAACCCGAGCATGTGGGTTAACGGCCTTTTTTGTTCGCTACTTTTTTGTCAGCTAATTATTAGCGATTTAAAGATGTGAATTGTTCTGCGGTCATACCGTAGTAGAGCTTGTCATCAAAGCCTTGCGCTAGTTTGTAATGGTCTTTCTGGCGCCCTTCCTGAGTAAAACCATTTTTCTCTAACGTCTTGTATGACCCAACATTAGAAGCGTAGCAATCGGCACTGACTTTGTGGGCGTTTAATTCAGTAAAACCAATCTCGGTCATCATTTGGCAAGCGCGAGTCGCAACGCCTTTGCCCCACGCGCGAGTAGGTAACTGATAACCCACTTCGTAGTTGCCAGTTAAGAACATCACTGCGGTCACCGCACACATTCCCATGTACTGACCTTGTTGGTCACGAATCACGAACGTTGGGCTATCTGGCCAAACACAGCCTTTGATCGCTTGCGCCGTATTTTCAATAATAGGGCCAAAGAAACCCTCATACAGGCTGTTGTCAGCAGGTGCGAAGAACAGATACTGATTGACCTTATCGTCGTTCAGCATCTCGATAATATCTTTTAGATCAGCGCCTTGAATCAGTTGGATAGTCAACGATTCGTTAAATGGGATGGCTTCGCCTTGTTTTAGTTTTTGATATGACATGTGTTACCTCGTTATCTGCTGAAAATAGTAGCCCAGCGGATAAGAGAAAAATTGGATTTTTGCGACAACTTTCGGGCTGATTCGCAATGTGTTACGACTCAAAGTCGCCATAGATATCGATGGTTAAGTCGCGCTTTTTCAAGTAGTTGCTCGGCGTTTTTCTTAGCTGCTGTTTGAGGGTACGAATCAAATGCGATTGGTCACTGAAACCAAATTGTTGTGAGAAACTCGCCCAATCAATCGCTTCTTGCTGCTTGTAGAGGGTCAAGATCATCTGCTCTAAACGTGCCATTTGTTGATACTGCTTTACGCTCAACCCCACCACCTGCTTGAAACTACGCTCAAGCGTTCTTCGAGAACAGGCGCACTGTTTGGCTATCTCATCAATATCCATCGCTAACTCAGGTGAACGTAGCGCTTGAGCGTCAATCACGGACACCGCTTTTTGTGATGCCAAAAACGGTTTGCTGCAGCAAGGTTCGATATCTAACGCAGCTAAATATTGTTTGATGTAGTCCAGCAAACAGTGTGGTGAATCTTGCAACTCTAACTGCCATAGGCCCTGTAGAAAGCGCTCATCAAACGCCGCGTTGAGCCAATCAAACCATTCGCATTGGTTAATTGTGCTAACTTGGGATACATCACTAAACCGCGATTCAATGGCATACAAACCCTCTGGGCGAAAGGTGATACCGATACGCTTGATAGGAGGCGTATCTTCCAACAACAGTAAATGTTCGTTAGCCGTTAATAAATGGCAGCCTTTGCCAGCAAGCTTTGTGTCTCCCGTGTCGTAGCTGTAGCCTTGCTCTGCTGGCGTAAAGAGTAAATGAGCACGCGGGTTTGGAATAAGGTGCGGCTTGGGGTCAATGACTTCACCCTCTGGCACTTCCAAGTACCAAACTTGATGGATGAGCCATTCGTACTCTGGCAAAGATTGTTTCCAAGCTATCATGATCGTCCTAGCGGTTAGTAAAGATAATGAGCGCAACGTTTTCGCTTCAACATCGGCTCGTTGAGTGTGACTGATTGACGCTCATCTCGCCACGCATTTCTCACCCTGCTCCCTTGCAAGCTTGTTGGATTACGGTAGGCTTTGAGCAGAGAAAATCAGCTGAACAGAACAAGGAAATACCGTAATGCGCGTCGACTACCACCAACGACTGGTTCCTGTGATTCGTTATTTAGAACAACACTTTAATGAACCACTCAACCTACCAGAAGTGGCCGCGCTGGCGAACCTTTCCCCTTATCACTTTCATCGAACCTTCAAAGCCGTGCAAGGCGAAACATTGGCCGATTTCATTCGACGTTTACGTTTAGAAGCCGCCGCCGATGACTTATTCAAATCCAAGCAACCAGTATTGAACATTGCCCTAGAGTACGGATTTTCTAGCTCACAGAGCTTAGCCAAAGCTTTCAAACAACATTATGGCGTCACGCCGACAGCCTTTCGTGACTGCGAAAACTACCAGCAATTTTCCGAGTTAGCACGAAACAGCAAGATTGGACACACGTTGCGCAAGAATGGAAACGAAGTAACACCAAGCGATTCATATACTGGCTCTGAACTCACCAAATGGAGCACGACAATGGAAACGCAAAACTTTGAAAAAGCTAAACTGGCTTACATTCGCGTAAACGGCCCTTACGGCCAAGGCTATGAAGAGCCATCAGGTCGCTTGTATCAATGGGCAGGAATGAAAGGGTTAGCGGGCAATACCTGCATCTTCATCTACCATGACAATCCTGAAATCACGCCCGATGACAAATGTCGTACTGACATCTGTTTGATGGTGCCAGAGGATACGCAAGTGCCAAGCGGTATTGAACTGCAAGACTTTCCGGGAGGCCAATACGCGGTGATGCGTCAACACATTACCGACCACAGCCAGTACCCAAAAGCGTGGGATGATTTAATGGGCAAAGTGATTGAGTCAGGCATCGAAAACGATGATCGCCCGTGCTTTGAACTCTACCACAGCTACGATCCGCAAACGCACCACGCGGATGTAAGCTTCTGCACCGCCATCAAGTAACCTCAAGCCTGCCACTGTGCAGGCTTTTAATTGCCTCTCTCGACCAGCAAATGGTATCGCCTATCAAGTTCAAGCTACTTACATCGGTTTTAGCGATTAATCAATATAGGAAATGGCTATCAATAGGATAGCTACAAGCGATTTTCCTTAAGCACACTCCGATGCGAATATACTTTCCGAAAGCAACAACAGCTCAGCTTAATACATTCAAAGGAAAGTAAATTATGATTAATACTCAAATCAAACCATTTGCAGCTACAGCGTACAAAAACGGCGAATTCGTTGAAGTAACAGAGCAAGACGTTCTAGGTAAATGGGCAGTATTCTTCTTCTACCCAGCAGATTTCACATTTGTATGTCCAACAGAACTGGGCGACCTAGCAGACCACTACGAAGAGCTACAAAAACGTGGCGTAGAAGTTTACTCAGTATCAACTGACACACACTTCACTCACAAAGCATGGCACGACAGCTCAGACACAATCGGTAAGATTCAGTACTACATGCTTGGTGACCAAACTGGCAACATCACAAACAACTTCGGTGTGATGCGTGAAGGTCAAGGTCTTGCAGACCGTGCGACTTTCCTAATCGACCCAGAAGGTACTATCCAAGCAATGGAAATCACTGCTGAAGGCATCGGTCGTGACGCAGAAGACCTACTACGCAAAGTGAAAGCAGCTCAATACGTAGCCGCACACCCAGGCGAAGTTTGTCCAGCTAAATGGAAAGAAGGTGAAGAGACACTAGCTCCATCACTAGACCTAGTTGGCAAAATCTAAGCCACTAAAAGACATACACTAAGTGGGCATTGAGTTCCTCGCCCACTTAGCGTCGAAAATAAGAGAGCATTCCGGGTTAGATACTTTGACGACCTTCGGCTTGGTTTGCTCTCTCCCCGCAGATTTTATCCAGAGTAACCATTTAATTAAGGCATTAACACCTATGTTAGACCAAGCGATCCAACAACAACTCAAACAATATCTGGCTAATGTAAAACAAGAAGTACGTTTAGTGGTTAGCCTAGATGAAAGCAAAGCATCAAACGACATTCTGTCACTCGCCAATCAAATCGCAGAGATGAGCGACCTCATCACGGTTGAACGTGACGACAACGCAAGCGCACGTAAACCTGTGATGGCGGTAACTAATCCAGAAAAAGGCACATCACTGCGCTTTGCAGGCTTGCCGATGGGTCACGAATTCACCTCTCTAGTATTGGCGCTGCTTCACTCTGGCGGTCACCCAATCAAACTAGAGCCAGAAGTGATTGAGCAAATCGCTGCACTAGACAAAGAACTAGACGTAGAAATCTTCATTTCACTGTCGTGTCAAAACTGTCCGGATGTGGTTCAAGCGTTCAACATGATGGCGGCGATCAACCCGAAAGTGAAAGCAACCATGATCGATGGTGGTTTGTTCCAAGATGAAGTGAAACAACGCGACATCATGGCCGTACCAAGTGTATTCGTGAACGGTGAGCTATTCGGTCAAGGTCGTATGTCTCTGACTGAAATCCTAAACAAAGTGGATGACGGCGCGAGCGAGAAAGCGGCGAAAGCACTGAGCGAAAAAGACCCATACGATGTACTTGTTGTCGGCGGTGGCCCTGGTGGTAGCGCAGCGGCTTTATACGCTGCTCGTAAAGGCATTCGCACTGGCGTTGTTGCTAAACGCTTCGGTGGTCAGGTTATGGACACCATGGCAATCGAGAACTTCATTTCGGTAAAACGTACTGAAGGTCCAAAACTGGCGACTGACCTAGCTGAGCACCTAAAAGAATACGACGTAGACGTTGTGACAGAGCAACAAGCTGAGAAGCTAATGGGCGCAGCACACACAGAAGATGGTTTGATTCACATCCAACTTGAAAGCGGCGCAACGCTGAAGAGTAAGAGTGTCATCCTAAGCCCAGGTGCACGCTGGCGTGAAATGAACGTTCCGGGTGAGCAAGAGTACCGCAATAAAGGTGTGGCGTACTGCCCGCACTGTGACGGTCCACTGTTCAAAGGCAAGAAAACTGCGGTTATCGGTGGTGGTAACTCAGGCATCGAAGCGGCTATCGACCTTGCTGGTATCGTAGAACACGTAACAGTGCTTGAATTTGCAGATGTACTTCGCGCAGACCAAGTGCTTATCGACAAAGCGAATTCACTGCCAAACGTAGACATCATCACCATGGCGCAAACCACAGAAGTGGTGGGTGACGGTACTCGTGTAACCAGCTTGAAGTACAAAGACCGCAACACAGATGAAATCAAAGAGATTGAGCTATCCGGTATCTTTGTTCAAATCGGTCTAGTGCCAAACACAGAATGGCTAAAAGATTCAGAAGTCGCCCTATCTGAGCGCGGCGAGATTGAAGTCGGCAGCCGTGGCGATACTAGCCTAGAAGGTGTGTTCGCAGCCGGTGACGCAACAACTGTTCCTTACAAACAGATTATTATTGCAATGGGTGAAGGGGCAAAAGCAAGCTTAGGCGCCTTTGACTACCTAATCCGTCAGCAAGGTTAAAAAGCAATCACCTATACGCTAAGCAACCGATGTGGATTGAACCAATCCATCGGGACATCGTACAAAGCTTAGCGGTAGGGATGAAAGTGAACACTGGAAGCCCAAAGCATTGCCAGCAAGGTCAAACTTGCTGGCTTTTTTGCTTTAAGCTATCCGGAAAACTTAGACAGCACACTCTCACCCATCTCGAATAAATCACTCACCTGACCGAATTTGGTGTTTTGGTCGATGTGTAACGCCATTTTGCATCATCTTACTGGCTAAACATGACTTTCTGATGCGCAACTGTATGAATTTAACGCTGGCAATAAAAATAAACTTATGTACTATTGACATTTACAAATTGCTACATTTATGCAACTTATGTTCGGATTAAAAAGAATCAAACTGGAGAATGAGACGCTCAAAAAGGAACTAACTGCTCTCAAACATCAACACCAAATGGAACTTGAGACACTAAACCACCAGCTCGCTAAGGCCGAGCAATCGGCAAACACAGCCAAGCAAAACTACACCAGCAGTGACCAGCTGATGTCGAGCAGCTTGAAAGGTGGTGATATGTTACAAACCATTCGCACGGCCATGGTCGAAAGCGCCCAGTCAATGGCGCAAGAGAACCAAGATTTACAACAACTTGATGAAATGTTTAAGCAGACTCATCAGGCGTTAAATCGTCTTGATGACCGAGCCGTTAAAATCAGCTCTCAAGCCTCAGACAGTATTGAATCTGTACAAATCCTAGACACTACCGCGAATTCAATTTCTCAGCTTGTCTCAACCATTCAGGAAATCTCTGATCAAACCAACCTTTTAGCCCTGAATGCAGCCATTGAAGCCGCACGCGCAGGCGACGCGGGTCGAGGCTTTGCCGTTGTCGCTGACGAAGTTCGTACATTGGCCGCCAAAGCCAGTGATGCGAGTGAGCAAATTGATTCACTGGTTAATCAAGCGTTAACTCAAGTAAACTCAATCAAAACATCGATTAACGAGAATCAAATCTGTGCTGAAGAAGTGTCAACATCCTCCGCCCAGATTGGCTCTATCGTGAACGAGGTGGTAGTAAAATCTGAACACATGAAGCAAGTGATTCATGTTGCCTCAACTCGTGCGTTCTTAGATACGGTCAAACTTGACCACGCGCTATGGAAAAACAATATCTACCGACTGCTGCAAAATGGTCAGTTTACCGAGACGGTTAACAGTCATTCTGAATGCCGATTAGGCCAATGGTATTACCGAGGTGACGGACAAGCATTTAACCACTTAAGAAGCTTCTCGATGATTGAAGAGCCGCATAAAGGAGTGCATGAGAGTGGACGCCGCGCCATGAATCAAGCCAACGCTGGCAACATGGATGCTATGGCCTCCTCAATTAATGCAATGGAAGACGCTAGTGAGCGAGTCGTGGTGCAAATTGACCACCTGATGGATGAAATTATCGCAAGCCCCTCGAAAGATTAACAACCCATAAGCTAAGCCCCCAGCGATATCCGGGGGCTTAACCTTATTGAGGCTGATTGAGCATAAATAACACCACCAGCACTAGGCTGCTAGCAAAACCTCGATTCAACCAAACCATAACGTGAGGGGAGCGAACCATTCGGTTGAGCATAAGGCCAAAATAGGCCCAAATCAGCATACCTAATACACCCGTCAGAACCATAACACTAATAATAATAACCACTTGAGTGAAGTAATCACTGTTAGGAGAGATAAATTGAGAAAACACCGTCAGGGAGGCAACCCAGCTCTTAGGGTTTAATATTTGTACCCAAACCCCAGACCAAAATCCAGATCGGTTTACCTTAGCATCCGTCTCTATTTCCATGTTGGCGATGCCCCATGCCATGTACAGTAAGTACAGTGCCCCTAACCACTTCATCGCCGTATATACGTCAGGGTAGAGAGTAAAAACCCCAACTAAACCTAGACTTGCGCCCGCCAGAATGATGATCACCCCTAACGCATTACCCAATATAAACGGAATGGTTGCACTCACTCCATAGCGGCTCGACAGCCCCACTAATGCAATGTTCCCTGCCCCAGGGGTCAATGAAATCGACACTGCAAACACCGCAAATGCCATCATCAACTGAGCACTCATTATTCTCTCCCAAAAGTCTTACAATCAATATGAGATCCAGTCTATCGATTTGCTCAGGAATAAAATTGCTATCTAGGTTATGATTTACTCAGATTTGAGCAGACTATTTCCAATATAAAGATGAAAAAGAAAGAATCCACTAACTTCGAGTTAGATAGTACAGATTTGTCCATTCTGCAGCATGTTCAGAAAGACGGTCGTATGAGCAACAGTAAATTGGCAGAAACGGTAAACCTTAGTGAAACCCCATGCTGGCGACGCTGGAAAAAAATGGAAGAAGAAGGTTACATTGAGGGCTATGCGGCTCGTCTCAACCGCAAAAAGCTCGGCTTTCAGGTATCCGGCTTTACCCTTGTCACCTTAGGCAGTCACGAAGTAGAAAATACCGAACCTTTTGAAGATTATGTCGCTGAATCGGACTGGATCCTGATGTGCCATTGCATTGCGGGCGGTGCCGACTACATTGTTCAGGTTGTGGCGAAAGATCTGGATGAATACTTCGAACGTATCAGTTCCATTCGCCGTGTCAAAGGCGTCAGTGCTATCCAATCTAATGTGTCAGTTAAAGAGATTAAAAGTACTTTTCAACTACCGCTAGATTAACGATTTCGCTGACGAAACTGCTGCGGAGTATGGCCAAAATAGCTTTTAAACGCCTTGATGTATGACGAATCATTGTGATAACCCACACGATCGGCAATGCATTGAATCGAAAGTGCTTCATCTAATAGCGACAAAGAGTAAACCAAGCGAATTTGTTGCCGCCATAATTGGAATGAGGTGTTGAACTCGTTGGCAAACAAACGCGACAGAGTACGTTCTGATGCCCCAACTATTTCGCCCCACTGTTTCAGCGAATGAGCTAGCCCAGGCTGTTCTGATAAGGCTTCAAACATCAGTTTTAAGCGTCTATCTTGCGGTAATAACAGCTGAAAAGTTTGAATATTGTCTTTCAACACTTGATCGTGCAAAACGGCCAGTAAACGTTGGGTCTCTTGATGGCTGATGCCTTGTCCACATTGATAACGCACCTCTTGTAACAGGGCATTGAGGAACGGCGTCAAAGTCACCGTTCGAACACTGCTTGGGTATTGCGCGCCGAAACTTGGATTCAAGTAGATACCAATGAAGGTCGTGTGGCTCAATGCAATCGATTCGTGAGCAACGCCCGCCGGCACAAATAGGATGGAAGTGTGCGGAACCAGGTGCTGATATTGCTCAGTCTGAGTTTGCAGCAGCCCCTTAATCGGAAAAATAATCTGATGCCAGTTGTGTTGATGTAAATGGTCAATGTACCCCTTTGGCATATCAATGGTTTTTACCAATACCGGAAAATCTGGATGGGTGGCCATCATGTCATTGGAGGTTTCAACTCCAGAGAGTGGATCAATTTGGCGAGTTAGCATGGTTATGTGTCTTTACATCCCTATTAAGACAAACTGAGCTTACGCTATCATGCTTGGCGATCAGGGTGAAGCACTAATCAAAGCCGTTAAATTTAAAAAAGCGAGGATGTCAGATGGAAAAGTTAGGTGTGATAAACGCAGTATTGGCAGGAAAAGCCGCCGCCTTTGCTCACGGGACCCAAAGCGCAATCAACAAACAAATTCTAGCTGAGCGCCAACACACGACCACCCTAGGCTTTACCAATGACGAGCAAGGTGATCCTCGCTTTCATGGGGGGATTGAGAAGGCCCTTCACATTTATCCCAGCGAACACTACTCTGCATGGCAACACGATCTTGGCGACAAACAGGTATTTGACTGCGCCGGCGCGTTTGGTGAAAACCTCAGCTCTACCGGTGTGACGGAATCTTCTATCTGCTTAAATGATAAAATCCGCATTGGTTCAACCTTGCTCGAAGTCTCTCAAGGGCGCATGCCGTGCTGGAAACTCAACGTTCGATTTGATCAACATGATATGGCACAAAGGCTACAAGATACGTTAAGAACGGGTTGGTACTTTCGAGTGTTGCAAGAAGGAGATATCGGCGCAGGCGATGAGATTGTGCTCGTCGAACGCCCCTACCCTGACTGGTCAATCGCTCGCATTATGGCCGCAGTATTTGAAGGTTGCTTAGAGCAACAAACGCTTGAACAACTCGCGCAATTACCACTGGTTGAGTCTTGGGGTGCACTAATCCAGCGTCGGCTCGACACCGGCTTAGTCGAAGATTGGCAACCGAGGTTGGTTGGCCCAACGGCAAAACCATAGTCGACCTTAACGGCCACTCTCCGAAATGGGTGGCTTTGGCTCTATTCAGTTACCGCTTTATTGTTACAACTCAATCAAATTTTTCGAACGTGACGACCAACTATTGATGATATTGATTGTTTATGGCTAAGCTAGGATTAATAAGTTATCCGAAACCATTGAGTACGCCATGCAGACAGATACGGCAAACGACCAAACTAAGCAGTGTTCGCAGATAAAGAACGTCCCGTCGGACTTGAATCAACTGCGCAGCGTGATTGACCAGCGCACCACGGTGACATTTGCCCAACCCATAATTGAACTCACGAACTTAGGTTCGATTGGCTTTGAGGCATTGGCACGAGGCCCGTTAGATTCCCCGCTGCATACTGCGGATAAACTGTTTGGCGCAGCCAACTATCACAACTGCCTAGCGGATTTGGAAATCGCTTGCTTGTGCGCTCACTTAGAGAATATCCAGCGCTACTCAGACACCACATTATTCAGTGTCAACCTCTCACCTAATATGCTCTTTGACCCGCAAATCCATCAAGCACTCTCTCAATTTACAACACCTCATCGGATTAAATTAGAGCTCACAGAACACTTGCCTGTCGAAGACTGGGCTCCTGTTAAGCAGCAAATGGACCGATATCGACAAATGGGCTATCAGTTTTGGCTCGACGACGTAGGCTGTGGTTTTTTCGATCTCCAACTGGTGGATACGGTAAGGCCAGAAGTTGTCAAACTGTGCATCACGTTAATGGACAGACTCGAATCTGGTGAAGCCTTTCTCACTGAGCTGCGCAGCGTTATTGCTAAGGTCCATAGCTATGGGGGAGAGGTGTTAGCTGAAGGAATCGAAACTGAGCAGCAACTGACCAAAGTACGGGCAATGGGAGTCGACTTAGCCCAAGGGTATTACTTTGCTAAGCCCAGTTTACTCAAGTAAGGCAATACATTGAGCAAACTCGATACCGACCTCGGATTTCATTATCAAGCAAGTAAGCAACAGGTAGATATCTATCGCTACGGCGCGTTAGTTACCACTCTACGCGGCAATCGGGCGCAACGATTTATCACTCGGGCATCAAGCAAAAGCGAAGCCGAACAACAGCAGTTGATGGCGCGTGAAACAGGTAACTACAAACGCGGTAACGAACGCCAAGCTAAGCACAGTGCAAAGCGGACTTAAGCCACCGAAACAAAAGGAACCATTAATGTCAGAGACTGACGAAGCGTTACGCAGTGCAATCAACAATAACCACGCATGGTGTCAGTTTGTCGCTGAGCGGCACGACATCGCTTCAACCCAAGATAATGGATACTGGCAAGCGCAAAGTGATATGCCCACTTTCTTTCCCAATCTAGTGACGCTGACGCAAGGCACTGATGTCGACAATATCCTGCCGTCACAAGGCAATTACTTTGTAAAAGACAGTTTTTCCGAACTTGATTTGACTGGCAAAGACTTCATATCGCTATTTGATGCAACTTGGTATGCCTGTCGCCATCACCCCATTAACCTACCTGACGCAAACACCTGCCTCATCCAGCAAGCCAACGACAGTGAAGCATTAAAGGAATGGGAAACACTCTGGCGAGGTGAGGAAACGTTTATACCCATTTACCCTGCAACATTGATTGACCACAAACAGGTCGCCTTTTGGACAGCGCAACAAGACAAGAAAATCGCCGGAGTCACCAGCTTTTTTGACGGTCAATCTTTAGGGATTTATAACCTGTGGGGAGATACAGATCTGCAGGCCGCGTTACTTGCTCACTTGCAAACACTCCAGCCTAACGTAGCGATCGTTGGATATGGAGACAATGACGAGTTAGCTCACTTAATCCCGCTCGGCTTTTCTCCTCTAGGGGCACTCAAAGTATGGGGTCGATTTGAATAAAGCCAAGCTCTCTAAACTTGGCTTTTCACCTCGCAACCTTTAATCACCAACTGAGTTAAAAAGTCGGCAGCCTGACGGTAATCTTCGTCATCGAGGCGATCTTTTTGCATCACATTACAGATCTGCCAGCCAAAGTCTGCATAGGTTTGTGTCGCCGCCCAGATGGTGAACATCAGGTGATGAGCGGGGACATCCGCCATCAGGCCTTGCTGCGACCAAGTTGAAAACTTATCAATGATCATCTGAGACTGCTTAAACAACTCCTCACCGATATCTTTTGGTAGCGCTTTTGCACCAGACATCACCTCATTGGCAAATACTTTGGAAGCGTAAACATGATCTTGAGAAATACGCAGCTTCGCTTGGATATACTGACTGAGTGCCTCAACCGGATCGGATAACTCTTCGATCGGCCTAGACGCTTCAAGCAAGGGTTGGGTCACTGTCTGCAACACCGCGTAGTACAGCTTATCTTTGGCACTAAAATAGTAAAACACGTTCGCTTTGGGGATGTCGGCAGCACGAGCGATGTCAATCATCTTCGTTGCCGCATAACCATTAACCGCAAATTGCTCACTGGCCACTTGTATAATCAGATCTTGGTTTTTTTGTCTTATCCGTGACATGGGACTTCCTTACAATCTCTCTCTTCGCCCATAGTAAACAATGTCTCTGCGATGACAAAACTCAGGCGCGTAAATGGTGGCGTCTCGCTCAGTTTTCCCTCAGAACCCTGCCGAGATCAGATGAAAATCACTACGTAATTGAATTAGTTAAATACTCTACTACCTTTTAAGTGAAACCATACACATATAAGAAGGACATAGTATGAAAGCTAGGACCATTACGTTAATCGCAATGGCGATCTCTTCGGCGAGCTATGCAGCAGTGGAGTCTAAACCTGCGACTCAAGCAACGATTGATGCCAATCAAACCCTCTATAAAGCCCTACCTTTTAACAACAAAAAAGACTTTGAGAACGCCCAAAAAGGCTTCATAGCAAAGCAAGACATTGTCACGATCAAGAATGGAAAAGGCGATGTTGTCTGGGATCTGGAAGCGTACAAAAAATTCATTACGCTCGACGCAAAAGCACCAGATAGCGTCAACCCAAGCTTATGGCGTAATGCGCAGCTCAACGTCATTAATGGTCTATTTAAAGTCACCGACGGTATCTATCAGGTTCGAGGTTACGATTTAACCAACATCACCTTTGTTGAAGGTAAAACAGGCTGGATTGTTTTTGATCCACTGATTTCTCAAGAAACCGCGCAAGCAGCACTCGAGTTTATTAATGCCGAGCTCGGCGAAAGACCAGTCACCGCCGTGATATACAGTCATAGCCACATCGACCATTTTGGTGGGGTACGCGGAATCGTCGACGAAGCTGACGTCGCGGCAGGTAAAGTTCAAATCGTCGCATCACACGGCTTTACTGAACATGCCGTTTCTGAAAATGTTATTGCTGGTAACGCCATGGGTCGACGTGCCATTTATATGTATGGTGCGCTGTTACCAAAGAACGAGCGAGGCGGTGTCAACGGAGGACTGGGGCAAACAACCTCAACCGGCTTAGCAACCTTAATTCGTCCCACATTAGTCATCGAGAAAACGGGTGAAGAACACGTGATCGATGGCGTAAAAATGGTCTTCCAGTACACCCCCGGCTCTGAAGCACCAACCGAAATCAACACTTGGTTCCCAGAGAAAAAAGCGTTGTGGATGGCAGAAAACAGCACCAACACCATGCACAACATCCTAACCCTACGCGGCGCTCAAGTCCGTGATGCCTTGAAGTGGTCTTATTACCTCAACCAAACCATAGAAATGTGGGGAGACGATGTCGAAGTGAAGTTTCAAAGTCACCACTGGCCTATGTGGGGACAAGAGGAGATCGTCGACTACTTCAAATTGCAACGCGACATGTATAAATACACTCACGATCAAACGGTACGCCTGATGAATCAGGGTTATATCGGCTCTGAGATCTCTGAAATCATTCAATTCCCAGAGGAGATCGACAAGAACTGGAATACGCGCGGTTACTACGGCACCCTGCGTCATAACAGTCGTGCGGTATACCAACGTTACATGGGTTGGTACAGCGGTAATCCGTCGGATCTGAACAATCTGCCACCAACCAACGCGGCCGTAAAATACGTTGAGTATATGGGTGGCGAAAGTGCCGTTATCGACAAAGCGCGCCAGGACTTTGCCGCTGGCAACTATCGCTGGGTAGCCGAAGTACTCAAACACGTAGTATTTGCTAACCCTCAGAGCAAGAAAGGGAAAGCGCTACTGGCCGACGCCTATGAGCAGTTAGGGTACCAAGCGGAATCGGGACCCTGGCGTTCGGTTTATTTGCAAGGTGCTTATGAACTGAGAAACGGCACACCATCGGCAGGGGGGACCAATACCGCCTCACCGGACATCATCAAAAACATGCCACCCGAAATGCTGTTTGATTATTTAGCGGTGCGTTTGTTGCCAGAAAAATCAGCAGGCAAAGACTACGCCATCAACATCGACTTTACCGATCTTGATGAGCAATACACTCTGTATATTGAAAACTCGGTGCTGAACCATACCACCAAGCTGAATGATGACCCTGATGTGTCACTGACCCTGACAAAAGAAGCGTTAGATAACGTGCAACTTGGTACGGTGACATTAGAACAAGCCATCGCCAGCGGTGATATTAAACTGAAAGGAGACAAAGAGGTGTTCAAAGACTTTGTTGGTATGCTTGATACGTTCAACTTCTGGTTTAACATCGTCACTCCCTAGGAGCCAAACATGAAGTCGCTTTACGTAATTGGTGCGGCGTTGCTAAGCAGCCTGAGCTTGTACAGTCAGGCTTGCAGTTACGATGGCCAGTTCAATAATCCGTTCGCCGAAAGCTACCCTGGCTCGATTGATGTTGCCATCGCAACCTACGACGCATTAGACAGCCAGCGGTTTTCCGCGGTATCGCCACTGACAGGAACGCCAGGGCTACAACGCGCTAGCTGGTGGCTCAAGCTAATGGCAGATCGCCATAGCGCTCAGCTCAAATCCGTTAGCTACATCTATCTTGTCGACAGTCATCTGTGGAGTAAGCTCGAAACGGATCAGTCAATCAAGGTCCATCTTGCGCCATCGGATGCTAAGCCAACCTCTGTGCTGCTATTGAGTGAGGCAGCGTTAAATGCCTTAATTCAAAAACAGATGGATTTTGCTCAAGCGCTAGAGCTGGGAGTCATTCGCTTTTCCAGTTAACCGTTCAAATAACCAACAAGCGCTTACTTTTTGAGCGTAAACATTTCACCCCACATATCGTTCGCTATGTGGGGTGAAATTGACGCTGTGCTAGTGGTGAGTGGCACACCGAATAAGAATCATTACTCAATCAGCTGTTTTCACCGCGTAGAAGCAGCTTTACACACTAGACTTGCATGCAATCTTGGCCGATTTCTCCTTCGCCTGACCATTTCATGCGATAATAACGTGTTTTTCCGCAACCATTTGAAGGAACCAAATGACCGCTACCGAATACCTCAACGATCTTAATCAACGTTACTTAGCCATTCATCGCAGCAAAGAAGATTTCTTCTGGCACACCTATATGGGCATCAGCGATGACCACGAAGGCTCAACGAAAGCACAAACTGAGTGGACTAACTTCCTCAGCAATGCCGATCAAATTGGTCAAATCAAACAGCAGCTAGAATCCGCAGAATCGATCGCAGATCCTGAAGAGAAGCATGCGACACAAACTGGCTTGCAAGGCTGGTTAAATACCTTCCAATCCCATGCGATTGAAGGCGAGCAAGCACAAGCCTTAAAAAAGGCGCTGATTGAATTCGAAGCTGGCTTATTTGAAAGAAAGCAGAACCATGTCCTCACTTTCACCGATGAAAACGGTGCCAAGGTTGAAGGTTCATTACCTGTGCTCGCATCCACCATTCGTACCAACAGTGATGAAGCAGCGCGTCAGTCAGCCCACCAAGCATTGCTTGGCCTAGAACAATGGTTACTTGAAAACGGATTCATCGAACTCATTAAGCTGCGTAATCAATTCGCCCGCTCGGTTGGTTATGACAACTTCTTTGACTACTCAGTGGTCAAAACTGAGAAAATGACGACACAAGAGCTGTTTGCCATTCTCGACGACTTTGAGGCACGCACTCGTGAAACGAACCTAGCGAGCCTTGCGAACTTAGCCAACGAGAAAGGCGACAGCGCGCTAGATGGACATAACTTCGTCTTCTCGTACTCAGGCGATGCCATGCGCGACCTAGACCCTTATGTGCCGTTTTCTCAATCTTTACGCCGCTGGGTTGAGTCCTTTGGTCGTTTAAATATTGACTATTCTGGTGCTGAGCTAACACTGGACTTACTCGATAGGAAAGGCAAATACCCCAATGGTTTCTGTCACGGCCCAGTACCGTCATTCTACGATCAAGGTGAATGGATCGCGGCTAAGGTCAACTTCACCAGTAACGCGAAACCAGACCAAGTAGGTAGCGGCTATTCCGGCATTAACACCTTATTCCATGAAGGTGGACACGCAGCGCATTTTGCCAACGTTAAAATGAACGCACCGTGCTTCTCACAAGAGTTCGCCCCAACGTCAATGGCCTATGCTGAAACTCAATCTATGTTCTGTGACAGCTTGTTGAACGACGCAGACTGGTTGAAGCAGTACGCTCTTGATGCCGAAGGTAACCCAGTACCCGATCACGTTATTCAGGCGATGATCAACAGCCGTCAGCCATTCGCAGCGTTTGCCGAGCGCAGTATCTTGGTTGTGCCTTACTTTGAAAGAGCACTCTATCAATTAAGTGATGACGAGCTGACTGCCGAGCGCATTACTGCATTAGCACGTGAGTGTGAAAAACGCATCCTAGGCCTAGAATGCAGTCCTCGCCCATTAATGGCGATACCGCACTTAGTTTCTGACGAAGCGGCGTGTGCGTACCACGGCTATCTATTGGCGCACATGGCAGTATACCAAACGCGTGCTTACTTCATCGACAAGTTCGGTTACCTGACGGACAACCCTGAAATTGGGCCATTGCTCGCCAAACATTACTGGAACAAAGGCAACCAACTTTCACACAATGAGACAATTGTGAGTTTGACGGGTGAAGGCTTCAATGCCAAATACTTAGCTGACGCATGTAACCTGTCTTCTGAGCAAGCTTGGGCGGCGCAACAAGCTAAAATAGCCCACCTTGCAACACGTGAACGAGCTCCGGTTGCCTCTCTCAATGCCAGCATCAAAGTGGTTGACGGCAGTCGTGAGTTAGCGACCAACCAAGACTCTGATGTTCTGATGTGTGAACAGTTCGAAAGCTACATTAAAGACACCTACGGTTGTTAATCAACACAAGAATCACGGCCGCGATTTCGCGGCCGTTTGTTTATTTACCGCTATTTTTTAGTGGCTCTCTTTCGAGCAAACCTCTGATTTATTTCAATGAGACTTGCCGCCCACAATGCAACCGTGCAAGTATTTAGTTCCTTAAACAAGCCCAAATATTGAGCCCAGTATTCAAGGAGGAAATGTGGTTACAATTCGCAAGGCGACAGGCGCTGACGTCCAAGCCATTTATGACCTTAGAAAACGCGCCATTCTCGATAAATGCAGCCAACACTATCTTCCAGAGCAGTTAACCATATGGACGACAGGCGGCATGTCTGAGGCTCTCTATCAAGACATTGTCGATACTTTTTACGTCTCAGAGTTGAACGATGCTGTCATAGGCTGTGGCAAGCTAAATACCCAAACAGGCATGGTCGATGCCATTTTCGTTGATCCACCTTATTTTGGATTGGGAGCGGCAAAAAAGATGCTCGCGTTCCTTGAGGATATCGCCAATCAGCACCGTCTGGAAAAAATGGTTCTGGAGTCAACGTTAAACGCCGCCTCCTTCTACCGCTCATATGGCTTTGTCGGCGAACAAATTTCGACTTATCACTCTCCGCGAGGCGTAAGTCTAGATTGTGTCTTGATGGAAAAGGTGTTGTGCCATGATTAGCCATATTGATCATATCGTGTTAACCGTTAGCGACATCTCCGCTTCGGTAGAGTTTTATCAGCGCGTATTATTGATGGAAGAAGTCACTTTTGCCAATGGTCGCAAAGCCTTGAAATTTGGTGAGCAAAAAATCAACCTGCAACTGTTGGGACAAGAGCCAAGAAATCGGGCTCAAGTTGGCTCGGGGGATCTTTGCCTTATCACTGACTGGCCCCTCTCCCAAGTGATTGAACACCTTACTCAACAAGGCGTCGACATCCTTGAAGGCCCTGTAGCTAAATCGGGGGCGATGGGGTCCATTCAATCGGTCTACTTTGTAGACTTAGATAGAAACTTAATCGAAGTGAGTGTTTACTAGCTTCAAATTCAACGACGAATAAGGCGATGCAAAAAATGGACATCAAGCATCAAGCGTACTTAGAGCAATACTTGCACTCACTGCCTCCTGAGCAGGCTCAAAAATACCGCTCATTTAGCGCTGACTATTTCTGCGCAGATCAATACAACGCCGATCTGTGTGCCAACCTTATTCTGCGCGGAGAAAAGCGCGCATCGTGCAGTATGGAGTATTGGTACAGTCACGAAGGGGAGCCGATGCCTCAAGTGGGTCACTTACAAGTGGTGACCAATTGGAACGGTGAACCTGTTTGCATCATTGAAATCACCACTGTGAGCACTTGTCGTTATGATCGCGTCAGTGCAGAGTTTGCAGCCGCTGAGGGAGAAGGTGATAAGAGTTTAGAGTGGTGGAAGGAAGCGCACTGGCGGTTCTTCTCGAAGGAGTGCCAAGAGCTAGGCATTGAACCTCGCCAAGACATGCTCTTAGTGCTTGAGCATTTCAAGGTTGTCTACGCCGAATAAAACCCAAAAAACTGGCCACGCATTGTGGCCAGTTTTCATTCTAAGACCGTCAGAACTGTACCCGCAGAGTTGCCGCAATATTGCGTGACGTCATCTCCACATTAAATGCCGCCTCTTTCAATGCAGTCGGCAAATCAGTCGCTCCCAACACAACGCTGTACACCGCATCCAAACCGTGGTCATGCACGACAGCGCAATCTTTTGCTAGGCTGCCCGCAATACCGATCACGGGCACATCATATTGCTTAGCAGCTCTCGCCACACCAACCGGCGTCTTACCGTGAATGGTTTGGCTATCAATGCGCCCCTCGCCCGTAATCACTAAATCGGCATCCTTAACCACTTCAGCGAGATTCACCGCATCCATTACTATGTTTATGCCTGGGCGCAGCGCAGCGTCAAATAAGCCCAAGAACGCAGCGCCAAGTCCACCAGCCGCGCCAGCGCCAGCTTGGTCAATCACGTCATTGCCATTAGTCTGTCGAATAACCTTTGCATAGTGGGCAAGGTTTTTATCAAGCTGGCTGACCATGAAGGCCGTTGCACCCTTTTGCGGACCAAATACTTGTGAGGCTCCTTTAGGGCCACACAAAGGGTTATCCACATCGCACGCCACTTCCAATTGAACCTCGTTAAGGCGCTTATCCAAACCGGACAAATCGATAGTGGCAAGCTCAGCTAACGCGCCACCTCCAAATGCCAGTTCGTTGCCCAAAGAATCTAAAAATTTTGCCCCCAACGCCTGCGCCATGCCCATACCGCCGTCATTGGTCGCACTGCCACCAATGCCCACGATAATATGTTTCACTCCAGCATCCAGCGCTGCCTTAATGAGTTCTCCAGTGCCAAAGGTTGTGGTCAATAACGGATTGCGCTGCGAGGGTTCAACAAGATGTAAGCCTGAGGCAGCAGCCATCTCAATAACCGCTGTGTCACCATTGCCAAGCAGGCCGTAGAAGCCTTCGACAAACTGACCAAGTGGCCCAGTCACTTGCGCGGCGACAACTCGCCCCCCAGTAGCATCGACTAACGACTGCACTGTGCCTTCCCCACCATCTGCCATTGGCAACTTGAGGTATTCTGCGTTTGGCAATACTTGTTTAAAACCACGTTCAATGGCCGTCGCAACTTCCATTGCGGTTAAGCTTTCTTTGTATGAATCAGGCGCAATTACAATTTTCATGGTCGTTTCCTATCTCGGCTCACCAACACAGTCGCAGGTGATAGCTTAATCACTTTACCAATCAGTATCGCGTGAAAAACTGCATTTGTATTTGGTCAGACAAACAAAAAATAAAAGAAAAAGCACTAGTAAAATGTGCAAGATTACAAATCACCAACATTTGTAGCCAAGATAGAGCAGAACTCGGTGCTCCATTTGATTGAGCTTTAGTTCGGTCAGTTGCTCAATTTTTTCCAACCGGTAACGCAATGTGTTTCGATGGATACTGAGCGCCTCACAAGTCAGCGAAAGGTCGCAGTCATGCATTAGGTAAACCTGAAGTGTGTTAAATAGCACCGATTTACTCTCTTGTTGAAGCTTTTCTAATGGTGCAACCAATTGAGCGCGGCGCCACTCGTCTTGCTGCAAGCCCGCTACCAATACCGCCAATTTATGTCGATGATAAAACAAGACGCGACTGGTCTTATTGGCGGTGAAATCTAATGTCGCTTTAGCAGTGTCGTAAGAGCGAGCCAACCCTTCAACACCCGGAAAGTATTCGCCTACCGCGATAGTTGCCGACACACCGCTTTGCTGTTCGACGTTATGTAACAGCTTTTCTAATTCGATACGGTCATGCTGATGCTGCCAAACGCCTTCTTTGAGTCGTACCGGTTTGAGTAACACCCAATCATTGCTAGCGAGTGAAACCATCCCCACGATATTGTCTTGTGTCGCGCTTTCAAACAGTTGTGTCAGCCTCTGTTGCTGCTCTAACGATAAGATTTGACCTACTTTGGGTATCACTTTCACGGCCACCGCGACTCTGGGTTGTGCCAAGTCTAACTTCAGGTTTTGCGCCACAGACAGCAGTTGAGCTTCACTTAACGAAGATCCTTGAATAAGCTGAAGCAACAACTCTTCACGATGGCGTTTGTCCCACTGGATCTGCGCGAGCATGGCTTCATGTTCGACAATCAGTTCAGCGGTCATTTTGACCAATTCACCATAACGCCTCACTTCGTCGGGAGAGCCCGAAATACCAACCACACCAATGACCTCATCCTGATAAACGATCGGTAAATTGATTCCTTCTTTGACACCACTTAACGTGCTGGCCATGGCCTGATCAATTTCAACTATCCGATTATCATTGATCGCCAGTAACGCCCCCTCATGGGTATGGTGTAATCGTGCTGCATCGCTCGAACCAATGATTTGGCCCAGATCATCCATAACATTCACTGGAAACTGAATAATCTTGGTTGCTCTGGCAACAATTTGTTGGGCGATTAAGGTGTTTATTTGCATCTATTTTGCCTGAGATGTGGATCAGTTGGCTGACCTGTTTAACATACCATAAGCGACTGAATCTGTGAGTCGAATACTCACGTGGGGAAGCGAAAAAATCCCGAAGTAAGTTCACCAGGTGCCTGCTAAGTAGGAGCCCGAGAATCTATACTCCTGCCTGTTACCTTACAACGGGAACGCGTATAAAAGGAGACTAAAAACTACGCGATTTAGTAGCAAACTCTTTAGGGTTCATGCCAAACCCACGGCGTGCACAGGGAGAGGAATCCTCTGCTCACCGATGATGACAAGTAAGTCGTCAATCACGAATCGAATGCGCAGAACGTTTTTCGATCGCTTTAATCAGTGCCGAGTGATCCCAATCTCGGCCCCCCAATGCCGCACAGTCTTCAAACAGTTCTTGCGCATTGGCGGTGTTTGGCAATGCCACTTCAAGCTCTTTTGCGCCAGACAGAGCTAAATCCAGATCTTTCTGATGCAATGAAATTCTAAAGCCTGGGTCAAACGTGCCTTCGATCATGCGCTCGCCATGAACCTCTAAAATCTTCGAACTGGCGAAACCACCCAATAACGCCTGACGCACTCGAGCTGGATCCGCTCCCGCTTTGGAGGCAAACACAAGTGCCTCAGAAACCGCTTCGATATTCAATGCAACGATTATTTGGTTGGCCACCTTGCACGTCTGCCCTGCACCGTTATCACCAACAAGCGTGATGTTTTTGCCCATCACCTCAAACAGGGGACGTGCTTTATCAAACGCCTCTTGAGCGCCACCGACCATAATGCTTAATGTCGCATTCAAGGCACCAACTTCGCCACCAGATACTGGCGCGTCTAGGTACTGAGCGCCACTCTCATTGATTCGCGCAGCGATTGCCTTGGTCGCCATAGGTGAAATTGAGCTCATGTCGATCACCAACTTAGTGTCACTGCTACCAGTCAGGCCAGCTTCGACACCTTTGTCACCAAACAGTACGTCTTCGACTTGCGGCGTATTTGGCACCATAAGGATGACGGCGTCCGCCACTCGTGTCGCTTCTTCAGGCGAGTGGCAAACAATCGCGCCGGCTTCAACCAAATCTACTGGCGGCGGATTGAAATGATCCGACAGGACAATTTGGTATCCCGCTTTTTGCAGGTTTGCGGCCATAGGACGGCCCATGATGCCAGTACCGATAAATGCAATTTTCATATTCTGTTCTCCATAACGATTACCCATCTGCCCGATGGGCGCGACCGCACTTAGCGGTATAAATTGATCCAATCTAAGCCTTCAAGAGTGGTGCTCTTAGGCTTGTACTCACAGCCGACCCAGCCTTGATACCCAAGCTCATCAAGATGTTTCAAGACGAATGGATAGTTAATCTCCCCAGTGCCGGGTTCATGCCTGCCTGGGTTGTCAGCTAACTGCACATGAGCAATTTGGTCGATGTTGGCACTCATGGTTGGCGTGAGATCGCCTTCCATGATTTGCATGTGGTAGATGTCGTACTGAATGAACAGGTTGTCACTACCCACTTCTTTGATCAGCGCTTTCGCCTGCTCAGTCGTATTGAGGAAGAATCCCGGGATGTCACGCGTATTGATGGCTTCAATCACTAAGCGAATACCAGCCTCTTTTAGAGCCTGCGCGGCATAACGTAGGTTGATAACAAATGCCGCATGCGCATCTTGCTCACTTACCCCTTGTGGAACGATACCGGCAAGACAGTTGACCTGGGTATTGCCCAGTACTTTGGCGTATTCAATGGCTTTGCCGACGCCAGCTTGGAATTCTTCGATTCGGTTCGGGTCCACGGCAATGCCTCGCTCGCCGGCATCCCAGTCGCCAGCCGGCAGGTTGAACAACACTTGGGTAAGTTGGTTTTCATCCAACTTCTCCTTGATTCGATCGGCTTCTAAGGCGTAAGGAAACAAATACTCTACGCCACTAAAACCCGCCTTTGCTGCGGCCTCAAAACGATCTTCGAAGTCCAATTCGGTAAACAACATGGATAAATTTGCTGCAAACTTTGCCATTTTGATTTCCTTATTCTGTTAGCTGTTATTGATTAACGCGGTTGGGGCATCGTCAGCGCTTTCAGCCAAGGCTTCGAACTCGTTGATTGAGTCAATCTCAACGCCCATGGCAATGTTGGTTACCCGCTCTAGGATTACTTCAACCACAACAGGCACCTTGTGCTTGTTCATTAACTCTTTCGCTTGAGCAAACGCCGCTTGCATCTGTTCTGGGTCAGTCACTCGAATCGCTTTACAACCTAAGCCTTCAACAACTGTCACATGGTCTACACCGTAGCCGTTGAGCTCTGGCGCGTTCTGGTTCTCGAACGCCAACTGAACACAATAGTCAATGTCGAACTGACGCTGCGCTTGGCGAATCAGGCCAAGGTAAGAGTTGTTTACCAAAACATGGATGTAGGGCAGGTTAAACTGCGCACCAACGGCCAGCTCTTCAATCATGAATTGGAAGTCATAGTCGCCAGAGATGGCAACGATATCGCGATTTGGATCCGCGGCACGTACACCGAGAGCGGCTGGTGTCGTCCAACCTAGCGGGCCAGCTTGACCACAATTAATCCAATGACGTGGCTTATACACATGTAGGAATTGCGCTGCGGCGATTTGAGACAAACCGATCGTGCTGACATAACAAGTATCGCGACCAAACGCTTTGTTCATCTCTTCATAAACCCGCATTGGTTTAATCGGCGCATCGGTATAGTGAGTTTTACGTAACATCGTCGCTTTACGCTGCTGACATTCGCCAACCCACGCACTGCGGTTTGGTAATTTACCTGCGTCACGCCATTCACGCGCCACTTCCACCAGCAATTCAAGTGCTGCTTTGGCATCAGAAACAATGCCAAGATCCGGACAGAACACGCGCCCAATTTGAGTCGGCTCAATATCAACGTGAACAAACTTTCGTCCTTTGGTGTACACATCCAAAGAACCCGTGTGGCGGTTAGCAAATCGGTTACCAATGCCGAACACAAAATCAGATTCAAGTAATGTCGCGTTACCGTAACGATGTGCCGTTTGCAGACCAACCATTCCCGCCATCAGTTCATGGTCATCGGCAATAGAGCCCCAACCCATCAGAGTTGGTATCACAGGAACACCCGTAATCTCGGCAAACTGTTGCAGCAGTTGCTCCGCACCGGCGTTGATAACCCCCCCGCCCGATACGATTACAGGGTTTTCTGATTCACACATCATCGCCAACGCTTTTTCTACTTGCGCTCGAGAGGCTTTAGGTTGATAAGCTTCCAGTGGCTCATAGGTATCGATATCAAACTCAATCTCTGTCAGTTGCACATCAAGCGGTAAATCGATCAATACCGGGCCGGGACGCCCTGAGCGCATCAGATGAAACGCCTGTTGAAACGCACGAGGTACTTGAGCTGGCTCCAATACCGTTGTCGCCCACTTGGTGACAGGCTTAGCAATAGATTCAATATCGACCGCCTGAAAATCTTCCTTGTGTAAGCGAGCCGTTGGCGCTTGGCCTGTAATACAAAGGATAGGGATCGAGTCAGCCGACGCCGAATACAAGCCAGTGATCATATCAGTCCCTGCTGGTCCAGAAGTGCCGATACACACGCCAATATTCGCTTGCTCAGTCCGGGTATAACCTTCTGCCATGTGGGAAGCCCCTTCAACATGACGCGCTAAAACGTGGTCGATCCCACCGAGCTTTTTCATCGCCGCGTACATAGGGTTAATGGCTGCACCGGGGACACCGAAGGCAATCTCTACACCTTCCTTTTTCATTACTTCTACTGCGGCTTCAATTGCCTTCATCTTTGCCATACGAACCTCCATTTCGATTGTATACAATTCAAAGATACTTTGTGTACTATGAATCATATTAAGAATTTGGCAACCCCCTAATGCAACATTTTTTCAACATAGAGCAACTGCTCGAAGTGAACGCTAACCCTGAAAAGCCTAGAAATCATTACTTTATGTAAACTATCTTTACGTAAAAATAACTCACAAAAAATTCAAATGAAAAATAATTGTTAAATTCCTTTGATTGTTTACATAAATTGAAATATAAGTATTCGTACAAAACAATTTTTGTACACAAAATCATTCGGTATTGTTTAAAGGAGACAAACAATGAATCTGAACGATGTAGCAGAAAGAGAACAAACCGCTTGCTTGCGAGTGGTCGGTAATATGGACAACCCCGAGTACCAAGCCATACTCTCAACCGAGGCTCTGTCATTTCTTAATCAACTTGTCACTCGGTTTGCACCACGTAGAGATGCTCTATTGCAAGCGCGCGAAGAACAACAACAACGCTATGACGCAGGCGCGCTACCCAACTTCCGAGCCGATACACAAGCCATTCGCGATAACAAGAGCTGGAAAGTCGCGACTCCCCCTGCTGAACTCCTAGATCGTCGTGTCGAGATCACTGGGCCAATCGACCGAAAAATGGTGATCAACGCCCTAAACTCTGGTGCCAAAGTCTTTATGTGTTGCTTTGAAGATGCCTCCTCTCCAACGTGGGATAACATGGTGCAAGGGCAAATTAACCTGCGTGATGCCAATGACAAAACCATCAGCTTTTATGACCAAAAGAAAGACAAGCATTACCAACTGAATCAAGACCCTGCACTACTGATTGCCCGCCCGCGAGGCCTGCACCTACCGGAGCAATCAATTCAATTTGCAGGTCAACCTATCCCAGGTTGTCTGATGGATTTTGCGCTCTATTTCTACCACAACTACTTGTCACGAGCAGAGCAAGGGCTTGGGGTTTATTACTACATCCCTAAACTTGAAAGCATGGAAGAATCTCAGTGGTGGGATGACGTCTTCTCTTTCACCGAAGACTACTTTGGCGTACAACGCGGCACGATTCGCGCAACCGTACTGATCGAAACGCTGCCAGCGGTTTTTCAGATGGATGAGATTCTTTATGCCATGAGAGATCATATCGTGGCGATGAACTGTGGCCGTTGGGATTATATTTTCAGCTACATCAAAACACTGAAAAATCACCCTGACCGTATTTTGCCAGACCGCCATGTCGTTGGAATGGATAAAGAGTTCCTTAACGCCTATAGCCAACTACTGGTTCGTACCTGCCACCAGCGTGGAGCATTGGCAATGGGTGGCATGTCAGCCTTCATTCCGGCCAAAGATCCAAGTGAAATGGAGCGCGTAACAGCAAAAGTCATTGAAGACAAAGAACGTGAATCACGCAATGGCCACGATGGCACCTGGGTGGCGCACCCGGCTCTGGTGGATCTAGCTATGTCGGTATTCGACAAAAACCTGCAAGGGAAAACCAATCAACTCGATTTTGTTAGCCCTACCCACAACATCGGTGCCGATCTGCTACTCAAGCCTTGTGAAGGCAGCCGCGATGAAGCGGGGGTTCGCAAAAACATTCGCATTGCACTGTATTACATTGAAGCGTGGATTCAGGGGCAAGGATGTGTGCCTATTTACGGCTTAATGGAAGACGCCGCAACCGCAGAAATTTCACGCGCCAACATCTGGCAATGGATTCATCACAGCATTGCCCTTGATGACGGCCAAGTGTTTAGCAAATCATTGTTCCATTCTTGGCTCTATCAAGAACTGGACACCATAAAACAGGAAGTCGGTGATGCTCGTTATGCCGCTGGTCGCTTCGAACAAACCGCTGACCTTTTCTTCGAGCTATCAACGGCCGACGAGTTCGCCAACTTCCTGACTTTACCTAGCTACCCACTACTTCAAGGAGTGGCGTAATACCGAGTAACACTCTCATCCGACAGTGCTGCTGGTAATGATCAATAGGAGATAACATGGGAAGTTTAACTCTAGAGCAAGCCTTATCGGTGACCAATGGCACCTTTCGAACTGGCACCCAAAATCAGAGCGCACCGTTAACAGTCGCCGTTTTGGACAGTGGAGGAAAGCTGATTTCTCTGCAACGCCAAGATGGATCAAGCATGATGCGGCCAGACATCGCGATAGCAAAAGCATGGGGCGCGTTGGCGCTAGGCTGTTCATCACGTAAGTTGGCGCAGGATGCGGATAATCGCCCGGCGTTTATCTCGGCGGTCAACGTGCTCGCGCATGGCAACATGGTTCCTGTTCCGGGTGGGCTGTTGATTCGCGACGACCAGCACAACATTCTCGGCGCCGTTGGAGTAAGTGGTGATCAATCTGATATTGATGAACGCTGCGCCCTCGGCGGTATCGACCACGCGCAACTGTACAGTGATGAGTTAACTTCTTAACGGTATAACCCATAGAAAAACGCCCGATATCCAAGCAAGATATCGGGCGTTTGTTGTTCTGGTTTCGCTATTCGTATTGAGTGAGCCAACCTTTCAAAATCATGTTGATCTGTTTTTTCTGGTTACTGTTCATACCCTTGACGAGCTTAGTTTGCACCGCGGCGTGCTCTTCAATAATTTGATCAATCAGCACAAAACCATCTTGAGTCAGCTGTACGGTGACACTGCGACGGTCCTCTTTACTGTGTTCACGTTCAATCAAACCTTTCGACTCCAGCTTATCGAGGCGGTTGGTCATCGCACCAGACGTTAACATCATAGAATCAATCAATTCAGACGGAGTCAATCGAAACGGCTCACCACTACGACGCAAGGTAGCAAGTACATCAAACTCACCCAGTTTCAAATCATAACGCTTATGTAGTTGAGCGACTTCCGTTTCCATATACTTTGCGATCCGCATTAAACGACCCATTATCGCCATTGGCTCAGTTTCTAGATCTGGCTTTTCCTGAGCCCATTGCTCCACTACTCTATCAATAGCGTCCATGAATATGTGTCTCCAGTAACAAAATGCTGTGTCGAATATCTTAACATAAAGATACTTTACAAACAGCGCTTTTAGGCGTACATTCCTCACAAAAGTATCTTAACGTAAAGATAGTTGTTATGAATATATTACTTGCCATGATTCCAGCCTTCTTTTGGGGCACCACTTATGCGGTTACGCAATTCACCCTTGCGGACTGGCCACCCCTACTGCTAGGCGCAATTCGAGCATTGCCAGCTGGGCTGCTACTGCTGGCGTTTAAACCCAGCTTGCCGAAAAAAGGCGACTGGCAAATCTTGTTCAGCTTAGGCTTGATCAATATCGCTACCTTTTTTGGCCTTATCTTTGTCATGGCCTTAACCTTGCCTTCTGCGATCTCTGGCGTCGGCATGATCTCGGTGCCAGTGTTTGCCATGCTGTATAATTGGCTGATCAACAAACAGCGACCAGGGGCCATTCAAGCGGTATCTGGCGCAATGCTGGTCGGTTTAGCTTGGCTGTTGTTTGATCCAAGTTCACTCAGCTTAAACCCTATTGGATTGGGTGCGATGCTGGCTGCCATCATGTGTATCGTGGTGGGCAGTTCGCTGACTAAATCACTGGGAAACCGAATGCACTGGTGGACAGTACTGACGTGGCAGCTGATTTTGGGTGGTGTGATTTTGTCGATTGCAGCAGGCGTTCAAGGCATGATGCAACCAGACAAGTACGCGGCAATCATCGACAATTTCTCAACCACTAACTTGTCTGGTTTACTATGGGTCGTCGGCTTGAATACCGCGCTCGGCTACGGTATGTACGTCTGGCTACTACAGCGCATGTCAGTGGTTGACTTTACCTTTGGTGGCATCGCCAACCCTATCGCAGGTATTGTGTCTGGCTTGGTATTGCTGGGTGAGTCGTTTACACCATTCCAGTACAGCTTGATGATTGGCATGATTGTCATGTCTTTACTTCCTCAAGCAATACTCGCAATCAGGCAGAACAAAGCGGCTCCGGCTGAGTGCCAGAGCTAAAGAGCCCAACCTTGCCATCGACAGCCGCGCTCTTTAGTGCGGCTTTTTTGTTCATTCACACCGCTCACAATCACGATTGCTATACTTTGGACACATTCACCAAGGAGACTGTGCCAATGTGTGGCCGACTTAATGTTATGGACGATCCCCTCTGCGAGGTAGTGTGCGAGCAGCTTGGCATGGAGTTTTCAACCGAAAGTAATCCAGACTTGCGCCCAACGGAACAAGTAGCATGCGTTGGCTGGAGTCATTCACAGCTTCAACAATGTAATTTAGCATGGGGAATCAAGCCTGACTGGGCCAAACGACTAATCATCAATGCCCAAGCGGAAACTGTCGCCCAAAAGCCAACCTTTGCTCACGCCTTCCAACACCATAGGGTCATTGTGCCATGCAGCGGATGGTATGAATGGCGGCAAGAAGGGGATCACAAGGTCAAATACCTCTTTTCGCCAGCGGAACCCAACCCACTCTACATGGCGGCCATTGCGCTTGAGAACAATGCTCGCCTAGTCACACTAACTACCCAACCTACTGAGCAATGCGCCCCGTATCATCGTCGTATGCCAGCATTGATCGCAGCGCCGGATATTCGCGATTGGCTCGCGGGCTCGTCTTGTCACGCAGAGCGTTTGCTTGGTCAGCCGTATGATAAACTGCTGAAAATTCGCTAACGCTGGCTTTGAGTAACCAAACTCAGAGCAAATCCCATTAAATCGATAAGGAATATGAGCAATGCACCCATGGAACAGCGCCGTTCTCTCCGCGCTTGAGCCACTAGCGAACCCAGAAAATGCCAAACAAATGCAGTCTTACATGCGTGATCAGTTCGTATTCTATGGCATTCAATCAACCCAAAGACGAACTGCACTTAAGCCTCTTTGGCACAAAGCGCAGTTGCCCGAAACACCGCAAATACCTCAAGTTGTTCGAGAGCTTTGGCTGCAACCACAACGCGAATTACAAATGGTTGCGGTCGACTTACTGATCAAATACAAAAACCAGTTACCCGCGTCGTTTTTAGCCGATTTAGAGTGGTTGATCACCACCAAATCGTGGTGGGACACCGTCGACATGCTCGCTTCACACGTTACCGCTGCGTTGTATCATCATCATAGTGCAGAAACACAAGACTACCTGAACCACTGGCGTCAATCGGATAATATCTGGTTACGGCGCAGCGCGATTCTCTATCAACTCAAATTCAAGCAACAAACCGATGAAAAGTGGTTGTTTGGCATACTCAAAGAGAATCAAGCAGACAATGAATTCTTTATCCAAAAAGCCATTGGCTGGGCGCTGAGAGAGTACTCTAAGACCAATCCAGATGCGGTAACCTCATTTATAAATCAGCAAGACATCCAAGGCTTGGCCAAGCGAGAAGGCCTTAAATGGCTCAATAAGCAGCGATAGATTAGCGAGCCAAATTGCGCAGAGGAGACACATGGTCTTCAAAAGGGACGTGGCGACGATGGAAGTGTTTTTCTGGTACGAGTTTAGGGCAACGAATCCTATCCATACGGAAATGGCGAAAGTCGCTTCGAGTCGGGTCCCAAGCAACGAGATACCACAATGGCGGCAATATCAATATCGCTTGGGGCTCCACTTCTCTTTCAGTCCTAACCCCTTTGGCATCGCAATACTCAAAAGCGACATGCCATTGTTCAAGAAAAGCACTCTCAAAAATAGGCAGCAGCTCTTCCTCCATCGCACCAATGTCGTTCCTATTGACTTGCGGGGCTAACTCTCCCACATACAAGCAATCGAGAAAGCGCCGCAAATCAAACAGTTGCTCAGTAGGAAGGGCTTTCTCTATTTTGCTTAGCCCAAGGTCGGCGAGCGTTGAAAACGGCACACCTCCAGTCGCACGCACAGAAGCAACACATACCACCAGAGCAAACACTTCGGATACCGATAATCGCACGCGAGTTTGCACAGAACGCGGGTCAAGCTGCAGCCCACCGCCACGCCCAGGTTCGGAATAAATAACAACACCTTCATCACGCAATGCACTGATATCACGAAGGATCGTGCGCTTTGAGGCGCCCACATCTTGCGCTAACTGCGCGACCGTTGTCGTGCCCTGGCGTCGTAAACTGCGCACTATGGCGTCTTGTCGTAAGCGTACATTCATCTTGTTATGAAACCACATAAAGGTGCCACTATTTGGCACCTTTAGAGTATATAAACTCTCTCACCATATGCACTGCGCATTGCTAATGCTGTGATGCAAACCGATGAATCGCCGTTCAATGTCACAGCATCAAATCATCACACCAATACATTTTGGAGCTTATCAAGGAGCAAACATGCTTTACCCCGCTGATTTTCCAACCCCTCGCCTAATCGCTGTCAATGGTATCGAAATCGAAGTGTTCGAAGCCGGTCAGCACAACAGAGGCAACCCCATCGTCCTTTGTCATGGGTGGCCAGAGCTCGCTTTCTCTTGGCGCAATCAGATTCCGGCTCTTGTCGCTGCTGGCTATCATGTCATAGCACCTAATCAACGCGGTTATGGCGCATCTTCTCAACCTAAAGACGTCACCGCATACGACCTTGTTCATCTGACCAATGATTTAACCGCGCTACTTGATCACTACCATTACCAACAAGCCACTTTCATTGGCCACGATTGGGGGGCCATGGTGGTATGGGGGCTCGCACTCCTCCACCCGCATCGAGTCAGTAAAATTATTAACCTTAGCTTGCCCTATCAAGAGCGGGGAAACGTCCCATGGATAGAGTTCATGGAACAAATATTTGGAGGTGACCATTACTTTGTCCACTTCAATCGCCAGCCAGGAATTGCGGATGCCGTGTTAGAGGAGAACACGGCTCAGTTCCTAACCAACTTGTATCGAAAAAACTTACCGGTTGGAGAGCCACAACCTGGGATGGCAATGATTAACTTGGCTAAAACAGAACAACCACTTGGGGAGCCAATTATGACAGAAAGCGACATGCAGATTTTCATCGCCTCCTTTTTGGCTTCGGGCTTCTCCAGTAGCATCAACTGGTACAGAAACCTAGACAAAAACTGGCACTTATTGGCCGATGCAGATCCCATTATCCACATACCGACGTTGATGATATACGGCAGTCAAGACTCTATTCCTGTCTCTGAGCGGCTAGAAGCATTTGTGCCGAATTCCAAGGCAATAACGCTAGATTGCGGTCACTGGATTCAGCAAGAGAAACCACAGGAAACCAATCAAGCCATCCTAAACTGGCTGCTCACCTTCGACTAATCGCTAAACGCCAATTAGCTGAAACTGTGCCATGCTAAGTGCTATTACTCTAATTGGCTGGATAAAATGGACAAGGATAGGTCATTTTTAAATCGGCACAGCTTAGCAGGCTTTGGGGCCACATTTATCGGTGTCGGTATGGGACGATTCGCCTATATCGCACTGATCCCAGTCCTAATTCAAGCCGGCTGGCTCAGTGATAGCGAAGCGGCTTACCTTGGTGCAGCGACGCTGATCGGCTACATCTTTGGGGCACCCGCAGCCAGTTTTCTATTGCGTTATTTTGCAGCGGGACAGCTGATTCGGCTCGCCATGCTTATCGGCAGTTTAAGTTACCTTGGCTGTGCGTTTGAGCAAGCACCACTGGGTTGGTTTTACTTGTGGCGCACTTTAGCAGGAGTATCAGGTGCCGTATTGATGGTCTTGGCGCCCCCCGAAGTGCTCAAATCACACGATAAAGCAGTAAAAGCCAAAGTCAGCGGTGTAGTATTTTCCGGATTAGGTTTTGGTGCCATGCTGTCAGGGACCTTAGTTCCTGCGCTTATCGATCAAAGTATTCAAGCGGCTTGGTTGGGGTTAGGTGGCAGCTGTTTGCTTGTGACCCTCTTCACGTGGCGCAGTTGGGACTGCACGCCATCCCACCAAACCTCCGGTATCATTCAGGCCTCTTTTAAAACCCTTTCACAGCCACAGCGCTACACCTTAGCTCTGATAGCACTGGCCTACGGGTGTAATGCGCTCGGCTACCTTCCTCACACCTTATTTTGGGTTGACTATATTGTTCGCGAGCTGAACCACTCCTTTTCTCAAGGTGGGTTCTACTGGTCAATCTTTGGTATTGGTGCCGCCATTGGCCCTGTCCTCGCAGGCATCTGCGGCGACAAATTTGGGATCCGAAACTCACTGCTCTTGACCTATTCACTTAAAGCGGGTGCGGTCGCTTTACCCCTACTATCTAACCAGCCTATCGCCTTATTTATCTCTTCATTGATGGTCGGTGTTTTAACGCCAGCCTCAGTAAGTTTGATTTCCACCTACACCCTCGAAGCGGTTGGTTATGAGTTACACACCAAAGCGTGGGCGATGGTGACGCTCGCATTCGCCGTCGCTCAAGGGGTTGGCGGTTATGCCATGGCCTACTACGCTTCTCAACTCACGAGCTACGCTCCGTTGTTCATGTTTGGCAGTGTCGCATTGGCCATCTCATTACTCGCTATCTACCTAAGTGTTTCGCCACGCCAACAACCCACATCAAAGCTAGGAAACAACAAAAATGAAGCTATATCTGAATGACACCTCTCCATTTTCTCGTGTTGCCGTTGCCGCCGCTGCCCTTACAGGCTGTGAGCAACTCCAGCTTCATTGGATTGACCCTTGGCAATCACCCGCTAAATTGGTTGATCTTAACCCTCTTAGTCTGATTCCAACCCTAGAGTTAGACGAGCACATTGCACTTACTGAAAGCCTGTGTATTTGCCAATATCTCATTTGCAACGGAGACAACAGCCAACTGGCTGATACCGATTTCACTCAGCCACAGCAAGTGGCTAGGCTTGGATTAGCAAAAACGTTAATGGAAGTAGCTTTTCGCAGCGTGGCATTGAGTCGCTTCAGCGACGATGACCACCTGTGGATAGAAAAAGGCAAAGCTGGGGTTCAGCAAGGCTTAGTTGAATTAAACCGTCAATTTAGCCAATGTGAGGAACCCAAGATTCTCGCTAATCTGGGCAACCTCTATTTGCATGTCGCACTGGATTACATTCAATTTCGTCACCCAATTTTATTCAATCAGACCGACACAACGGCAATTCAAGCCTGGCTTAAACGCTCACCATTTGAAGCAACGCTAAGCCAAATCAGTTTAACTTGGCTAGCAACCAAGCCAGAGACGCTTAGCCGCTAAGCTGGCAGAGGAAGCAGCACTTATTTACAGTGTAAAGCTTCCTCAAGTACACGTCCTTGATAAAGTGAAAGTGGAGGCAGTTGGTCGTTCGGTCAATGGGAGTTGTCGGCCGCTTGCGTCGCACAAGCAAGATATAGAAGCATTGCGGAACACTTGATACATGACGAACATGAGCAAGGTTGTTGGTCCCCACTCACGTTGAAGGCACATCAATCACCAAAAACTCAAAAAGCATTTGTATCAACCACTTATCACCAAAAGAGGTAGAAAAAGCCCAATCTATGTCGAAATACGATAACTAAGAAATCGCCTTTATTATTAGCATATGCCAATAATAAGCCGTTATAGTGTTCTAAATTTCAACGTACTTTGGAGCCAGCATGATCTACGCTATTCCCTGTATCAACAAAACGGTAAGTAATCACTTCTCTCGCTGCCAGCAAATCGTCCTCATAGATTCCGTCACTCAGCAAACGCAGTACCTCTCAATGTCTCAGGATGCATCTTGTTGTAGTACCAAGAAAAAGTGGCAGCAGGTTATTGCTGGTTACAAAGTAGACGTTGTTGTAGTGAGAAACATTGGCCAAAATATGCTCAAGGGGCTGTTTAATTCTAAAGTTAAAGTGTTAGCCACGAAAGCAAAGCAAGATGTGCACGACATCAATTTTGCCGAGCTGATTGCAGTAGACAGTTTAGAGTTCGCTCGAGTATCACCAAAGCAAAAAGTCTGCAGCAAGAACGACGCGACTTCAACTTTGGCACCTTCAAAACCAAACTGGCGTTCAATCCGGAGGATCAGACGATGACGATACTACTTACAGTACTTATTTTCGTTAGCTTCATCGCCTTAATGGCAATCGGGGTGATGTTCTCTCGCCGGCCAATTCAAGGCAGTTGCGGTGGGTTGTCGAAACTAAACATCACTCGGGAGTGCGACTGTAAAGATGTGTGCGAAGGGACAAAGCGAACGCTTTATCAAATCAAAGAGCCTGACTAGCTTATGTTATTGAAGTTTTAGGGCATGACCTTGGATGATGCTAGAAGCAACTTTTTGCCTAGCGCGTTTGATGATGTTACCAAACGTTTGACGAGACACCTGCATCTGCACGGCGGCATCAATCTGATTCAACCCTTCTTGGTCAGCAAGTCTCAGCGCTTCTAGCTCATCCGGCAACAGCTCAACTATCTGCAACGCATCCATCGCAACGCCGTTGGGTTTGTAGAACGCATGAGCGGCACGAGTGCAGATGTGACGATGTTTCTTTGGACGAGCCATATTGAGTATCCAGAGGTAAAAATCCAGTTTGTGTAACGCAAGATTGTAGCAAGGGAGACGGTACGAAACCATGCAGTCTGAAGCGAGCCGCTAAATCGGTCACTCGCTGACGGAGTGCTATAACTTGATAAGTTACCTAGTTTAGGATCACCGTTTAGATATTCAACAATCTCAACCTTAAATTCCGCGGAGTTAACGAAGCAAACATTTTATCAGTCTGGTTCATCGGCTTAACGGCAGAATTTCCCGCTCCATCTAGTCGACGTAAATCGCTTTATCAGGACAGCGGAAATAGTCAAAGATCATTGCGATATCTTCAGGCAGTACTCGCCCTTGTGAAAGTTCTGGCAATTGTTCGGGTAAGAAGAAATCAATCTCAGAGATTTCGATATTGGTCGTTGGCTCACCGGAAACAAAGTCGCACAAGAAAAATAATTTGTAGATATGGAATGGGTACTCAGGTTGATATGGATGGACAGCTCGGTCTTTGACGGCAATAAGTCGTGGGTTATCAACCACGAAACCGGACTCCTCTAGCACTTCACGGACCACGCCCTGCTTAGGTGTTTCACATACATCTCCCCAGCCACCAGGCAAGGTCCAGCAATCATCTTCGCGCTCGCGAACGAGTAAGATTTTACCGTCTTTTATCACCCCGGCGCGCAGGTCTATCTTTGGTGTCGGATAACCACTTTCTGGAATAAACAGTTTCTCTACCGCAGCAACCGGAGCATCACTTAAGTAAGCAAACATCTGATGCGCAATATCATCAAGTTGCTGGTATCGTTCTAAATCATATTTATCTCGACCATAAGTCTCACCAGCTTGTGCTATCGCTTTGATCTGTTTTGCCCAGTTAAGCCAAGGTTGCATATTAAACGTCCTATTATTATTGATTTACGTACACTATCTCAGAAATACATATCTATTTACGTGATGGATAGCTTATTAATAAACCAAACCAGAAGGTTATAAATATATTTACTTATGATGACTTACAGTAAAAATCATCAATTATTATAGATAGCGCTTTCGTTATTATTTTACAACTAGGTAAACCTTTAATTAAATAATAAAAAAGGCCGTCTATGCGGCCTTTTTACTACAACAAAAGATTAACTCCCTCTGATTCCACCCTTCGCTAAGCACATGTTAGGCTGCAGCATTATCGCGTTACCACCCAAATAACAGATAACAAAGCGATCCGAGTTAGATGAAGAGCTTTCTCCCGCAACAAGCAAAGGAGAAAATAAAATTGCTACTGTTAATATCAACCCTTTCATATTACCTCCTAATTAGTTAGGTAATATTCAATATAGTCAATAAATACCAATCAGCTAAATATATTAATTATCAATATTTCTAATTACTCGACACGGATTACCAGCGGCAACAACATTTGCCGGGATATTTTTAGTGACTACACTACCTGCTCCAATCACGCTATTTTCTCCGATCGTCACACCTGGGCAAACAATCACACCACCGCCGAGCCACACATTATCACCAATGTGGATCGGGTGGCCAAATTCAACCCCCTCTTCGACGCGACCTTTCACATCAAGCGGATGGCCTGCGGTGTAAATCTGAACATTAGGTGCAAACAAGACATTATCACCAATGTGAACCTCTGCCACATCGAGTACTACGCAATTAAAGTTAGCGTAGAAATTTTTACCTAGCTTAATGTTAGAGCCATAATCACAACGGAATGGCGGCTCCAAGTACGCTCCTTCAGAGCCTGGAATTAAGGCATCGATCGCCTGTCGCCACTCGTCTGTATCAGGAATACTGTTATTCAGCTTTTGCATTATCTTGCGACACTCGACACGTTCACTGTACAACTGCTTGTCCCATGCATCGTATGGCTCACCTGCGAGCATTTTTTCTTTTTCGCTTCTCATCACTCAGTTACCTTTAACCACAGCACATCATAGGCTGCTAGCAAAATATCTTCACCAACCAGTTGATTACCCGACAGTAAATCTCGAGGTCGTCTTGAGCCCAAAATATCGCATATCGACGCCGGAATTGATTGCGTGGATTCAGCGAAATTACAGAGAGCGAGAAGTTGCTCACCCTTTGCGTTAGTGCGGCAGTAAGCAAAAAGTTGCGAACGATAAGTTTCTAGAATCTCTGTCTTGGCATTCCCAAATTCAGGGTGATTTCTACGCAGTGCTATCATCTGTTTAAGATCTTGGTTGATGCGATGCTGATAGCTGCCTTTGGTTTCTGCCAATGCGACCGCTTGTGGGCTAATTTGAGGACGGTTTACCCAGCGTGCATCTTCGCGTTTAAACTCATCATTCAAGTAGCTGTGATCGTTCAAGATACCTAGCTCATCCCCCTGATAAATCAGCGGAATACCACCTATGCTCAAGTTGATGCTATTAAGCAGACGAATACGCTTCAATGCGTGCTCAATCGCTTGTGAATCATCCGCTTCTATCGCTCTTTCTAGCCCAGCAAGAGAGGCCAAAGAGCCACATACTCGGCAATCACCCGTAGTTGGGTTTTCTTGGAATGGCACACCCTGAGAGAATGAACCGTCGAATTTGCCAGTGTAGAACTGGTTTAGGAAGCGGCGATGCTCATAGCCATTAATACCGAGCTGCTCAGCGACTGCATCATCAAACGTCCAGCCAATGTCATCGTGACAACGAATGTAATTCACCCATGAACATTGGTCTGAAATCTCAAAACTTTTCTTTAGAGATGCTGTAAGTAGCTTGGTTTCACGTGTTGCCAAGCTTTCCCACATCAGCGCCATCATCAGTGGGTTGTAGGACAACTGACACTCTTGTTTGTCGATGTACTGTGCCACCTCGTCCGGGTGCACAATCGCTTCAGATTTGAATAAAACGGCAGGTGCTGCAATCTGCAAACAGGTATTGAAACACTGAATCAGAGTATGCGCTTTTGGCAAGCTTTCACATTGGGTCCATTTCTCTTTCCAAATAAACGCCAGCGCATCAAGACGTAATCCTTCACAACCAATATTGGCAAGGAACAACATCTCATCGGTAATTGCATTGAACACCGCCGGGTTTGAGTAGTTAAGATCCCATTGGAAGCTGTTGAAGGTTGTCCAGACGTACTTCTCTACATCTTCTAAGAAAGTGAAGCTGCCACGGCGAACGGTTGGGAAGATCTCGCGACAGGTTTGGTTGTACTCTTCCACTTCTTGCTTATCGGTGAAGAAGTAATAAAAATCTTTAAACTCAGGATTGCCCTTACGTGCTTGCTCTGCCCATTGGTGTTCATCTGAGGTGTGGTTGAACACGAAATCCAGCACTAGGCTGATGCCTTCATCACTCAATGCCTCTGCCAGCTGAGCCAGATCTTTCTCCGTACCCAGCTTAGGGTCCACCTTGCGGTAGTCCGACACGGCATAACCACCATCGCTGTCCCCTTCCGGCGCTTTGTAAAGCGGCATCAGGTGAAGATAGTTGATACCCAGAGACTTGAGGTATGGGATCTTCATTTGCAGCTTTTTCAAGTCACCGGCAAACAAGTCCACATACACCGCCATGCCGAGCATTTTTTCACTGCGGTACCAACTTGGATTGCTCAGGCGTTTTTCATCCAGATTTTTCCATTTACGCTTACGACCTGCAAAGGCTTTGGCAAGCACTACCACCAGCTTTTGCAAATACAAAAAGAAGTCATAACGTTCACCGTAAAGCGTGTGCAGCTGCCCAATTAAAGATGGAAAGTGCTGCGCCAGACGCTCAAGAAACACCTTCTCATCTTTCTTGGTCAGCTTTGGCAGCTCTACTGAATCAAGCACTTGTTGCAATGCTTGCTTAGTTTGTAATTCGTTTAACATGTTTTCTCTCCTGCCAAGCTAGATACTTGAACGTTGCGCAGGGCTAGCGAGCCGCTGTCAACGCTCACAGCAACACTGGCTTGCGTCTCTTTGGCGTAAACAAGGTTGGTAAAGCTGAACTGGCCTGCGTTAATCAGTAGCTCAACTGAGCCTTTGTCAATCAACACTTCGATTTGGAATTCATTCTCAATCGGTAAGGTGACGCGATAGTCGTGCGGGAAGTGTTGATCAATCCGTTCAGTACCAAACTGACCGCGACGCACTGAACGCACTTCTACACCTTGTTCAACACCAATAAACTCAAAGTAAGCGGGATTATCTTGGTAGACATTCAAGTGCAACGTTTGGCTATCTTGTAACGTCACATCAGCGCTGAACTTCATGACTTCTTTCAGGCTATAAATACTGATCGCTTGTTCGTCACTTGGCTCTGGCGTTTGCACATCCAGACTTAACGCCTGATTAAGCTCTCTCACAAAGCGTTGTCCAACACGTAGCCCTGCTTTCCCTTCAAACAGAAAGAGCTCTCGAGGCATCGTCATCGAACTGCGGAACTTTTGAGTTGGTAGCTCAAGGGAGTACTGATGATTACTCATCCATGTACTGACGATACGGCGGCCGTCTTCCGCAGGGATATCAGAAAATGACTGAGTCGCGTAATAATCACGACCGAAATCGAGCCACAGTAACGTCTCTGGATGATTGTGATTTGTGAAGGTTTCGCCATCAAAGTCACCAATGAAATACTGCGTACCTGCGCCACCACAGTGCGCCCCCTCACCAATACCAACCACCAGTACCCAACGCGTTTCTTGTAAGCCTTCGATCGGCAGTTCAAACAAATCGGGGCACTCCCAAGGCCCTTTGCTGTGCGCTCCGTGGCGGTAGCCAAACTCACTTACCAAGTGCCAGTCTAAAAGGTTGGTCGAACGGTAGAACTCGATATGTTGACCGCAAGACACTACCATCACCCAAGCTTGGCTTGGCTGATGCCAAATCACCTTAGGGTCTCGAAAATCTGGATTACCACGTGCTGTAATGATCGGTGCGCCGTTGGCGAACTTCTTCCAAGTCATCCCATCTTGACTATAAGCGAGAGACTGCTGCTGAATTGGGTTTTCAACTTCAGTGCCATCAGCCAGTGTCACTTTAGGTTGAATGAACGACGTATAGAACGCCAATAAGCCTGGTTTACCCGTTTCAAAAAGGCCTGAGGTGTTATGCCAATCAACGATCGCACTGCCCGAAAAGCACATGCCAGATTGATCGGGCAACAAAGCTGGCTCATGTTCTTGCCAGTTAATGAGATCCTTACTGGTTTTGTGCCCCCAATGCATCGGCCCCCAAACCATGTCGTTCGGGTAATACTGATAAAACTGGTGATAATCACCATTGAAGAACACCAATCCATTTGGATCGTTCATCCAACCTGAGTTAGGCGTCATATGCAATAAAGGGCGATACTGTTCGCTCATAAGCCAATTCCAATGTTGTTGTGAATATTTCTAGGTTTGAAAGCGATAAAAAATGGAGCCTGAACAGGCTCCCAAAACGGACGCTACGCTGCCAATGCTGGTCCAAAACTAGAAACATTGAAAAAGAGTGGGGTTCCCTCCTTGCGACCAAGGAGGGGATCTTGCGCGATTAGAAGCTGTAGTTCACACCGATCAGACCAAATGGCAGAGTGTTATCACCCGTTGCACCATCTGTGTACTCAATGTCCACGGTCTTGTAGCTCACTTCACCAAAGATGCGCCAGTTTTTAGTCAGTGGGTAGTTAGCGGAAGCTCCGACTTTCACGTAATCTTCTTTGTGCTTTTTACCTGTAGCACCAATTTCGTTTTCAAACGCACCAATTTCTGCAAATAACGCCGTACCTAACTTGCCAAAGCTGTACCACATTCCTGGCTTGATGATGGTTTCTGTTTCAACGTTGTTTTCTGAAACACCTTTCTCATCCCAAGTCCCTTGCTGATAACGGAAGTTAAGCCAAGCACCCATGTTGTCGGCGATCTTAAAGCCTAAACCTGGCTCTACTTCCCAGTAATCAAAGTTACCAAGATTCTGTTTGATTTCGACGTGATACAAGCCGTAGCCGTGGATATCTAACCAATCGTTAATTTGGTACGAGCCAAACACTTTCGCTTCTGGAGTACTGCGTTTATCCGCACTTTCTTGAGCGTATTTCACTCCCCAACCGATATTGCCGTTTTCGATGCCATAAGATTTGTTTAGATAGATTTCGGTAATATCATTGACACCATCATAGTCAGCGCTGAACAAGCTGCCGTTGTAATTGAATTCGCGAGCCATGTAGAAACCAAAATCTACACCAGGCAAATCTTCATGGCGGAAGTTACCGTTGGCTAGCGAGTACTTCACTTTGCCGCCTTCCCAACTCTCGCCACGTGAGTTGCTGCCACTCCACTCTTCAATCTCGATATTGGTGCCGATTGTACCGTGCAACTTGCTGTCCTCTTTTGGCTCAGCATTAAGAGCCGTCAGCAGCTCTGCTTTCGAGTATTCGCCTTCTAGGGCGGTTAACTTCGACTTAAGCTCTGCGTCTTCTGCTGAAATTTTTTCGTTAGCAAACGCCGCGCTAGTAAACGCAAGAGTAAGAAGTACAGAAGATGCCACTACTGTTTTTTTCATGATTATTACCTTATTATCACATTGTTACTGTCGCCCCTCTGGGGAGCAATTTGATGCCTGCTGCAACAGGCGTTAATGTCACGCTCAAACGGGCTGCAACCCGAATTTTGAGCGCAGTAATCCTTAAGCCCGCCTCATGGTGGGCTTTTTTATTATTTTTAGTATTAAGAGTGAGAGCGGTTAACTCGCTTGCTGCACCTGAGGTGGCAGCGTAATTAAGTCATCAAGGGTATGGCCGCGCTCGTAGGCTTTACCTTTGCTGTTAAATAGGTGACATTTTTCAGCGGGGATACGGATGTTCAAACGCTGACCGACTTCGACATGCACGGTACCTGGTACGCGTACCAACACCTCTTGACCGCCGCGGACAAGCGTTGTGTAAAGTAGCGATTCCGTGCCTAGGCGCTCTAACCCTTCAACAATGACACCGACCCCTTTTTCATCAAGGTGAATGTCTTCTGGTCGAATACCCAATGTCATCAATGCGCCTTGTGTAGCACCTTGCGCATTCACTTCAGCTTCGAAGGTGTAATCACCCACTTCAACTTGGGCTTTGTCTTCCGTGGCAGAAACTAAGGTCGCTGGTAACAAGTTCATTTTTGGCGAGCCTATAAAACCAGCGACAAAAAGCGTTTTCGGGAAGTAGTACAGATCAAGCGGAGAGCCAACCTGCTCAATCGCACCATCTCGTAACACGACAATTTTGTCTGCCAAAGTCATCGCTTCAACTTGGTCGTGCGTCACGTAAATCACGGTGGATTTGAGTTTTTGATGATACTCCGCCAACTGCAAGCGCATACGAACACGTAAAGATGCGTCTAAGTTTGAGAGCGGTTCATCCAGTAAGAACAGCTTGGGATTGCGAACAATCGCCCGCCCGATCGCCACACGCTGACGCTGACCACCTGAAAGCTGGCTTGGCTTCTGCTTCATCAGGTTTGTCAGCTCAAGCATGTCGCCGACATCTTTTACGGCTTTTTTGATCTCATCGGCACTCAGTTTTTTAGCGAGCTTTAGACCAAATGCGATGTTCTCTTCTACCGTCATGTGTGGGTAGAGTGCGTAAGATTGGAAAACCATGCCAATCCCACGATCGGTAGGTGACAGGTTGTTGACGACTTCGCCGTCTAAGCACATTTCGCCTGAAGAAATCTCTTCTAATCCCGCAACCATCCTCAACATGGTCGACTTACCACAACCAGATGGACCAACGAAAACGGTGAACTCACCATCTTCGATAACAAGATTGGCGTCTTTGATGATGTGCGCACCGTCTGGGTAAATTTTATTGATATTCTTCAGTTCTAAGCGTGCCATTGTGCTACCTACATTTAATTTCAATCGCCGGTTGGGGCGCAATTGGGGCAGGCAAGCTGCCCCTTTGGTTACTCTCAGTGCGAATTACAGTATCTCTGCCAACTTCATATGCGCGGTATCTTCGAAACGCCATGTTGCATGACCAACACGGTCGTTAGGTCCAATACCGACTACACGCATACCCGCTTCTTTTGCTGCGTCTACACCTGCTTCGGCATCTTCAACCACGATGCACTCGTCAGCGTTTACACCCACTTGACCTGCCGCATGAATGAACACGTCTGGCGCAGGTTTAGAGCGGTTGACTGACCAACCGTCGCCAATGGCATCAAACAGCGGTGTTAAGCCAAGACGATGCAAGATAGGACGAGCATTCTTACTTGCTGATGCCAGTGCTACTTTGATGCCACGTGCGTTTAGCTCAAGTAGGAACTGCTCAATACCCGGTAGAACGTCTTTCGCAGAAATCGTATTCAACAAATCCACGTAGTAATCGTTCTTGCGCTCCATCAGCTCAGCAAACTTCTCTTCGCTGATCTCTTTACCGTTCAAGATAATATTCAGAGACGCTTGACGAGACACGCCACGTAGCTGCTCATTGATTTCACGGTCGAAGTAGTAACCTTCTTCGTTCGCCATACGCTGCCACGCTTGATAGTGCAGCTCAGCCGTATCCGTGATAACGCCATCTAGGTCGAAAATGAATGCCTTACACATTGAACGTCACCTCTGTTGAATCGATAACACGTGGCTCACCCGCCACTTCGATGTTTAACGCTTGGCCGCTGAACTCCGGACGCTCGATGCGAACTTGCTCTTGGTCAACGGTCACTTCGAGGCGCTCACCTTTCCAGTAGATTGGGAAGTTCAGGCTATCCCACTCTTTAGGAAGGTTAGGGTTGATACGCAGGTTGCCACCAAGCATACGAACACCGCCGAAACCGTAAACCACACACTGCCACATGCCGCCGATCGACGCCGCGTGAATACCGTGATCCGAACTCTTCATGTTCTGACCAATGTCGATAGACGCCGCTTGTTGGAACAGGTCGTAAGACAGCTCTGGGTTACCCACATCTGACGCCAATACCGAGTGCGTAGACAAGCTTAGCGATGAATCGTGCAGCGTCTTCGGCTCGTAGTAGTTCCAGTTTGCTAGCTTGGTTTCTAGGTCGAACTTATCTTCTTGCTGAAGGAACAAAACCATGATGTCGGCTTGCTTAGACACCTGCATGTCGTTAACCTGCTCTAGGTTGTAGTCTTGGAACAGACCACCAACGAATGGCTGCTCTTTGTACTTTGTCAGGTCGATGATTTCTTTCTGTAGGTAAGTGTCATCCTGTGGGATAACCTTATCTTCCGCGCGTGGCTGAGGTAGGTAGATGTTGTCTACTCGCTCTAGCCACATCTCGCGCGCTTCCACTAGATTTAGCTTGTCAGACAGCTTAGCCAGTAGCTCTGGGTTCGACGTTTCTAGATCTTCAAAGTAGCGAATCGCCAGTTTGATGTTCTCTACCGCCATGTAGTTGGTGAAGGCGTTGTTGTCGATGTGCTCTTTGTACTCATCAGGGCCGATTACGTTACAGATACCCCACATGTTGCGGTCTTCAAGCCACTCTAAACGACTTGTCCAGAACGTTGCTGTGTCGAACATGATCTCGTAGCCCATGTCGTCCATGAACTTCTGATCGCCAGTGATTTGGTAGTACTGCCACAATGCGTAAGTGATGTCACACGTGATGTGCTGCTCGATAAAGCCAGACCAAATCTTGGTCGACTTACCCGTGATGATGTCTACTGCACCCCATACAGGCGTGACCTCTTCACCCGTTAAAGCCGACTCCCATGGGAACTGTGCACCAATGTAGCCGTTGTCTTTCGCTTTCTTACGAGCGCCGTCTAGTGTCTTGAAGCGGTACTCAAGTAGGCTGCGAGCGACCTCTGGCATCGTGTAGATGAAGAACGGCAGCATGAAGACTTCTGTATCCCAGAACGAGTGGCCTTTGTAGCCTTCGCCAGAGAGACCTTTCGCGCCGATACCGAAACGAGAGTCATGCATTGGCGTAAAGATGTTCAGTTGGTATTGAGCAAAACGAATCGCAAGTTGGTCGAAGTCGCTACCACCGATGGTGATGTTCATGCCAGCCCAACGCTTGTCCCACTCTGCAGCGCTCTCTTCTAGAAGCTCATCAAAGCTGCGGTCAGCATTAGTTTTTAAGTTCGTCAGAGCGTGGTCACGCAGCGCCTGAAGCTCGTAACCTTCCACATCGAATTGCTTGTCGCGAGAGGTATGCACCACACCGACTTTTTCTGTGCCGAACGTTTCACCCGCTTTCAAGTCGTAGTTAATGTTTAGCCATACTTTACGACGGTCCATTTGCAGACCTGGGTCAATTTCAGTTTCCTGACCATCCACAAGGTAGCGGTGAGACGTTAGGAATACAAAGTCTACTTTGCTCTCTGTTGTGTGTTGTAGCAGCTCGATAAAACGCTTGTCGTAGATACGCTTTTCGCCTTCGTGGAAGTGCTGTGCACCTGAGTTAGAAAGCTGCGCATCCACACCAGAGCGGATTTCGATTTTCGCATCGCTGTTCAGTGCTTTTACTTGAACGTCAAATGCCATTAGGTGAAGGTTGGCTTGCGAGAAGAAGCGACGGAAACGCATCTCAAAGCTCTTACCTTCGTTATTTGTCCATGTGAATTCACGGATTAGCTCACCGTTTTTCACGTTTAGGCGACGAGAGTAGTTGCTCACTTCACCGGTTTCTAGGTGGAAACGGCGACCATCGATGAAGATTTCAATCGCGCTCATGTCTGCAGAGTTTGGCAGCTCGGTGACTTCGTCTGCATCAAACTTATTGTAAGTTCCCGCAACGAAAAGGTTGCGAACCTGTCCCACGTATTTTTCTTCCGTTGCACTACGCGCGCCCATGTAGCCATTTCCTTGGCTCATTACTACTTCACATTTACCTTGGAAAGCTGAGTCAAACGCCGTCTCTTCAACGATCCAGTTTTTAAGTTCGCCTTGACCAGCGTTGTAGTTCATAAACATCTTAAATATCCCCGAAATTTAACCTTTAACAGCGGAAGAAATGTCGTTACCCACGAAGTAACGTTGGAAAACCATAAATACAATCAGTACTGGGATTGTTGACAGGAAAGCCCCCGCCAAGATCAGGTTCCAGTCACCTGCTACGCCATAAGCGTTACGTAAACTCAATAGACCAACAGGAAGCGTGAACGCATCAGCTGGGCTGTTAATGACCACAAGCGGCCAGAAGAAGTCGTTCCAAGCACCTTGGAAACCAAGGATGGTGACCGACAAGATGGCTGGCTTCGCCAATGGCATAAATACCTTCCAAAGAATCACAGCCGGGCTTGCGCCATCGACGATTGCGGCTTCTTCCAGTTCTTTCGGAATGTTCTCGAAGAACTGTTTCATGATCAGAACCTGACCCGAAGCAACGACCGCAGTGATGACCGCCCATGGTGTGTTCAATAAGCCGATATCTTTATAAATTAAGTAGTTAGAGATGAACGTTACTTGGCCCGGAATCATCATGCTGAACAACATAAAAGCAAACACAGCACGAGCCCCCGTAAACTTCAGTCTTGCTAAGGCGTAACCCGCCGTACAAGCGAAGAACAATGTCAGCAGCACCTTACCAATCGCGATGAAGAACGAGTTGATGGTCCAGCTCATGAACAAGCTCTTACCTGTATCTAGGCTCACCGACTCGGTGTACACGCGAACGTAAGACTTAAACACGTAGCCAATCACACCCGGCGCGGCGTTATCCCATGCCGCGACACGACCACGACGCTCCATCTTGCTTGGTGCTAGCGTGCTATCAAGCAGCACTTGGCCGCGCGGCGCTTCTACCGTTAGTGGCAGCGTTGCAATCTCAGGACCTTGCCCTTGATACTTAATGGAAAATGCCCACGTTTGGCTGTGGCCTTGTTTGGTCAGCTCGCGACGACCACGCTTTTCTACAAACGTCACCTTGTCGTTAGTGTCTACCAGCACTGGCTCGCTGACTTGCGCGTAATCGGCAGCAAAGTCGGTCACGATAGCCGCAGCCATGCCTGTACCTGGACGACGGCGTGGCACTTCAATCTCAGGGACTGTCAGCTCTTTACCATCTTCCACCGCGTAAGTGACGGTGAAGTTCACTTCTGCACCCGGTGCAAAACCACCGAACATTGGCGCATCGTTACCTTCTTTACCGAGTTGGTAAGCCGCGCCCCAGTTACTGGGTTGAACCTGAGCAAAATTGAACTTAAATGGCTGCTCTAATGGGTCATCTTTCAAACTCGCTAAGAAAGCCACCACGAAAGTACCTAGCATGACAGTCGCAACCAGTAGCAACGCACTGTAAACCCAAGCCACTTTCGCCCAACGGCGGCGCGCTTGAAACTTGGAAATCTCTTCCATTGATGCCATTGGTTTAGCATCTTGGTGATTCATTGCTGACATCGGGTTAGCCATCTGCTTTCTCCTTTACACCAAAGATTTTCTGCAGATACACCACTGCCAAAGTAATGAACGCCAATACCAGTGCCGCTGCGCTTGCCATGCCGATTTGTGGCGTGCCACCTGGTGGGAACGCATTGTGGTAAACGTAGTAAGCCAGCGTAATGCGTGATTCAAGCGGTGCTGCTGAGCCAAGCAGTGCCACTTGGTCAAACATTTGTAGCGTACCGATGATGGAGAAAGTCACGACGACGAACGTCACTGGTGCTAACTGAGGAATCGTAATGTTCCAGTGCTGTTGCCACTTGTTCGCACCATCAATGTGCGCCGCTTCGTAAAGCTCTCCTGGAATGCCTTGCAAGCCTGCTAGGAATAGCAACATGAAAGTCGGGATGGTGGTGTAAATGTTCTGAATCACGATTGCCCAAAGCGTTAGAGGCATTGGCCCGACATGATCACGGGTGTTTAGCCAGTTCACTTCTACAACTTGATTAGTGACTTCAACCCAGCCCATAGCGCTAGCCACAAATGTCGCCACACCCGCAACGATGAAAGAAAGAATGCCCCACGCAGGATCCAACCAGCCAACCGGTAAGCCTTTCAAACGATCTTTCGTTACCAATACAAACTGAGTTGCGACAGCAACAAGCACAAAGCAGCTCAAGTGTGGGTAGTGGTTCACGACATCGGTGACAAAGCCGTTCAGATAACCGTTCTTTTGGTAGAACCAAATGAAGATCAAAGTGACAGCCGCACTCGATAAGATACTTGGCAAGTAAAACGCCGTTCTAAAAAAGCTTTTCGCACGAATTTTAGAGTTCACCAAAATCGCTAAGCCAAGCGCTAACACGGTTTGTACACAGGTCACAATCAGAGAAAACCACACGGTGTTAGCCAACGAAAGAAGAAAGAGATCGTCAGTTAATAGCGCTTTAAAGTTAGCCAAACCAACCCAGATGGCATCGCTGAACAGGTCGTACTCAGTAAAACTGAAGTAAACCGTTCGCACTAATGCATAAAGGAAAAACACCACCAAAGTGAGTACAAATGGCCCAGCAAGGAGCCATCCGTAGACTTGTTGGCGTAAACGTAAAGAGTTCATCACTCGCTCCGTTACTTAGCCATCAACGCATCGTATTTTTCTTGTGCCATTTTGAGCGCTTCTTTTTGCGTCATTTGGCCAAGTAAAACCGAGTTCAATGCTTCATTAATCGGAGTCATCCATGCTGTGCCATAATCGCCAAATGCAAAGGGCTCAACGTTGCCTTCCAGGGCGCCATCAAATACCTGCTTAGATAACTCACTTTCAGAAGTTTTCTGAGCGAAGAAATCCGATTTCCCGAGCGCCTCACGGCTAGGTAACGCTAGGCCCGAATCCAGAACCCATTCTTGAGCTTTTTGGCTAGTTAGGATTTCGACCGCTTTTTGCGTAGCCGCAACATTTTTACCATCTGCGTTTACGCCCCATGCAACAGTAAACAGCAGATTGCCACGCTCACCACTAACGGGATCTTTAGGCATTAAGGTCGTGCCATAAGGCAGGTTTGGTGCTTTATCACGCAGATAACCGCTAATCCAGTTGCCTTCCAGGGCCACCGCCGTCTCTTCGGTTCCGAAGCAACCACCACCCCAGCCTTGGCCTAAATCCGTTGCCAGAATGCCGACTTTGTCTTCTGTCACTAGACCAGTATAGAAGTTAAATGCACGAGCAAAGTTGTCATCCAGTACCGTCTTCCCTTGTTCGTTGAACGGCTTCCAACCTGTTGCTAACGCGAACGGTGCAAAGCGAGCGTAATCCGGCATAACGCAGATTCCCGATACTTCATCAGCCAAGGCCTCTTTCACATCCAGAAGCTTTTTACGTAAATCCTGCCAAGAGTCCTGATTGGTTGGGTAGGCAACTTCGGCATCATCAAAAATATCTTTGTTAAACTGTAGAGCGATCGTATTGAAGTCTTTCGCAACACCGTACTGCTGACCATTGAGTGTGAATGCGGCGTTCAAACTTGGAATAAGCGTCTGTGATAAATCATTCAGTTCGGTGTTGTTTGCTGCAACTTTGCCTGACTTCACCAAGGTATTGGCAAATACTACGTCAACGTAAAACGCATCCGGCGCAGTACCAGCGGATAGGGAATTGGTAATAAATTGAGAGAAGTCACCTTCTACCGCTTGGTACTTAACCTCTAAGCCAGCTTTTGCGAAATCATCCGCCAGTACGTCATTGACCAGTTTGTTCAGGACGACAACGTCGTTCCCGCCCCAGCCAGCAATGGTTACTTCGGTCTTTGCAACAGCCTGAGTAGATAGGCCGGCAGCAAGTAGGGATACTGCCAATATTGTTTTTTTCATGTTGCCCTCAATTCCTTCATTTCAAAATCTGAGGGTATTATGCGCAATTTACGTAAGCGCTTACGTTAAGTTGATCACATTACGCTTTTATGACGCAGGGAAACAAAAAAAGCATGACAGAAGTCATGCTTTTTGAGGTTTTTGTTAATTACTTGATCGATTTTTACGTTGTTTTTCCCAATTTTAAGTTTACCGCAACCACCGAGCCTACGGGCTGTTCACGTAAAATGGCTTGCTCAAGCATAGATGCGACGCGTGCAGCAATCTTATCGGTATCTTGCACTATGGTGGTTAAGTCTTTAGAAATTCCCGGCAACCCATCGTAACCAACTACAGAGAAATCATGAGGAAGCTCGTACCCTCGGTCTTTCAGAGCGGCGATAACGCCAAGCGCGGTCTCATCACATTCGCAAACAAACCCTTGGTAACCCTCAAGCTGCTTTTTCTCCATCGTCATAAAGTAACGATAAGCAGCGATTTCTCCCAAAGGATCAGCGCCAGTACGTAACTCTCGAACAGGTAAGGCATTGCTGGCCATCACAGACATATAGCCTTGATGACGGAACTGATAGCCATCACCATAAGTGGTTGGAGTAACGAAACAAATGTCTGTTAGCCCTTTATCTACAAGGTGTTGCGTTGCTTCTCGACCACCATTGAAATCATCTGGTGCAACCCAAAAAGAACCTTCACTCATGCCAATACAAACAAAAGGAAGGTCTAACTGTTGGCAAGTTTTAATGCGCTCATCATCATTTGTAATACCGAGTAACACAGCGCCGCCAACCTGCTCTAAATCCACTTCACCAAAACTCACAGGTAATAAGTTTCGACCTGAGTTTTTAATTGCCGCCGACAGTGAAGGCCATAGCATTCCTAGATATCGAGAAGCATAAAAGTCATGGGGACCCAGTGAGATCGCAATCGTGTTCTTATGACTGCCGCTTAGTTCACGGGCCGACGTGCTTGGAACATAACCAAGGTCTTTACAGATATCGAGAATTTTCTTTCTGGTTTTCTCGCTAATACCAGGCTTGTTATTTAAGGCTCGACTAACGGAAGCAATTGAAACACCAGCGATTTTTGCTGCTTCATGTATAGTTGCTTTCTTTAGTTCCGCGTCAGTTTTTGGTGCACTCACTCGCGCTCTCCTACCGCAAAACGTAAAATTTACGTTCATTATCTAGTAAGAAAAGAAAATTTCAATGCTCATTTACGTAAACTAGGATTATCATCAACCAAATTCGTTAATTTTCGCTCGTTCAGTTAACTTTCTCACTTTAGCAACACGCTCATTGGACTGCTTGCCGTAAGAAATCATAAAAGCAAACGGCGGCAGGCCCAGTTTTCGCTCCCTTAGGCAGCGTAATATGCAGCGGGACTTGATATCTTTCATTGTGCTCAACTTTAAGCACCTTAAGCTGACCAGTGTTTCTTAGCTTGATGATATGCCCTGGTAAACGGCAAAAACCGACACCTTGCTCCACCGCTCGAAATGCATGATCAAAATTGTCTACGGTTATCCGCTGATTCGCTTTTAACCAACCGACATTTTGCTCTTTACTATCAATATTAGTCGCCCCAAGATCGCGAATGACAATTTGGCAATGAGTGGCAAAATCAGCCATACACACCTGCTTCTGACCTGCTAGTGGGTGTTTGCTTGAAACAACGGGCAACATACTCGTCAACGAAAAAGCTTCGGCAGGGTAATTGGTGATCGGCAAAGTAATAATGGCGATATCCGCTTGCTCGCTGGTCACCATTTCTGCCGTTTTAGACAACGAAGTCTCTACCACTTGAATCGAAGTGATACTGTTTTGACTAAGATACTCAGCCATCGGTTGATAGAGCAGGCTCGGGTCGCAAAGGTGATCCATTGCGACGGTAATCTCTGACTCGACACCCGCTGAAATTTGTTGGCTTAAGTCTTCCAGATCTCTTGCCTGTTCAAGCATACTGCTCGCTCTTCGAAGCAATGAACGACCATGCTCTGTGACGGTGGCACGTCTTCCCTTCACCTCCACCAGCTTAACGCCCAGTTGATCTTCAAGCTTTTTGATCGAGTAAATCAAGGTGGTATGGCTTTTGTTTAAAGCCGAAGCTGCGGCTTGAATACTGCCCGCCCGATCCACTTCTTTCAGCGTAACCCATTGCTCAAGCGTACTTTTCAGTCTCATCACTCAACCTGTCAGTTTTTTAGACATTAATACACAATATTATGAACTTTTCTGTTCATTTTATATAGACAACAATAACTCCATCGAACAGCGACGCGCGTTCACAACAGACAACAATTGGAGAAACTAGGATGAAACTATTACAAGTCGATTTTCAATATCATGGCCCTATGGGCGCAGAGATGTCTAAAGCATTGGTTGGTCTAGCGGAGTCAATTAATCAAGAACCTGGCATGATGTGGAAAATCTGGACAGAAAACGAATCAGAAAAGCTAGGCGGTGGTATCTATCTTTTCCAAGATGAGGTCAGCGCACAAAACTACCTAGACATGCATGCCGCGAGACTAAAAGAAATGGGCGTGCCAGAAGTACGTGGTGTTATTTTTGACATCAATCAGCCTCTAACCGAAATCAATCGTGGGCCAGTTGGTCTGTAAGGAGCTGCTATGACGAATAGACAGTTTTTAACCTTGCACGGCAGCATCTACACTGTGTTTGCATTCGCACTGTTTTTTCAGCCAACTGTTATGTGGCCAATGTATGGCGTTGAGATTAACGATAAGTACGCTTACTTCCTGTCCCAACACACAAGTATCTTTCTCGGAGGCGTAGCGGCAGTAAGCCTTTATCTAAGAACAATAGAGCACAAAGAGACAATGCAACAGCTACTCAAAGCGCTGCTTGTCACTAACCTACTTGGTGTCGTAATAACGGGCTACGCTGGATTTACGGGGATCTTTGTCGGCTTCGGGTGGAGCGATCCTGCCTTTTTTGCTCTGTTATCTTTGCTTAGCTACCGTCAGCGGCTCAAACAATCATAAGCTCCAATACCTATTTGCACCTTTTGATAGGTGCAGATAGGCCCACCTCGCCTTTTACTGCCAACCTGCGTAGAATACGCGCTCTTTTCCTTTTCATGAGCACTCATAGGCAGTCAGTTTGCATACAGTAGAACAACTTAAAAGCGGAGAGCTGGCGGGCAGTCAGCACCTTCAACTTTCTGAACAATTAACCGAGTTACCACAAGAGATATTAGCTTTAGTTGATACGTTGGAAATTCTCGATGTTTCAAACAACCTTTTAAGTGAACTGCCACAATGGCTCACTGAATTAAAACAACTCAAAATAATCTTTGCTTCCAACAACCGCTTTACTCACCTACCTCTAGTATTAGGTCGCTGTGAGAAACTGGAGATGGTCGGCTTTAAAAGCAACCAAATTGTTCGCGTTGCAGAAGAATCTTTGCCCGAGCAGCTTCGCTGGCTAATTCTGACTGACAACCAGATCGCTCAGTTACCAGAATCTTTGGGCTACCGCCCCCGTCTACAAAAGCTGGCACTCGCGGGCAACAAGCTCAAATCGTTGCCAAACAGCTTTAATCAGTTGCTCAATTTAGAGCTAGTACGCCTATCTGCTAATCAGCTTGAATGCTTCCCCGCCGCGCTACTAGAACTCCCCAAATTGGCGTGGATGGCTTTTGCAGGCAACCCTTTCTGTGAAAGGACTAGTCTTGAAGAGAGTGTCCCACAAGTCGCTTCCAGTGCTTACAAACTTAATCAGGTTTTAGGCCAAGGCGCATCAGGAGTGATCTCTCACGCAAAGTGGCTCGACACCGATTTCGATTTCCCAGCTAATGTTGCAGTAAAAGTGTTCAAGGGAGAGGTCACCAGTGACGGTTACCCTTGCGATGAGTTGCAAGCTTGCCTGCAAACAGGGCATCACCCCAACCTTGTGAAATCAATCGCTCAAGTATACGAGCACAATCATCTTGCCTTGGTGATGGAGCTTATCCCAGAGAGCTACTTCAATCTTGGCCTGCCACCAACGTTGCAAACCTGTACACGCGATGTTTTTAGACAAGGCTTCACCTTATCGGTGACTCAGATTGAAAAGATTGTTGACCAGATGATGGATGTATTTAATCACCTACACGACAATAAAGTGTGTCATGGCGACCTATACGCGCATAATGTTTTGATCAATGAGCAAGGTGAGATGATATTTGGCGATTTTGGAGCTGCGTCGGTTTACGACTACTTATCCGAATCTCAGCAACGCGGTATTCGCAAGGTTGAAGCGCGCGCTTTAGGGCACTTTATAGATGATTTGCTCACGGTATGTAAGCCAATAGAGACGCAAACAGCGGCCTACAAAAGCTTAAAGAACCTTGCCCTAATCGCGGGTTAATCTGCCACATAAGAGCACTGATGTCATGGCGACATTAGTGCTCACTGTGACGGTCGATCTCATGCTGCAGCGCTTCCAACTGCTGCAAAATCGCTAGAAACTTCTCGCCAAAATCCGTCACCTGATATTCCACCCTCGGCGGCAGCTCGTTATAAGTCACTTTATCGAGGATGCCAAACTCCACATTGCGCTTTAAACACTGGTTTAGCACCTTAGTGGATAGGCCATCAACGTTTCGCACCATTTCTCCTGGCCGATTAATGCCCGCCGCTAACAGTTGGTACACAGTGAGTGACCATTTACAGCCATAAATCGCTTCCACCATGCGTGCACTGCTTTGCGGCGCACTCTTACGTGGAAAAAGTTTTTCTTTGTTATTCATAAAGATGTACCAAAAAGTACCTACCCTACCGATTTGTACTTACTATTCATACAGTTAGATGAATCCTAATATTAGCACGCTCAACAAAATAAGGAGAACAAAATGACTTACCATCTAACTCATCGTGCACTTATCATCGGCGGCTCTAGCGGCATGGGATTTGAAACTGCCAAGCAGCTACTGAAGCATAAACTCAGCGTCACCATTGTAGGAAACAACAAAGACAAACTTGAGCAAGCGCGCAGCGAGTTGTCCGCTTATGGCGAAGTGAAGGCTCGACAAGTCGACTTATACAACCCTTCAGCTGTCACTGAGTTTATTAAAGAGTTGGACGCTTGTTCAGAGCCGATTGGTTATCTGGTCAACGCCGCGGGTTACTTCAACCCAAAACCATTTATCGAGCATAGTGAACAAGATTACGACCGTTACCACGCGTTAAACAGAGCGACCTTCATGATCACTCAAGCTGTTGCAAGAAACATGACCAAGCACCAATTCGGTAGTATTGTTAACATAGGGTCGATGTGGGCGAAGCAAGCGATCAAAGCCACACCCTCTTCAGCGTATTCAATGGCAAAAGCAGGTTTGCATGCCATGACACAGCACTTAGCAATGGAGCTGGCAGACAGCGGTATTCGAGTGAATGCTGTCTCACCAGCTGTGGTAAAAACCCCGATTTACAATGCTTTCATTGAACCAAACCAACTTGATGAAGCACTGGCAGGGTTTAACGATTTTCATCCTATTGGTCGAGTCGGAAGCGCAACAGATGTCGCCAACTCGATCTGTTTTTTGCTTTCAGAGCAAGCAAGCTGGGTCACTGGGGCAATTTGGGATGTAGATGGCGGAGTGATCGCCGGCCGAAACTAAACGGTATCATTGGCAGGAGGTACAAAATGATAAACATGAACTTTCACCAGCGAGTCGTCATTGATACTCATGCTCAGGATTGGATTGCCAGCCCAGCCAAGGGGGTATGGAGAAAGCCATTAGAACGAGAAGATGCAGAATCGGGCCATACTACGAGCATAGTCCGATACGAACCAGGCTCTAAATTCAGCAGCCATCCTCACCCATTCGGCGAAGAGATCTTAGTGCTGGAAGGCGTGTTTTCCGATGAGCATGGCGACTACCCCGCGGGGAGCTATTTACGCAACCCGCCGGGCAGTCAACATGCACCGTTTAGTGAGCAGGGTTGCGTTATCTTAGTTAAGCTCAATCAGTTTGCTAGCCATGACCTAACACAGGTACGTATCAATACCAAACAACAAGACTGGTTACCGGGTATCGGCGGATTACAAGTGATGCCACTTCATGATTTTGAACATGAGCACGTTGCACTGGTCAAGTGGCCCGCTGGTGAACGCTTTCAACCTCATCGCCATTTTGGCGGGGAAGAAATTTTTGTCTTATCGGGTAGCTTTATCGATGAGCATGGCCGCTACCCGAAAGGCAGTTGGCTACGTAGCCCGCATATGAGTGAGCACTTTCCTTATGTTGAAGAAGAAACCGTTATTTGGGTTAAAACAGGCCATCTGCCACTTGGCCACGGCTAGTCAAGCTCTGAAATAGCCACCCGGAAAATCGCTTTGAGGGGTTCAAGATCCAGATAGACGCCCGCAACATTGGCGTCTATCCATTGTTGCTGGGTAATGACCGGCCAGTTGAGATCATAACCAAGCACAAACAGCATCTCTTCAAAGAAAAAGCGCTGCACACGCCCATTCCCTTCTCGAAACGGATGCAATAAGTTCATCTCGCAAAACAGGGAGGCAATCTGTTCAATCAAAACATCGCGCTCATTAATCTCCGCAAGCGGCGGAATAAGCGTAAACAGTTTTTGTCCTTCAATTTCAATTCTGGGCACGGTACAAAAGCGGGTATCGCCTTTCGATATATCCACTTCTCGAATTTCTCCTGCCCAAGAAAACAAGTCTTGAAAGAGATAAAAGTGAAGATCTTTAAGATGGGAAAAAGAAAACTGCTCGATGGTGTTCATCGAACTTTGATAGGTGCGATACCGCTCTGCCGTAAACGCCACTTCCGCTTCAGCCAGCTCGTCCGCATCGCGCAGGTTCAACAGATTGATTAAGACATCGCTGCCTGCGTAGCAGTATTTATCATGATACACACCATATTTATCGCGCATACTTCCTTTTCAGTTCCGCAATCGTGCGGGGTTCACTCTCTTCCTTCAGCGACATGCCTTCATATTTTAGACTAACTTTGAAATTTTCTGTTTTTGGCGTAAACGTCTTTTTCGTTCGAGCCGTTGAATCAGAAGATGGATTGGACATAGTTACCTCTGCTTTCAAATCTGTCTCAAGTGTAACCCACAAAATAAACCGCTTCTACTTTGTGGGCTTCGGGCGTGACGTGGTTAAGGCACTAACGACCACCTGCTAGCTCAATAAAGCTCCCGGTTACGTAAGAAGCCTCTTCAGACAATAACCACAGGATGGACTGCGCAACTTCTTCAGGGGTGCCTCCTCGCTGCATTGGCAGATTCGGGGCCAATCGGTCGACACGATTCGGTTCACCACCATCAGCGTGCATTTCGGTATAAATGCAGCCAGGTCTCACACCGTTGACGCGAATACCTCGGCCAGCGAGCTCCAGTGATAACCCCTTAGTGATGGAATCCATCGCACCTTTTGAAGCGGCATAATCCACGTATTCGAAAGGTGCACCGATTCGCGACGCGGCGGAAGAGACATTAACGATAGCCCCCGGGATTGCGCCTTCTTCATCGAGTTGGTTGATGTAGCTTTTACAGCAAACGAAACAACCGATCACATTGGTATCGAGCACTTGCTTAAAGCGCTCAACGTCAATGTCTTTCAATTCAGATTGAGTAAAAAGAATCCCTGCGTTGTTGACTAAGTGGCTGACTGTACCAAATCGTTGTCTGGTTGCCACAAACATGGCTTGGACTTGTTTCTCATCGCTGACATCAGCCTGATAAGCGAAGGCTTTGCCCCCTTGCTCCTCAATGCTTTCAACCACCTTTTGTGCCTGCTGCACATTACTGTGGAAGTTGACACAGACCGCGTACCCATGTTGAGCAAGCAATAGACTGGTCGCGGCACCAATTCCACGACTACCACCGGTAACGATAACGACTTTGTTCATTGGGCTCTCCTTAACCTAACTTTGCCAACGACTTTACAGTGTAAACTACTTCAAATGCACCATTTTTTTCACCCCTTCGAGTAAGGCATCAATCAATAAAGTCAATGCTTTAGGTTGATACCGCCGCTGCTTATAGACCAAGTAAGCTTGTCGAGCACTACGATGATATTGAGGTAATACACGTACCACATTCATCTCTTGGTGCACATGTCTTAACGGTAAGGAAGCAATCCCAAGCCCGTTCTCTACGGCCCGGCACACTGACATGATATCGTTGACAACAAGCCGGGGCTTAATGTGAATAATCTCTATTAATTGCTCTCCCTCATACACTGGCAAATCAACCACATGGTCAACACTTATCCAGTTTAGAGGCATTAAGTCATCAAGCGAATCAATACGGCCAACTGAATTCAGGTACTCCGGACTGGCGAAAAAAGCATGTTTCGCCTCAAACAATGGCCGAGCGATCATGTCTTGCATCTCAGACAGATCAAAGGTCATCAACAAATCCCTATCTGATTGAGGTATGACTTGCTCTTGGCTTAAAACCAGATCAATGCTGACTTCTGGATAACGGCTGAGAAACTCTTCAATCACATCGGCAACGAATCCACGATAGAAATTATGCGGCAGCGCGAGTTTGATTGACCCGGTCACATGCTGGCTTTGCGACAACAGTTGACCGAAGCCACTCTCAACGGATTCCATGCCACTACGCAAGCGCTCAAACGCCTCTAAGCCCGAAGCGGTCGCAACCAACTCCCTACCCTGCTTTTCCAACAAGCGAGTGTTTAAACGTGATTCTAGAGCAGATAATCGGCGTGACATGGTCGACACAGGAAGTTGAAGCTTCCGCGATGCCGCTAGCAATGAGCCCTCTTCGACAACACAGCAGAATAAGTAGAGATCGTCCATGTTTCCAAATATGGAATTCATAGTTCTAAACCTGACTATTTTTCTCATTAATGAGTGGTTATATCCTGAATATAGACGCAACAACAACCCTTAGGGAGAAAAATGATGACTCGCAAACTGTTTTGGATCTCTGCACTGCTTTCTTCTTTCACAATGGCGGTCATTATGTCCGGACTAATTTCTGGTTATAAATTGGGTTTTAATAACGAGTGGCCTGCGATTTGGCTAGATAGCTTTCTTCTAGCATGGCCGGCAGCCCTAACCCTTAACTTGACTGTTTTACCGCAAATTAGAAAGTTGTCTCACTGGTTAGCAGGCACGAACGCAGTCTCGCAGGCTTAAAAAGCAAAAAGGGGACTTCCAGTCCCCTCTCATATTTGTTAGTGCTATTACGGCGTGAAAATAATACCTTGCAGCTCTTGCTCTCTTTGAGCCGTTAGCCAATTAAGGCACTGCTCTTTTAACTTTGGCTCGACTGACACAATTAAGTTACATGTCGCGTCACGGTGTTTAATCCACCGCCTTTGTACTTCTCTTACATCATCAACTTCCGGCTTTGACATCGCATAGTCTTCAGATGGTTGTTTAAGCGCGATCATTAATTTTTTGTATGTCGCATTTAACTGGCTATCGGTTTTACTGAGTGGAGTAGAAACGGTCTCCATATCGCCCTGAATGGCACTATCTAGCATAGAAAGATAAAGATCCTTCTGCGATTGAATTGAGTCTATTATCCAAGCAGTACGTCCCGTTCCGCCATGCATTTCTTCTTGCTGCGCCTTGAGCGTGACAAAATCTTCCATCGCTTTATAGGCCAGATTCAGCAGATCGAGGTTCTCTCCTGACAGTTTTTTGCTTATTGCAGAAAGCTCACGCTGGCGACGTTTCTCTTGCACTACGGCATCCCTATCCGCGCAATACCCTGCCCCCGAGCCACTGGTAACGTAATGACAAAGGTTAAAAGGCATCACTTGATCATTTTTCCAATGCTTATAGTAATCGGAAACCGCAAATGAGACCTCTGCAGGCACATCACCACCACGCGTGATCAACCAAAACACCAGCTCCGGATCCGGTTCACCAAACTGACTTCCCTCTTTTGACGCTTGTTCCGCTAACTCCCACACATCGTAGAAGGGCCAATCTCCGTCTTCATCTTCTACCTGATAAGTTTTAAAGAACGCATCGTGGTCACGCTCAGGCACTTCGGCGGCGTAGGTCAGCACTTGCACCTTTTCTTCTTCGTCATACAGGGACAAACTGGGATTTTTCTGTTTGGCTTTATAGTAGGTCTCTAATGCGCTTTTAGGGTCAGACATTCTAATACTGCCCGCGCGGAAAAAGACCGTATCTAAATAGTATTTAAGGGCTTCTTGATGACCATTTTCTGCGGCTTGCTGCAAATGATAGACGCTCTCTTCATCCGATAATACGTATTGGTAGGCGAGTCTAAAGTGCGCTTCTGCACTGCCTAATTCAGCAGCCTGATTAAACAAAGCCTGCGCTTGTTGTTTATCGCCTGCTTCATAGAGTTGTTGCGCTTTCGTCACGAGCTCAAGTTCAGCGGAAGTTGCAGAGAAAGCCAAGCAACAACCCAATACGAGCGGAAGAAATTTAGTCATCATTGGTCCATCAATCACAAAATGAGCGGAATGAATGCTCTAGCGAATTTAATCTCAGCGCTATTATTAACACGCGCGCACAAAAAAAGGGATCGACTCGATCCCTTTTTGGTTTATCTAATTTTTAGCGATTACAGCTCAGCGTTATGGTAAACCTGCTGAACATCATCACAGTCATCAAGAAGGTCTAAGAACTTCTGGAATTTCTCTGCATCTTCACCCGCAACTGGCGTGTGAGTTTGAGGTACGAAAGTGATCTCTTCTACATCAAGAGTCAGGTCTGGGAACGCACCGTTTAGAGCAGTCTTAGTTTTGAAGAACTCAGTGTGAGGAGCGAAAACTGTAATCACGCCATCTTCAAGTTCAACGTCAGTCACGTCTACGTCTTCCATCATCAGCGTTTCTAGAATGATTTCATCATCATCGCCTTTGAACTGGAATACGGCTTGGTGATCAAACATGTGTGAAACAGAGCCTTCAACACCAATTTTCGCACCTGTTTTAACGAAACACTGGCGCACATCTTGGAAAGTACGGTTACCGTTGTCAGTTAGACAATCAACGATGACGCTCGTACCGCCAGGGCCAAAGCCTTCGTAGCGCGCAGGAACGTAATCTTCACCGCCACCACCATTCGCTTTATCGATCGCTTTATCGATAACGTGTGCTGGTACTTGATCCTTCTTCGCTTTAGCAATCAGGTGCTTTAGCGATAAGTTCATGTCAGGATCAGCGCCACCGTTCTTCGCACACATGTAAATTTCTTTACCGTATTTGGAATAAACTTTAATTTTTGCGCCTGCAGTTTTCGCCATTGAGGCTTTGCGCACTTCAAAACTTCTTCCCATCGGGATGTCTCTCTAATTCAATTTAACGCGAAGGATTTTAGCAAAAAGCGAGAGCTTTTCAATTTCTCACTCATGCAGAGGAAATGACGCGTCACGCGACGCCCATTACTCGCTTATATTTGGCTACGGACTCTAAGAAAAACGCTTTCTCGCTGTCATCTCGAATTTTGTCGGCTTCCTGATCAATTTCATCAGGTACAGCTTTCGCTTCACGTAGCTTCCAGACTATAAACGATGCTTGCTTATCAAGCTCAACCTTATTTTTCTCTTCTGCGGGAAGGTTTGAAAGGTTAATCGACATAAAAACGCTCGGTATCCGTAAAAATATGGAGTGGGAATATACCACACCCAAGCGCAATGTAGAGTACCAATAGCGCTCAGGGCAGCGGATCAGATCAAAAAAGCGTTAAAAATAAAGGGTGGCATAAGCGCCACCCTTAGTGATTTTGAGATCAGATAATACAACTAGTGCAATAAGCCCAGTTCCTTTGCCTCTTCAATAGATAAGCCACTTTCGCGAATCTCTCTCAAAGCCTCGATACGACGACGAGCTTCCGCGCTTTTTACCGTTTTAACCGGTTTTTGTGACTCGACTTCTTCCGTGAAGTCCCACTTATCTGCAATCTTAGTCATTTCATCATGGTCAATAGAATTAATGGACATAAAAACCTCCGAACAAACCATGCTAGGGACAGCTAATCTGTAGCAAAATCTACGAACCCTTGTTAAGAATTTTAGCTCCAGAATGTGATTGTGCTAATAGTTCGGAAACTCTTATCGATTTTTCTATAAATAGGTTTTGCACCGTTTCTATCCTGGCAGTACATTTAAGGGATTACCCCTAAGAAAATTGAGCTGATCTGGCTCTCATTTTTTCCCTTCACTTTCACTGCTCAACTCTCGTTTTTGTTACACACTCTCCCAGCTAATTGTACTTTTTCGACTCACTTCACCCTTTTTGTCTGATGTTCTTTTCAGTCACAAAATAAGAGTTAATGATAATCATTATCTTTTACTTTTTTTTGTAGGTAAGACATGAGTCAATCTTTTCTCCAGCATGCATTTCATGCTGACCCCATCATTCAGATCCGAGATCTGAAAGTGGACTACATTACTGACAATGGCGACTTCCAAGCAGTTAAGTCAGTCAGTTTCGACATAGGCAAAGGTGAAATTTTCGGACTCGCTGGCGAATCAGGCTGTGGCAAAAGTACCATTGCTTTTGCGATTAACCGACTACATAAGCCGCCCGCGTTTATCTCCGGTGGAGAAATCCACTTTCAAGGGCGCGATCTCCTCAAACTGCCCGACAGCGAGATTAATGCCATACGTTGGAGCGAAATTGCCATGGTATTCCAAAGTGCAATGAATTCACTTAATCCAGTGTTACCCATCCAAGAACAATTCGCCGATGTTCTGCGCCATCACCAAGGTCTCAATGAAGAGCAAGCCAAAGATCGAGCCGAAAAATTACTCGACTTAGTCAATATTCCACGCGAGCGACTCACAGAGTATCCGCACCAGTTCAGTGGTGGTATGCGTCAACGCTTAGTCATTGCCATCGCGCTATCGCTCAATCCTAAACTCATCATCATGGATGAACCAACCACGGCGCTGGACGTTGTCGTCCAACGCGAGATCTTGCAGCAAATTTATCAATTGCGCGAAGAGTTTGGTTTCTCTGTGCTGTTTATCACTCATGACCTTGCTTTGATGAGTCAGTTATGTGACAGGATTGCCATCATGCGTCATGGTGAAATTGTTGAGGTTAACCAAGCCAGACAAGTGCGCAGCAATCCGCAGCACCCATATACACAAAAACTTTGGGCATCATTCCCTAATATTCACGAAGGCAAACACAGTCAACAAGGAGCAATGGCATGAGCGACCCAATCCTAAGCCTCAGAAACGTGGTTAAAGAGTTTACCATTGGCGGTGGCTTCGCTTCAGAAGAGCGATTTAAAGCACTGCAAGGGGTCAGCTTCGATATTCACAAAGGTCGAACGCTCGCGCTTGTCGGTGAATCTGGCTGCGGTAAAAGTACCTGCGCTCGCTTGATGACCAAAGTGTACCCATCAACATCAGGGGAAATCTTGTTTAACGGCCGTAACATTGACGAAATAGAGAGCCGCCAAGAGCTGCTCGACTACCGCAGTAAAGTGCAAATGGTATTCCAAGATCCCTTTGGCTCATTAAATCCAACCCATACCATCGAACACCACTTAACCAGACCGATTAAGATCCATAATCAGGTCGCACATAAGCGCGATATTCCCGCTCGCCTCAAGGAATTAATCGATTTGGTTGAACTCGCCCCGGATACATTACAAAAGTTCCCTCACGAGCTTAGTGGCGGCCAACGACAGCGCGTAAATCTTGCTCGTGCTCTTGCGGTTGGTGCGGAAGTCATTCTTGCGGATGAACCAACGTCGATGCTGGACGTGTCGATTCGCTTGGGCGTTCTCAACCTAATGCAACGAATGAAAAAAGAGTTCGGTATCGGTTTCTTGTACATCACGCATGATCTAGCGACAGCCCACTACATCGCAGAGGAAACCGCAGTCATGTACAAGGGACAAATCGTCGAATGGGGTGATACTCAGGCGATCTTAACCGATCCGCAACATCCGTATACTCAGCTACTGATCTCCGCAGTCCCGGATCCTGATCTGCCATTTGGCAATCTCGTCAAGAGTGAACCAAACTACTCTTTAGACGCTGATCAGATCCGAGCCAATAGTGCGATCGTTCAGGAGGAGTTTAAGCAAGTAGGTCCAAACCACTTTGTAAAACAATGGGTTAAAGCTGCATGATGACGCTAGATACGTGGATAGAGCAAATGGGTACTTGGTACCAAACTCGAAAGCATGATCAAGAGCAAACGCTGGAAAGCTTGCTGTTATCAGCCCCCGAGCAAGTTTGGGGGCCAAAGATCACTGACCAACAGAGCAAAGCCATTGCATGTTGGTTAGATGGCTGTCTACGTATCTTCCATCACCAGCAATACCAAGCGCCCGAAAAAGCCTATCAATTTTTGCAACTCGCCTACGCCAAGTTACAGCAAGTGGTGTGCAACAGAGAAAGCGAGCTAGGTTTAAAAGACTGGTGTATGAAACGCTTGCAACATCTTGCAGTCGTCACCTTAGAGTTTTGCAACCAGCAATCTCAAGCCAACTGGCACAAGGAGTCCGTTCAGCTTATTGAAGCACACGTGAGCTTCATGGAAAGCCAGTCTTGGAACGAAGCTCGGAACAATGATCAAGAGGCAAGAGTCGTTCACTAAGCGTTATACGGATCGATGATCAAGGTAAAAGTGGGATCATTGTTGAGTGAGAGTAAGTGGTTTGCACTTCTTACCGATTGAAAAACCTGAATTTTAGGCAAAAAAAAGCGAGTTCATAGAACTCGCAAAATATTCAGAATGAATGTAACAATATGAGCCAATCTATCTAGGGATAATCCTATCCCTCATTCATCAGAAAGGACAAAAGGTTGTCTATTCGGGATAAATAATATCCAACCATACGCGTTACATTGTCAGTTGATTGTCAGGGGAATGTAGTAGATTTGTCTAGCTGAACCTAGAATGTAACAGGGTTTATCAGCCAGAAACGAAAGATTAAAAAACCAACCCTAAGGTTGGTTTTTCGTCTCTCAAACCGCCACTTCATCTAAGGCTCGGAATACCGTCTCATCCAAATGGCCTTCAAACACCTGTTTGCACACTTTTCGACGCACCGCCAAACCGGCAATCAAACGCTCAATCGAGAGATGCTTGTTCTCGCTTTGGCCGTTATACAACTCAACCATCTTACTCAAAGTTTGGTAAGGAACCATCTCTTCACCTACTCGCAAGTAGTCAAGCTTGTCTATGAGCTCCAGACACTCTTCTTGAATAGATGAGTGTGAATGTCCAGTCATTGCCGCTAAAGCCGTTATAGAGCGTTCTAGAGCCTCTGAGGAGGTATATTTCGACAAGGTAATGGTGATTTCATCTGCGTTGATCTCTACCAAGTGCTTGCGTTGCTTAACTCGGCGACCCAATTTACCTTTCGGTGATCGCTCTTTACGCTGAATAGGTTCAAATTCGCCATCGATGATCTGCGACATCTCTTCGAGTTGTTTCTTAGTCACCATTTCGTTGCGCAGCGGGTTTGGCAAGGTTGGCGCCATGTTACGTTTACCCGCATTGGTCGTGCGTGCGCGTGAGTAACGTAATACTTCTTCCGCATCACATTTGATATCAAACTCATAATCTTTGATCTTGCCTTTCTCAACCACGCTGGTGATCGTCAAGTGGTAACCCCACAAGTTGACAACAAAAAGATCTTCACTCCCCTTCCCTTCCGCAAGGCGTTTTAACTCACGGATAAGATCCATGGAAAAACGGCGCCATTCGATATTGCGAGCCAGCTTCTGATTCAGTTCGCTCAACAACATTTGATCGGTATGTCGGCGAACCATACGACTTCGGAAATAGCTATAGAGCTGGAATACCAGGGTATGCTGCTTCAAGATCTCTGGTGGAAACAGGAAGAAGTAATCGCGAGTCAATAACTCTTCATAAAACGAAGGCTCCCAAACTAGGATGTAAAGGTTTGGTTTGATACGAATTTCGCCGTCAGCGTTCTCTGTAGGCGCTTCTTCCGATGCAGTAATGGTTCGGGCCAAGAATCGGAAACGATCGCTCTTAAAGCCTTCTGGCATGTTCTCACTTAACCAACGACCTGTCAGCTCATGTAATTGGAAGTCGGTAAACTCGATGCGATCAATACTGTCACGAATTGAGTCACGTGCAGGGCCGCTGTCCTTCTTGCCACGCAACGAGAGTATATCGGTGATGTACAGCGGTGTTTTATTTGGAACTTGCGTCCCATCGAGCTGATATTGATGCTGGTGGTGTTCGTGATACTGAACCGTCAGTGTGAACAGAGCAAACAAGGTCATGAGATCATCGACGGTCATAATATTCTTCGATGATCGAGTTTCGATCACTGCTCGGGTTCCCGAGATGGATACCATGCTTTTTTGATACTGTTTTCGCGTTCGCGGTGGAGCGAGCGCTTGGTCAATGATGCCAGCCCAGTTGGTCGGAGAAACAACAAATTGATCCGCTTCGTCCTTCATGACTGGCGGCGTATTCAAACCATGCTCGTTCAAAAGTCGTTTGTTGACTTGGGTCTGAGCAAGGGCTTTTGAACGCTTTTGTTTTTCATTTTGCTTCACTGATTCCGTGACTAAGCTGGTGGCGCCAAGGACAGAGATGAGCTGGTTAGGGTTCACAAAGCGGTGAAGCATTGTCTTGCCCGCTAGGCCTTCCTCAAAACGTACTGGCACTTGCTGGAACAAGCCAATATTCACTGCAGCACGAAGTCGTTGTTGAATTGCAGCCCGTGTCACTTGGCCGTCGGTGGCTTCAATAAGTTCGGTTGTGGATACCAAACCATCCTTGCTGCTAAATCCACGTAGAGAAATTAGATTCAGAAGTTCGACGATGCTTTTCGTCACCCCTTTGAAATGTTGGTATTGCTCTATCCAATTTACTGCAGTTTCTGAAACCTCAAATAGATGACCATCTTTGTGGCTTCGAGGGGCTTTGATCAGTAGTTTTTCTTCTGAACTCATTATTAGATCCGTATCACACTAGCCGTAATATCGCTATAGTTCCTGAAGAATAAAGAAAAAAAGATCATAAATAAAGAAAAAGTTGTTGTTTTTAAATAACTGATCTTTCTGATTATTATGATCTTAATTGGTAATATGATCTTATGATCTGGGCACTTTCACCTCTGTAAGCCCATGTTAATTAAAGACTTATTTTTTAAGGCTTCGAAAGCATGATCATGTATTTAGCGAAAGCATGATCAATAAACTATTGAAAGCATGATCAAAAATAGACTGAACGATGATCATCATTGTTCTGCACACATGATCAACGGGTACTCAGAAGCATGATCATCAAACCTTCACACTTTATCCACAAGGCAAAGAATAACTTCTGCTAGGATCAAGCTGCACTGATGTAAAACGTTGGTCTCGATCCCGCAACGATGATCAAGGGAATCGAGTATAAAGTGGATTTTCGTTGATTACCACGTGAAAATCGAAGTCAGACTGACAGTGGAAAAATGTTATCCACATCGGGTGGCGGTTAATCAATTTGTCGAAAGCATGATCAAGAATATGACCCTGCGTTTGCTGTTTCGAGCTTGTCCGATGCATGTTAACTCACTTTTCGCTATTGAAGCCCTTCAAACCCGAGTCCATATACACTCAGCCGTAATTAAGACTGAAATTTACATGCTTCCGGAGTAATGGTTCTCTTGATCATTGTTCCGATCTTTTTGCTGTAATGATCCCATTCACTTTGAGCCGTTGGAAGTGGCTAAATACCTTGATCATTGTTCCGTTAGGGGAGAAATTCTTCGCAAGCATGATCATGATGACCCCCTTGATCATCGTTTCGATAGTCGCTGATAAACTTCTCCCCTGCCGAGTGCTATTTATCGCGTTTGTATTGAAAGGTTCGGTATTTACTTTGTTACTTAGGCTGGCTTGTAGGGCCAATTTTTAAATCAAAATGACACTTGCCGTAAAATACGCTGCAAAGTTAATCGTTCCGTAGATCTTCAATCATGCATAACGACTTTGTTTACATTGTAAATAGGTGATGCTGTAACATTTTAAATCTGTGCAAGTTCGGCTCGCTTGATACACTTTAATTTCATCGGTTTTGTGAATGCTTTTTGCTCGCTTTCATTAATTACAGTGAAAATTTTCTATTTAATGTGATTGTTATCTATAAGTGATTGTTCACCTTTTTATTGTAAACCTTATAAAGTGCTGTACAATCGCATAAGGACACTAATTACGGAATTTGGCAATGAAAAGAGAACAAACCATTGAGAATCTCAACCGCCTAGCTGAGCAGACCGCTCAGGTTCAAGCTGACCGCATTGAGATTGTTTTGGAAGAGCGTAGCGACGATCATTTTCCACCTATGTCAAAAGCATTAATGGAAACTCGTTCAGGTCTAACACGACGTAAGCTTGATGATGCAATCAGTAAATTAGAAGCGTCGGGTCATCAATTTACTAAAAACAATGCCAATCATTACTCAATTTCTTTACAAGAAGCGCATATGTTAATGGACGCAGCTGGCGTGCCGAAATTTCATGAGCGTAAGAAAAATAATGAAAACAAACCATGGATTATCAACGTACAGAACCAAAAGGGTGGTACCGGAAAATCTATGACAGCGGTTCACCTTGCAGCTTGTTTGGCATTGAACTTAGATAAACGTTACCGAATTTGTCTTATCGATTTAGACCCACAGGGCTCGTTGCGTTTGTTCTTGAACCCGCAAATCAGTATCACTGATCACGATAACATCTACTCTGCGGTAGACGTTATGCTGGATAACGTGCCTGATGGGGTTGAGGTCAACAAAGAGTTTTTGCACAAAAACGTACTATTGCCGACTCAATATCCAAACCTTAAAACGGTGTCTGCGTTCCCTGAAGACGCGATGTTTAATGCTGAGGCGTGGCAAAACCTATCGCAAAACCAATCCCTAGATATCGTTAAGCTATTAAAAGAAAAGCTTATCGACCAGATCGCAGATGATTTTGACGTGATCATGATAGATACCGGTCCACACGTTGATCCACTGGTGTGGAATGCAATGTATGCTTCTAACGCACTGTTGATTCCATGTGCGGCTAAGCGTTTAGACTGGGCATCGACCGTCAACTTCTTCCAGCATCTACCAACGGTTTATGAAATGTTCCCAGAAGATTGGCAAGGTCTAGAGTTTGTTCGCCTGATGCCAACAATGTTTGAAGATGACAACAAGAAACAAGTAGGTGTACTCACTGAAATGAACTACCTACTTGGCGACCAAGTTATGATGGCAACCATTCCGCGTAGCCGAGCGTTTGAAACCTGTGCTGATACGTATAGTACGGTCTTTGACTTAACCACCGGAGATTTTGAAGGCGGTAAGAAAACGCTGGCTACCGCACAAGACGCAGTTCAGAAGAGTGCACTAGAACTTGAGCGCGTACTGCATGGTCACTGGACTTCACTAAATAAAGGGTAAATAAAACATGGCAATTAAAACATCAGATTTGAATGCGCGTCTGTTTGGTAAAGCGAATAAGCGCCATGTGACGACACCACAACAAGCTCAACAAGCCGCGAAAGAGCAAGCTCAAGTGATCGAACTTGCGGTTGCAGGTGAAGAAAACGTCCAGTTTGAACTGATTCGTATCCCAGCTGGTGAAGTACAAGAGCAAACGACCGTATTTGCTGAAAATGCGCGTGAGCAATCTTTCCTTAATGAGCACGCTTTATCCGATGTCTTGGTGACACTGCGTGAGCGTGGTCAACAGTATCCGGCGGTCGGTCGTAAACGCGAAGATGGCAAAATCGAAGTGCTTGACGGCAGTCGTCGTCGCATGTCATGTATTTTGGCTGGCAAAGAGTTTCTGGTTTACGTTGGTGAAAACATCAGTTCTGAACATGCTAAGTTTCTTTCTGATGTCGCTAACGCCCACAAGCCTCTTTCTTTGTTTGAAAAGGGCAAAGAGATGCAGGCAAAGCTAGAAAGCGGCGAAGCAGAAGACCAAAAAGCGCTAGCGAAGATGTTCCAATGCAGTGAAGCTCTCGTGAGTGGTGCATTAAAGGCGGCTGACCTGCCACTCGAACTGCTGCAAGCGTATCCTAATGTGGCAGATTTGGGTCGCCCGACCATTGTTAAGCTGCACAAACAGTTCAATAGCTTGAACCAAGAAATGCAGCAACAGTTACTCGAAAAATGTTTGTCTGAGCAAGGCTTCGTTTGGCAACGTAGCGAAGCGCAAGGCGTTACCCGCATTACGAAAGACGTGACTGAGACGATTGAATCTTGGATTGAAGAGCTTGCACCGAAAAAGCCAACGCAGCCGGCTAAGACAGATTTAGTTAAAGGCCGAGCGAGTTACACGCGCAAAGGGCAAAACTTAGCGCTGAACCTTAAAAAAGTCGATGATGCTTTGATGCAAGAAATCCTCGATTTTGTCGCAGGTAAGCTAAACTAAGCTTTACCAACCAAAACAGAAAAGCCGCGAGAGCGGCTTTTTTTGTGCCATAATGCTGCCAACCAGAGTTACTAAGGTCGATATTCCATGCTTGCGATTCAGCAATACTTTACTCAACTAAGCAATAGGGCAGAACAGAGCTTCCACCGTTACGGTGTCGTGTTACGTGGCAATGCTCAGTGGCAAATAGAAACGATGGAATCGTTTTGCCATGCGATCAACCCTAATCGTGTCTTTCAGTTGGGTGGTGAGCCGTTGCCTTTCGCTGACAAGTTTGTGGAGAAGAACAAAGGTCAGCGGTTCCTTGGTCAGGAGTGCGACCTGTTAGTGTGTGATTTCCGCTCTGGTTTTGACGCGAACAGTTTTGCCTCTGCGGTTGGTTGCTTGTGTGGTGGCGGCATTTTATTGGTTCTTCCCGCGGAGGAAAATACGCAGTTCTGGGCTGATGTCTGGTTGCACCAAGGGCTCTGTCAGCTTATTCAAGTTGAACAAAACTCCCCATTACCGCAAGTCACGCCGTCAACATTGAGCGCTCGCCATGTTTATGAACAGCAGAAAATGGCCGTTACTAAGGTACGAAAAGTGGTTGAAGGACACCGCAAGCGACCACTTATTTTGACCGCAGATCGCGGGCGAGGAAAAAGCAGTGCATTGGGTATCGCGTCAGCTGAGTTAATCCAAACTCGCAAATTACGTATCTTAGTCACAGCACCAACACTCGCGACCGTTCAACCTATCTTTGACCACGCACATCAGCATTTAGCGGGATCTGAACTGAGTAAAGGTCGCTTGGAGGCTGGTCTTTCAAGCATCGAGTTTATCGCGCCTGATGAGCTACTTAGAAACAAACCTGAGTGTGATTTGCTTTTGGTAGATGAAGCATCTGCGATTCCCATTCCCATGCTCAAACAAATGGTATCTCATTATCATCGTGCGGTTTTCTCGACGACGGTGCATGGCTATGAAGGTTGTGGCCGAGGCTTCAGCTTAAAATTTGCAACCTGGCTTAAGCAAGAGCGACCAGGAATGTCGAGTTTTACCATGCAGCAACCGATTCGTTGGAATGAAGGCGATCCATTAGAGCATTGGCTGTTTGATCTTTTTCTACTCGATGCCGAGCAAGATATAGACGCGGACTTTAACAGCGAGATTAATCTTCAGCACATCTCCAAGCAGACCTTGGTTGAGTCCCCTGAATTATTACGAGCGTGCTTTGCTCTACTGGTCAACGCGCACTATCAAACCTCACCAAGCGATTTAATGTTGTTGTTACGAGATGAGAGCATTCAGCTTTACGCCAGTTTTGTTGGCAACACTTGTATTGGTTGTTTGTTGGTTGTTCGCGAAGGGGAGCTTGCACAAGATCTTGTTGAACAAATCCAGCTTGGCAAACGACGACCCAAAGGTCACTTAGCGGTGACGTCACTCGCGGCACAAATTGGAATCACTAAGGCGGCGCAACAATCTAGCTTGAGAATCATGAGGATTGCCGTTCATCCTGACTTGCAAGGTCGTGGTATTGGGCAGCGAATGTTGGCTCAGTTGTCGCAACAGGTAGAGTGTGATTTTCTTTCGACGTAGTTTTGGTGCGACGAGTGAACTGGTCGATTTTTGGCATAAAGCTGGATTTGTTCCAGTTAAACTAGGCAGTAGTCGAGAGCAGGCGAGTGGTACCTATTCTCTAATGATGGTTAAGAGAAATGTGGAATGGCTACCTTTGGCTACTCAACATTTTCGCCAGTATGTGCTTTATTCATTGCCAAGTTTATATCGGTTGCTTGAAACCGACTTAGTCCGTAGTTTGTGCGCCAAACTAGATGCTTCCATTGATAATCCGAGTTTTGCACCGCTTATCCGCTCCTACATTTCTGGTGGCACTCATTATGATAGCGTGGCACCGATTCTCGATTTATGGTGGAAAAGTTCTCCCGCCAGCGTTGTAACAATGAGTGACTTAGTGATTCGCAAGCTTGTGCAACAGTACTCTTGGTCCGATTGTGTTAACGAATTTTCGCTACAGGGAAAGAAGAAGGCTGAGAGTCAGTTTAAAATCGAACTAGACGCTTGGATAGGGCGGATGAAAGATGAAGGATTTACACTGTAAACTGAGTTAATTTCATCAGCTTGCTCGTTAGAACTAGAATTTACAGTGTAAACTCAAGGTGCTATTTACACTGTAAATTAAAAGGTTAGGTCTGGTTAGTCTGCCACAATGTGTGACGAGTCATACAAAAGTTGTGGTTTTTTTCTAATTGTCACATATCTTCTAAGTGATTAAATCAACGAACAAAATCTGATTTGTCTCCACCACAATCTACTTGAATAAGTGCCTAGTTAGCCATGCTGGTATTTGCGAAATAATCAATTCTTCCTACACTCAAAATTAAGCAACAAGATTTATATTGGCTAGAAATAATAAAAAGTGAAGGTCGACACATGGAATGTTTGTTACCTGAAACGCTTGATATCTCAACCGTGCTTGATTCTGCATCACGTTACAAAGAATGGCTTGCTGAAGATAACCAGCTACACATTGACGCCTCACAAGTGAGTCGCGTCGATGCTGCTGGGTTGCAAGCTCTTGCTTCACTGTTCCTTTCTGCCAAAAAACATCAGATTGAAATTCAGTTAATTCAACCAACACAAATCTTGGTCGATGCGATCGGTATCTTATCGCTAGATGACCAGATTGGATGGAATTGCGAACTAGGAGAAGAGAAGCATGACGAAAATTCTAGCTGTGGATGATTCCGTTTCTATCCGCCAAATGGTGAGTCACACATTACGCGATGCTGGCTATGATGTAGAAACCGCGAATGACGGCCGCGATGCACTGAGCAAAATCACGGGCACCAAATTTGATGTTGTTATCTCTGATGTCAACATGCCAAACATGGGAGGCTTTGAGTTAGTGAAAGCGTTACGTGAAAAACCACAATACAAGTTTGTGCCCATTTTGATGCTCACGACGGAAACCAGTGCAGACAAAAAAATGCAAGGCAAGTCGGCAGGTGCAACGGGCTGGCTAGTAAAACCTTTCAATCCAGAGACCTTACTCAAAACACTAAAACGCGTTGTGTAACAGCGCCTCACACAAAATGAGTGGGAATAACAAACGGTCGTTCAGGATAGTGGCGTCATTGGCGGGGGATTTATGGCTTTAGACATGGAACAGTTGCGTAAGATGTTTTACGAGGAGTGTCGTGAAAATCTTGAAGTACTGGAAGACGTACTGCTTAATCTCGATCTCGCTCAATTTGATGACGAGTCCATCAACACTATTTTCCGTGCTGCGCACTCAATAAAGGGCGGTGCGGCGACTTTTAATTTGCTCGATATCAGCGAATTCACTCACTCAGTAGAAGCGTATCTGGATTTGGTGCGTAATGGCGAACGTCAACTGACTGCTGATACAGTCGACATCCTACTCAAAAGCGGGGACTGCATCCAAAGCATGCTTGAGCAGCATGAATCCGGTAGCCAAGTCGACCAAGCGTTACTTGATGACGTGAGCGCACAGCTAGCGGATTTGCTAGGTAATGAATCCGTGATTGCTGATACACAATCAACACCGCCCCCCGGGAATTCTGACGATGTAAAAAGTGGGTCTTGGCATGTTTCTTTCGTCCCTCACCGCGAGATTTTCTTTAGTGGTAACGACCCATTACGAATTCTACGCGAGCTTCAAGATCTCAGTGACGAGTGCATCATTGAGGCTAACACCACTCAGTTACCGGAAATCGATGATATCGAAGCGGAGCTTTGTTATTTAAGCTGGCAAGCTCAATTGCCCGGAGAGATCGACAAAAGCGTAATTGAAGAAATTTTCGAATGGGTTGAGGATGAATGTGACCTAACGATTGAGCGACAAGTCCAATCCTCATCCGTGTTAGAGAGCAATGAGCCTGACACAGAAGTGCAGCCTACCCAGGCAGAGGAAGCCTCTCGCCCAAGTTCTGATAGCAAACCAGTCAAAGCAGCGAAAGCTGAATCAAGCGTTAGTTCCATTCGCGTTGATATCGATAAGGTCGATAGCTTGATCAACTTAGTTGGTGAGCTGGTCATTACCCAATCTATGCTGACCGAAATCGGTAATGACTTCACGATAGATAAATTGGAAAAGCTTAAAGCGGGGTTAGATCAACTGCTGCAAAACAGTAAAGACCTGCAAGAAAATGTGTTGAACATTCGCATGTTACCGATGAGTTTTGCCTTTAGTCGCTTCCCCCGCTTGGTCCGCGATTTGTCTACCCGTTTAGATAAGCAAGTCGATTTGCAGATCAAGGGTGAGCAAACCGAATTAGATAAAACCGTGCTAGAGCGCATTGTTGACCCCTTGGTACATCTGGTCCGCAATGGTATCGATCATGGTATTGAGAGCCGTGCACAACGTTTGGAATCGGGTAAGCCCGAGTTAGGTGTCATTGAACTGAATGCTTACCATCAAGGCGGCTCTATTGTGATTGAAATCAGTGATGACGGTGCGGGCCTCAACTGTGACAAGCTTTGGCAAAAAGCGAGCGAAAAAGGCGTTTTAGATGCTGATGCACGCCGTGATGAGTTTTCAGACAAACAGATCATGAATCTGATATTTGCTCCGGGGTTTTCAACTGCGGATGAAGTTTCAGATATTTCTGGTCGCGGCGTGGGGATGGATGTCGTGCGGCGTAATATCGAAGAGCTAGGCGGCCATATTGAAGTGGAATCAAAACTGGGTGAGGGCAGTCGCTTTACCATCAGTTTACCGCTCACTTTAGCCATTCTTGATGGACAACTGGTTAAAGTCGCTGGCGAGGTTTATGTCATCCCTTTGCTGACCATTGTTGAATCGATTCAAATTGATAAAAGCTGCATCAAACTCGCATCTGGTGGGGTTGAGCTTTATCGACTAAGAGATGAAAACATTCCCATTTTACGTCTTCAAGATGAACTGGAAATGGGGGCTAGCGGAAATCTTGATAAGCGCATCTTATGTTTTGTTGAAGCGGCTGGCAACCGAGTGGGTTTGTTAATTGATGAGCTACTGGATCAGCAGCAAGTGGTCATAAAAAGTCTGGAGTCTAATTACAGCAAAGTCGCTGGGATTTCAGGTGCCACCATTCTTGGCGATGGTTCAGTCTCTCTTATTCTTGATATTCAAGGCCTGATTACCCAGTTCCTAAATAGAACGTCAGACAGCGTTCAAAAAGGCATAGCGGCATAGGGAGGAAAGCGGGTGATGACGGAGAATAGCAGCATGAGCACAGAGCTTTCAACCAGCGCTAAAACGCACATTGCACAGCAGGCTCAGAACCTATTGACCCAAACGAACGATGAAGTGAGCGAGAGCGCAGATTTCCTCAGTTTCTTGTTAGCGGATGAGTTATACGGCGTTGAAATAAAAGATGTCGAGGAAATACGTGTTTGGGAAAAACCAACACCGATTCCACGTTCTCCCAGTTACGTGCTCGGTGTCATTAACTTGCGGGGCATGATCGTGCCTGTCGTGGATCTTAGAGCTCGATTTCAAATCGGTGAGTGTGAATATTTAGCAACCACTGTGGTGATCGTTTTACGTTTCACTGATGAAGACACGGAACGCTTGATGGGCATCGTCGTTGATGCAGTCAGCGATGTGATTGGACAAGGACAAAGTGAACTGTATCCCTCTGTTGGCGATTCGACTGTGACGCCTTATATGCAAGGGCTGCTAAATGTGGGAGAGCAAGTGATGTCTTTGCTTGATACCGAGGAGCTGCTCAATATGGAACGCATCCTAAGGAAGGCATCATGAATTTAACCCAAGAGTTTTTGAGTTTTGTCCTTGAAGGCGATGAATATGGCGTACCTATTTTGGATGTGCGTGAAGTTCGCGGCTGGAGCCCCGTGCGTGACATTCCTAATTCACCTGATTTCATGAAAGGCGTACTCGAAATTCGTGGCGAGTATGTGCCTATTGTCGATCTACGTATCCGTTTTGGCTTATCACCAGCACAGGTGAGTGCGACTACTGTGGTGATCGTACTGAATGACGCAAAGCAGCAACCGTTAGGCGTCATTGTTGATGGGGTTTCGGAAGTCTACCCCCTAGAAGATGAGCAGATTAAGCAAGCTCCACATGTTGCCGCTAACGTAGACCACAGCTATGTAAGAGGTATTGCCTCAGTCGCAACGGGCCACCTGATCTTAATTAATTTAGACGCTCTGTTTGATGTCTCAGAGCTTATAGCACCCAATCAAGCTGAAGAGAATTGGGCCTAACCCGCAGCGCCTTTAAGGCCAAGGGATAACACGTCAGAACAAGCAATCAGTGAGAGGTAACTCATGGCATTTTGGAATCGGAAACCAGACACGGAAACGGCGTTTGCTGCACCAACGCAAGATACGTTAACGCAAGAGTCAGAGCCGCAAGATGAAGGGATATCAAAACAGCAGCTGCTGTCTGCGCTTAATGCCGCGCAAACGGCGTTGATGATGATTGACCGAGATTTCAACATCACTTACATCAACCGAAAGTCGATTGAGTTACTTCAACAGCATGAGGCCTTGTTCCGCTCGGTATGGCCGAATTTTCAAGCCAACGAAGAGTTCCTACTTGGCTACTGTATTGATGCTTTCCACGTTAACCCTAGCCACCAGCGTCAAATGCTGTCTAATCCGGCCAACTTGCCTTACACAACCAACATCACGGTCAAAGACGTAAAAATCGAGCTCAATGTTGGCGCAATTATCGATGCCAGCGGGCAGTACGTTGGTAACACGTTAGAGTGGCGGGATGTGACTGAAGAGCTAAAAACGGAAAATGATATCGCTCGTCTTCAGGCGGCTGTCGATCAAGCTCAAACGGCTATGGTGATGATTGATAGAGATTTTTTGATCACTTACGTCAACCGAGAAACCATCAATTTGTTCTCAAAACATGAGGCGACTTTACGATCAGTATGGTCTGGTTTTACTGCTAGTGAAGAGTGGTTGATGGGGCGATGTATCGACGAATTTCATCGCAACCCTGCACATCAACGTGCGCTTCTCGCGGATCAATCGAATCTTCCTTACAGTACGGACATCACCATCGGTGAGTTGAAAATTGAACTTAACGTTGCGGCTATTAACGACACTCAAGGTAACTACATAGGTAACACACTTGAATGGCAAGATGTCACCGCTGAACGCGCCAAAGAAGAGGAAATCGGCCGCTTAGCGTCTGCGGTTGAAGGCATGACGACAAACCTAATGATGGCAAATAAAGAGGGCATCATTACTTACCTTAATCCGTCGCTGCACAACCTACTGCGCAGTCGAGAGCGCGATTTACAAACTGCACTGCCCGGGTTTGATGCGAGTAATTTGATTGGCAAAAACATTGACGTATTCCATAAGAATCCGGGTCACCAACGTAACATTATCGCTAACCCAGATAGGCTGCCTTTTTCATCGAACATCGCTGTCGGATCGTTGGAGTTTAATCTCACCTGTATTGCGATGCGTGATGGTCAGGGAAACTACATTGGTCCAGCCTTGCAGTGGGTAGACATCACCGAGCAACAAGATGGACAACGTCAGGTAGAAGCGTTGATTCAAAGGGCGATTAATGGCCAGCTAGATGAACGTATCGATACCTCGGAATACAACGGATTTATGAAGGAGCTTGGTGACGGAATCAATAATTTGCTCGATACCGTTGTTGGCCCACTTGGTCAATGTATCGATGTGATGAGTCAAGTCGCAGACGGCGATCTCAACAGCACCATGTCGGACGACAACCAAGGTGAGTTTGGTCGTCTTTCCGATGCCGTGAATACTTCCATCATTAACCTGCGCAACATGGTTGAGAAGATCACCCATTCATCGGCGAGAGTCGCCACCGCTTCAACCGAAATTGCGGAAGGCAATAACGACTTAAGCCAGCGTGTCGAAGCTCAAGCGTCCAACCTCGAAGAGACCGCAGCCAGCATGGAGCAAATGACCGCCACGGTTAGGCTCAATGCCGACAACGCCAAAGGGGCGAATGAGCTGGCTGATGACGCCAGTAAAAAAGCCAGCAAAGGCGGTGAGGTGGTAGGCCATGTGGTTTCAGCGATGGCAGAAATCAACTCGGCAAGTAAAAAAATTGCCGACATCATCGGTGTCATTGATGAAATAGCCTTCCAAACCAACCTGTTGGCACTCAATGCCGCGGTAGAGGCGGCGAGAGCAGGTGAGCAAGGGCGAGGCTTTGCTGTCGTGGCGGGCGAAGTGCGAAATCTCGCGCAGCGAAGTGCCGCCGCCGCGAAAGAGATTAAAGGTCTCATCAAAGACAGTGTCGAGAAAGTCGATGAAGGTTCGCGTTTAGTCGATGAATCCGGTGAAACCTTGAATGAAATTGTTGAAGCGGTAGCCAAAGTCAGCGAACTCATTGCCCAAATAGCTTCGTCTAGCTTGGAGCAGTCAACCGGAATTGATGAGATTAATCGCGCAGTAACCACGATGGATGAGATGACGCAGCAAAACGCATCGCTGGTCGAACAAACGTCGGCAGCCAGTCAGTCTCTGAAAGATGAAGGTAAAGAGCTTCTTAACTTGATGAACTTCTTTGCGACAGATAGCAAGGTAACAACCTTTGAAACTAGGACTCGAGAGCCAAGGCAGATTACGAATGTCAGAGATATTCGGACTACGCCAAAAGTAGCCAATTCCAGCTTTAAAATGGAAGAGGATGGAGACGAATGGGAAGAGTTCTAGCTCATACAGAGAATGACATGCTCGTGAATCAAGAGTTTGAACTGACAGAGAAAGACTTCAAGTTCATCCAGTGGTTCATGCACAAACATGCGGGCATATACTTCTCAGACCGAAAAAGAACCATGGTCTATGGACGGATCAGTCGTCAACTGCGGCGTCTTAGTTTGAGACGCTTTAGTGATTACCGTCAGTTGATTGAGCAAGACAGTCAGGAGCAAGCGCGGTTTGTAAACTGCTTGACCACTAATAAGACGCAATTTTTCCGCGAGTATCACCACTTCGAGTTTCTCGAAAAAGTATTGATGGCGGAGTGGCAACAGCAGGGGGCATCACAGATCAATATATGGTCGGCAGGGTGTTCGACTGGTGAAGAGCCATACAGTTTTATTGCCTCATTACAAAAAGTCGCCGCACTGGAGACCTTTAATTCCGTGCGCATTACCGCAACGGATCTAGATACCAAAGTGCTTAAGGTGGCTAAGCAGGGCATTTACAGCGATGAGGCAATTGAAGCGATTCCAACGGCGTACCTAAAGCCGTGCTTTGTTAAAGGTGTCGGCAGACAACAAGGCAAGATTAAGATCCGTTCGGCGCTTCAAAACTACATTCAGTTTCAACAGCTCAACCTATTGCAAGATTGGCCATTTGACCAAGAGTTTGATGTTATCTCATGTCGTAACGTAATGATTTATTTTGATAAAAAAACACAAACCGCATTGATTGAGCGATTTTATCAGCAGTTAAAACCTAATGGGGTGCTGTTTATTGGCCACTCAGAAAGTATGCCGAGCCATTTGGATTTATTTCATCACCTAGGCCACACCATCTACGTAAAAAAATAGGGCACATTATGTTCGGAGTGAGGGATACACAAGCTAACGGTCACTTTAATCGCTTTTATCATCCGCAAAAAGAGAAACACATCGTCAAGGTGTTGCCCGGTGGTCTGTACTGCACCAGTAAAAAGGATGAAATTATCGCGACTGGCTTGGGCTCTTGTATTGCGGTATGCGCATGGGATGAGTGGGCGAGTGTAGGAGGAATGAATCACTTTTTGTTGCCATTTGATAACAAGAGCCAAATCAAAACTTGGCAGCCAGATGCGGTCGTATCGACGGCTTCTCGATATGGTGCCCATGCAATGGAAATGTTGCTCAACTCGTTGATCGAGAGGGGAGCCAGGCGAAGAAATTTACAGGTAAAGCTGTTTGGTGGTGCGCAGATGCTCGGTCGTCACTCAATGATTGGCGAAAAGAATGTGGCTTTCATTCTTAACTACGTTGAGCAAGAGCAGTTACCCGTTGTCGCTCATGATCTTGGCGGGCTAGAGCCAAGAAAAGTGATGTTCGATCCACTGTCAGGGAAAGCATGGCTTAAGCGAATTCCCTTTACAGAAGTGCATCGACTGCAGCACCAAGAAGAAAAATATGCCAGTCAGTTGGATAGAGAGAGTCATCGTTCTCATGACGATGACGTGGAGCTGTTTTAATGAAAAAGATTAAAGTCCTTGTGGTCGATGATTCCCCAGTGTTCAGGGCGCTGCTTGAACAGTTGATCAACGCCGATCCTGATTTAGAGGTGGTCGCGGTGGCGGAAGACCCTTACCAAGCGCGCGAATTGATCAAAGTACACAACCCAGACGTGCTGACGTTAGACGTGGAAATGCCCAAAATGAATGGGGTTCAGTTTCTAAAGAATCTGATGCGCTTGCGGCCTATGCCAGTGGTCATGATCTCCACGTTAACCCAGCATGGTGCAGAGGCAACCCTCGCGGCGTTAGAGTATGGCGCGGTTGATTATTTTCCTAAACCTTCGGTCGATAGCACCGCAGAAATGGTCAACTATAAAGCGCATATCAATGAAAAAATCAAAATGGCGGCTGGGGCTAACGTTCGCCAAGATAAACCTTCCGCGCCCCAAGTCCTTTCATCCCCAGGGCACAGTAAAATCGAAGTGATCGCGATCGGTGCTTCCACTGGCGGTACGGAAGCCGTCAAGCAGGTTTTATCATCGCTGCCGGCAGGGTTACCTCCCATCATCATCACTCAACATATCAGCGCGATGTTTTCTGCCTCGTTTGCTCAGCGCCTAAACGATAGCAGTGAGATAACAGTCAAAGAACTCGATACCAACCGAGCGCCTTTGGTTAACGGTTGTGCATACGTGGCACCAGGGGATAAACACTTGGTGGTGGTAAAACGAGGCAACCACCTGTACTGCCAGTTAGATGATAGACCGGCTGTAAATCGTCATAAACCGTCTGTTGATGTCATGTTTGATACTGTGGCGGAGACTGTCGGCGCTCATTCGATTGGAGTCATTTTGACGGGCATGGGGCAAGATGGTGCTCGTGGCATGTTACGCATGAAAGAGCGAGGCGCACATACTATTGCCCAAGATCAAGCCTCTTCTGTGGTATGGGGAATGCCGCGAGTCGCGGTGGAGCTTAACGCCGTTCGAGAAGTGGTCTCACTGAATCACGTTCCAAAACAAATTTGCCACTACTTGCAAGCTAACGCTAAGTAGTCACTTGTCGTGCAAGGAAAGCCGATATGAAAATAAAACCAAGATACTTTTTTGCCGTACTTGTTCAATTAGCCTTACTCAGCTTTGCGGTTACTCAAGCTTCTACTATGGCAACCGTGATTTGCATGGTGATCGTTGCAGCGATTCCTTGGTTGGTGTTTCCTCGCGGTACGGTGCCGGTCGAACTCAACGCCGCTCGTTCTCAGCAAAGTGCAGAGAAGCACAGCGCTGCGCTACCCAAGGAAATGACTCCACTGATGGCAACCATTACTCAGCAGCTCAATGAGCCGTTAGATCACCAACGAAGTGTGGTTGACGAGTCCGTTGTGACACTCAATGAGAGTTACTTCGAGCTACAACGGTTGGCAGAAGAGCAGAATGAAGTGACCGCGCAACTGGTCGAGAATCTGCTCGGTCAAAATGGCAGTGACAGCGACATTGGTCAGGTGCTACCCAAGACTGAAGCCATCATCCGTAACTTTGTCGATACGCTGGTAAAAGTTTCTGAGAAAAGTATCTCCGCCGTGCACAGTATTCATGATATGTCCGACAAACTTGATGCCGTGTTCAAGTTGTTAACTCAGGTTCGTAGTTTATCGGAACAGACCAATCTATTAGCGCTAAACGCGGCGATTGAAGCGGCGCGTGCTGGTGAAGCTGGTCGAGGGTTTGCAGTCGTTGCTCAAGAGGTTCGTAACTTGTCCCACAAAGCAGAAGAGCTGAATGATCAGATTGAGCAAGAGATCAATGTCGCGCAGAAAACGGTTGAAGAAGCAAACCAAACCGTCGGAGAGATGGCATCGATCGATATGACTGACGCAATTGAATCCAAAGACAAAGTTGATGAAATGCTGCGTGGTGTTCACAACGTTAACCTAGCCATTGAGCAAGAGATTCAAAAAATCAGGCACAGTGGTGAACGAATTCACGTTCAAGTGGACAACGGTGTACGTGCATTGCAATTTGCCGACATCATCGTTCAGCAAGGCGATTACGCTAAGCAGACGGTCGATTATCTCAATCAACTATCTGCATTGTGTGCAGAATGGCATCGAGGGCATCTTGATGCAGATGGCTTTGCCGAAGCGGTCACTGAGCTGTTTGAACGCCTCCATCATCGAGATGCTCCAGCGGCTTCTCAGTCGAGTATAGAAGAAGGGGAAGTAGAGTTGTTTTAGCCTCTCTCCCAATCAATAACAAAGGAAAAGGATATGTCAGTAGAAGCACAGGTAGATACAAGCAGCCGCCAAGTGACCATCTCTATTGAAGGAGCATTTGGCTTTAACCTAGTTCAGGAATTTCGTCGCTGCTATACCGAGAAGAAAGACTATCGATTCGTCATAGATCTACGCAAGGTGGATTACATTGATAGTGCTGGGCTTGGCATGTTGCTCAATATGCACAGCTATCTGGATCAGGATGATGGCATGATCAAAATTACCAATACCTTGCCACAAGTTAGAAAGATCTTAACCATTTCTCGCTTTGATAAGAAGTTCTATATCGAATAACCCAGATAAGGAGCGACTATGCATATCATGATTGTCGACGACCATGCAACCAATCGTGAATTGTGTCGTTTTATGCTAAGTCATTTGGCGGAAAAGGTAACCACGTTTGAAAACGGGCAAGGTGTGGTGAGCGCCATGGAAAACATGGACAGATTGCCAGACATTATTTTGCTTGATGTGATGATGCCGATTAAAGATGGCTTTACCACCGCGAAAGAGATCCGCGAGGCCTTCCCTAAAGTTCATATTCCGATACTGTTTCTTACTGTGCTTGATGACCACGCTTCGTTCGAGCGCTGCCTTAAATATGGTGATGACTTTATTCTTAAGCCTGTCGAGCGCAGTGTCTTGCTGGGTAAGGTTCAAGCTCACTATCGAATCGTGCGCATGCACAATGAAGTGATGCAACAACGTGACGAACTGCGCCAGTTTCACGAACAAGTACGCTATGACTATGCGATTGCGGAGTCGATCTTTTCCAACTTAATGGAAGAAATGAGTTCGCAGGTGAAAAACATCTACGGCATTAACTACATTTCTACCCCATCAACTGTCTTTAATGGCGACTTGATTGTCGTCGCCAATCGCCCTCATGGCGGGGTGTATGTCATGATTGCTGATGCCACAGGGCATGGCTTGCCAGCGGCTATTTCTGCCATTCCCGCTACGCGGGCGTTTTTCTCAATGGCGGCGAAAGGTCTCTCTTTGGGGGAGATTGTGAATGAAATTAATGACGCCCTGGTTCGGTTTTTACCGATGGGGATGATGCTAGCCGCCAGTGTGTTTGAAATTCGAGCCAACGGGTTTGAAGTCTCATGGTGGGGAGGCGGCTTACCAGATGGCTATCTGCTCAATCCTGATGGCACTATAGAGCGCCGCTTAGTATCGCGCCACATGCCTCTGGGGGTACTTAAGTCGCATGAGTTTGAAACGGATCTGGTACATATGAAGCTGCAACCTGATCAACAAATTCTCTGTTATACCGATGGTGTAATTGAAGCGAGCGATCGAAATGGCGAACAATTTGGCCCCGAACGATTAGAGCAGGCGCTTGCCACCAATAAACCCATCATCCCTTTACTATATGAGTCGGTGCGAAAGTTTGCCCATAAAAGTGTCGGAGATGACCTCTCTATCCTGTCGATGAAGTTCCCCATTTCCAGCGACAACAAAACTGACTTAGCGGCTTTACCACAAAAAGGAAGCAAGATTGCGGTGAGCGCTGATCTGCAATTCCCAGGTGATGTTCTTCGAGAAGTCAATGTGATGGTTGAAGTACGCCAATACTTAAGGGGAGTGCTGCAAGCGGGAGCGCATCTCGATTTAGTGTGTTCTGTGCTGTCGGAACTGTTTGCCAACGCGATCGAGCACGGCTTACTACACCTAGACTCCAAAATTAAAGAAGAAGCCGACGGTTTCTTTACCTTTTACCAGATGCGTGAAGAGCGGTTAAGAGAGCTGAGTGACGGTGCTTGGGTGAAATTGTCGTTGGATTACAATCCAGTCGAGAGCCATCTCATGATGGTCTTGGAACATAACGGTGCTGGGTTTGACTATCAAAAATCCAATGCTGAGCAAGGCAAAACGTTGACCTATGGGCGCGGTATCGTATTGGCTCGTGAATTGTGCCAATCGTTAGAATACTCAAAACAAGGGTGTTGTGTGACGGCGATCTATTCCTTTAAAGAGGAGCATCACTTCCCATCATAAGGCGAGCAAGATTTACAGTGTAAAAACGCTATCATTAAGTGACCTACGCTCTAATTTGTCACACTTATGATACAGCTCGGCGAGTAAATTGCATACACTCAAAGTAGGACGTAATGAAGGCTGATTGTACATGTGGGATAAATTTGTTGCCTTGTCTGAAGATGGACATGCAGTATTAGCCAAATTGTCACCGGATATCACGGTTGACAACAATTTTGATACTCGAGGGCTTGATGAAGCACTAGAGAAGGTTGGTGCGAGTAATTTTTACTTAATCGAAGACGAAGTCAAACGCTTCATCAAGTTAGCCAAAGAGACCAGTGGGGAAGCCTACTCAGGCATTAAGATTGCCGAAGTGCGCGATGCGACGGTGGAGGTGGTACTTTCTGATCACGATATGCTCGCCAGCATGGTGGTCACGGGCGCATACAAAGGTGAGCCACTCAAGGGGCCACAAATTGTTCATGCGTTAGCTCAATCGCATGTGACTAAGGGCATCAATAAACTGGCGCTGAAGAAAGTTCTGATTATGAGCCACCAGCTCAAACCGGGTGAAACCTTCACTCAGCCAGTCGCCAAAGGCAAAAACCCCGTTCAGGGCAAAGACGCAAAATTTATTCCTCTCGTAAAAGATCCTGCCAAACAAGTACTGGCTCCTCAAGAAGATCAACAAGACGGTAAGGTCGATATGCTCGATCTTGGCGAGACGATCACTGTTTCGGAAAATGATCCCTTAATGAAGCGTGTTCCTGCTACAAAAGGTGAGCCTGGGATCACGGTTCAAGGTCGTATTATCCCGCCTAAGCCGGGCAATGACAGTGTGCTTAAAGAAGGGAAAGGCTCGGCAGTCTCTCCGCAAAACCCTAACTTATTGATCGCGACAGTCTCGGGGATGCCGATGCTGAAAGAGAAAGGTGTCGATGTTGAAGATGCACTCTGCTTAAAGACCATAGGAGTTGCGACGGGCCACGTGAAATTCAAAGGTAACGTGGTCGTGTTTGGTAACATAGAGTCTGACATGGTGGTGCGCGCGACAGGTACCTTAACGGTTGGTGGTTTTATTGAATCTGCAGATGTTCAAGTCCAAGGGGATATTCAAGTCGCAAAAGGCATTATCGGCCATAACGTCTCAGAAGGTGAGCAACGAAGCTGCATCGTGAAATCTGGTGGCACCATAAGTGCAAACTATGCGCAGTTTTGTGAGTTGCAAGCCGCTGAAGACATTCATCTCAACGTCCATTGTATGAATAGCGAGGTACGTTGCGGGAAAGATCTGGTGGTGGTCGATGCTTCTGAAAAACACGGTACCTTAAGCGGCGGTCATGCGAAAATAGGCGGCAAAGTGGTGTGTGTTGAACTGGGTGTCGAAGGGGATACCGCCACTTATGTGGAAGCGTTTGCACGCTTTCAGATGTATAAAGAGCGCCAAGCTAAGCTGAAAGAGCAATACACTCAGGCTCAAGAGGACACCATGAGTGTGATACGCAAAGAGCTCGAACTGAAGAAGATTCCAAAATCTGAGCGCACGCCAGAACAAGAGCAAGAGCTCGAAACATTTAAGCAAGAATCAAACGAACACTTAGAAAAAGTGAAACAAGCTCGCGACAGCAATGAGCAAGAGTTAGAGACTGCGCTAGAAGCGAATGTCGTGGAGGTAAAAGGTAAGGTATTTACTCACGTCACGGTTCAGTTTGGTGAAGACAAAGTCATTACCAAGCGTGCGCATGGGCCAAGTATTTTCTCGTTTAATCAATACGAAATTAAGTGTCGCTCACTGCTCGATGAAGAAGCATTCGAAGAAGAAGTTTAGCTATTCACTCGATTGACCTGTCAGTTTCCACACGACGTGGTAAATAACGCTGACAGGTTGTTCTCGATATTTTATGCCACAGCTTGCTAGACGATGCTGATGCATCGTCATCATAGTAGGTTGAGTCTGTGGTTAGACTCTATTTCGTCAAGGAACGCAGGTTCGACACCTACACCTTCTGCTATTTCTCGCCATGTTGCCACGGCGGCATGAACCTCATGTAGAATCGCTTCTGCCTCACCTTGTAGTGATAGAGGTACGACGCCTAGTAAGTCTTGTTTGGTAAAATTGTCTCGCTTACCGTTGATCGACATTTGATGGCTGTCTACCCAAGGTGAGCCTGGTTTGTAGCTATATGCTAGATCGAATGCTGGTGCGAGTTCCCACTTGTTCGCGCTATTGATAACGAATCCCCAGTTTTTTGTGTGATCGTCGTGGTTGCGGGCAATCACGTTAAAGGCCATGCGCCTAAACACTTCAAGTGCTGATAGTCGATCAAGTCTTAGTGAGCGCAATAGGGTGAAAAGTTCTTCATAACTGTAAGCGCCAGGTTGTTTGAAATCTGCGTGATCCATCGCGCACAGAGATTGGTAATGCACCTTTTCGTTTCCAACGCGATCAAACCGTTTTGTCATGAAATGAGCACGTCCGTTTTCTTTTAACAGTTCACAATATGAGATATCGATACCGGCTTTTTTGGCCATTAAGTAATAGGCATATTCCATTAAGCCGAAGCCTTTAGGATCACCAAATACCTCACTCGTGGATGAGCGTTCGACAACGCCATCAAACTTTAATAGGAAGTGTTCGTAGCCTTTGGGGGCATTGACCTGACCAGAGCGTATTTGCGTGCGATCTGAGTTGACTGCGATAACAGCTTTCGCTCTAGCCCCGCCCGCTGAGGTGCCAACTTGAAGGATACCCGTTAAGGCCTGCTCCGCTGCCTGCTCATTAGTGATGGTTTCATCTAGATTGTTTCTTTCGTCAAGGACGAGTTGCGCCATGGCCACAAGTGAGTCGAGTTTAATGGATTCATCTTGTTTTTTATTTGTGTCTGCTAGTGCGGGTGTGTACTCAAGCGCTCCCATACCGCGTGAACCCGTATAGAGCAGCCTTTCTAATGCACTGAAAGAGCGTGGGTCTCGGCCCTGACGCGCAAGCCAGGCATTGATTACGGCATTACCAAAGTCATCGGGTAGAGTATCAGCAAAGGCTGCGGGTAGGCCTTTATAGGTTGGATAATTCAGAGTGGGGAAGCTAAACGTGCCAGCCTCAAGAGGGAGCTTTTGTGAAATGGCAAAGCCAGTCTTTAGCCACTCATCGAAATATTCAAAGCTAACAATTCCGGTCGTTGTATCTTCAGCCAGAGCGCCGACATCTTTACCAAATATACTGACTTTTGCCGTGTCGTATTTTTTGCCTACCAATCGAGATCCTCCTCTTTAGGCTTCTGTGGCGTTGAGGCCGGTTTTACCCTTTGTCGTACTTTCCCTTTCATTTTGAGAAGTTGTACTGGGCTAATCCCAGGGTCTGGTAGGAAAGATTCAATACCTTCCAATGCATCTAATACTCTGAGTACCTTGATGACGTTTAGTAGGGTTGATTTACCCTCGATCATATTTTGGTAGGTTGACCGGCTGATTCCGGCCTTTTTCGCTAACTGTGCCTGAGTCAGTGGCGAACGGTGATCGAGCCTTCGTCTTTCGATTCGACGGCCAAGTTCACTGCTCAGTGCTTCATCTGACATTGCGTATATATTTGGCTCTCTCATAATGACCTAAAATTCAATCGTTAATCTTTTACTATATCTATTATGACTCAAAATGCAGTCATTACATATCAATGGTAATAAAAGATACTAGAAATGATAATGACCTTAAAAACAGTCATTATGGTAATTTATAGCACATGGTGACCTTAAAACAAGTCATTAAAGGTTTGTATGATGTTTGTTGGTTAGCTCGTATGTGAACGTTGTTCAAGTCTTCACCGTTCACTACGTAACTCAGAACTGCCGAGGACCGTTACAGTCGGCACTTTCAGGCTCGACAGTGTCCTGAAATGCGTTTACTGGCTTAACTGTCCGCTTTGTCGGTTGAGTCACTTAACGTAGCTTTTTAATTGTCGATAAGAGAAGATCTTATTTACACTGGTTATTTCAATAAATACGGACTGCGTGGTGGCTTTATGGGTGGCAAAATTATCTTTCCCTTTGTGATAACCATAGCGATGACAAGCATGTTAGTCTCAATACCTCTGGGTCTAGCCGTTGCGATTGGCACGTCGAGGTATTTAATACTTGAGTGGTCAGTGTGGCCCATCGTCGCTAATGTTTTCAGCATCACCGCTGGAGCCGCGACTGCCACGCAATTAGGGAAATTTGCAAAACGATTGTTTGATGACCTCCCTAGAGGCAGATAAGTAACTTGCTGATGCATTGGATGTGATTGAATTTAAGGTGAAAATCGTAATCGTAGCGCAGGGACAAGCTAGTTATGAAAGTACCTTGCCTAATGTGTACGTCGTAGTGATAGAACATGGGTGGAAGTGTTAGAAGAAGGCGAGCTATCGCCATTTGGTCTTAAGTGGTCGCTACCATTGGCTGTCTATCTTTTCATACAAATGCATTTTGCCATTAATGTGCTGTGCCGCATGGCCTTTGCTTTATTTTGCAGAGTGGTCAGTAAAAACAACTTAATAGCGACGCTTAACATTTGGTACTACAGCATTATGGAGGGTTATTGTGAGAGCTTTGTCCTAAGTCCGCTGGCACCCTTACAAACAAGCTTGTAAATCTCTTGGGATCACATTCAAGAGCCCACTAGAGTAGTTGTGGGACCTTTGGTACTCTTATGCTAAGGTTACCAAGCCTCTCATTTTAGACCTACACTTCTCATACCTATTCATTTATTGGTTTTACTATGTCTTTAGTTCTTAAGATATTGTTATTGACCTGCTTGAGTTCATTAACATTTGCTGCAAAGTGTTCTTCCCCGACAACGGAAGTTAATCCCACGATTGAACAGGAAGGTCGTGGGGCTGTGCTCAGTGATGCAGACCAACTAGCCGACGTTAAAAAGGATATACAGAAAAAATTAGAGTCTTCGATAGTTCGTGAGCTAGTACAGACTAGTCGGCAACGAGTGATTGTAGAAGAGCTAAATAGGTTTGATGGCTCTTCAAAAGTGAGAGAGGACTTATTAGGTAAAGCGAAAGTAAAAATCGAAACACATCAGGATAGAGTTCAAAAGAAGTTGGTAGAATTGCAGCGTCTCAAGGATATTAAAACATTATCTGAATTACACGACGTGTATTCTGAGTTTAAACGACCTCGTGTAAATGTTATCGAAACTTCCCAAGTCTTGACATATAGCTCTGCAGAAAATTCAACCCGTTCAATAAATCCTACCGCAAGATCCATTTCAATGGAGGATGAGTTGGAGGAAGTTAGGTCTCTTATGGATTTTCTAAGAGTATGTGAAGATGAGTATTGCAAGTTGCCCCAAGCTTTACTCGAGACTGAATTGGCAAAGTACGCTCATGCACAGGTGTTAGAGCAGCATAAGAGTAACGCACTTCAGGACGTTGAGTTAATCTATCTTTTGCAGCGTATACAAACTGTAATTATCACTTTGCTTGTGGTGGCGATAGTTGGGACTGGATTAGTGCTCGCATACAAACAGTTTTTGCGTGATGGCAATTCCAAGGGCGGGGGAAACGGGAATGGAACGACGACGGCTATTAAGATTGGCTCTATGATTGAAATTAACTCTCAGGTTATTGGCTTACTTGTTTTAGGCTTTAGTTTGTATTTCTTCGAAAGGTACATATCGTCTGTCTATGTCATTGAGGTCATTAACCATGATTCAGTTCTTTCGCCACACTCCGAAAAGAAAACAGAAAGTCATGGTACTCAAGATAATGTTGATGATGTCGTTTTGGTTGAGTAAGTTTCGATATTGAGCATTTTTAAGTGAATAATTGTTATGAGGGCTCGTTTCCAATAACTTAAGCGTTGGGTTTCGAGCTAAAATAATTTTATTGATAGCGGTCATGAGTTTATTCAGTCCACTAGCACCTGTCCCAGTGGTACTAAGCCAACATGAGTTATTTCGCGCTTTGCAGCAAAAAAAAGGCGGCAGTAGGTCTGTACGAAAGCATCATCTTTAATAACATCAGACTTCATTTTCTGGATATTACGAACAAACTCTACGTCGTCACTATGTCGGTAGAACACAGATTTCTTAGTCGTAAAGCATTTGAGTGCAGTTATAGAGTGTAGTGAATTTGGCAAAGTAGCTAACATGGAAATGCCCCTTTCTAAGTTACGCCTGGCTGATTCACTATTTGAACGTACGGTGATTTGACATACTTTTAGTTATATCAAAGGGGACTACTATATTAGTGGCGATTCAGTTAGGGAAGTTTGTTTTCTTTAGTCGAATTACGCAACAAAGCTGTTTCTAATTGCAAAGCAATGGGGTGTATAATGTTGTCCACTTTAATGTCATAAAAAAGAGAAAAGTATGGATTTTGTAAGCAGTGCGATCATTGGCGGAGCCTTATATGACTTGGTATCATCACCAATTAAGCTAACAGCTAGCTACATAAAAGCAGGTTTAGACAATGTCGTTCACCTCGACGATAAAGTAGCTAACGCAATAGCAGAGGAGCTATCTAAAGAACAATACCAAAAGTCGGCATCTCCAGTAGAACTTACAGCATTAATTGAGTCATCAAAGGTTCTTCAGGAAGTGATTAGCCAATTGAATGAAAAACCTCAGACAGTAATCAATATTAATTCATACGGTAGTGGTGACGCATTTAATGGCGATAAAATAATGGGCAACAAGACCATCAACGATAAATAACCCTTCCTTTGGAAAAATCACGATAGCCCTAACGTTTACTAGTCAATTAAGGCTCCACTTAAAGTGTGAGCTTTCTTATGCCACCAAATCAGAACACACCATGAGGTATCAATGAACACCTACAATATAACCAGTAACGGTACAGGTGACGCATTTGGCGGTAACAAAGTTATTGATGCTGAAGTTTTTATAGATAAGCTTCAAGTCCAGATCAATGATAACGTATCATTAAGTGCTATAAGTAGACCTATCATTGATGCTCTAGATGATTTCAGGCAAAACGACAATCATAGTGGGATACAAAAACTTAGCTTTCTCAGCATGATGGGGATGTTAGATGAAGAAGCAAAGTTGGCTATTGCATCCCTTAGAATCCTAATGAGTGAGGAAAGCCTTAAAGATGATGAGCAACGAGTCGAAGGTTACTCTCAATCCGAAAACTACTCCGCATTTGCACAGGAGCTTGCAAACGCTGCAATACTTAAACTAATCGAAATTCGAAGCGGTAAAGAAGCAGCCAAAGCATACTTTGAAAGAATCCCTGAGCAAACAATACCTCAGTATATCTATTTACAAAGGCTTGCTACCGAGGACTATGTAAGCAACCTTGTAGACAGACAATCAGAGTTACCTGAGTTTATTCTTGGTGCTTTATTTGAAAAAACGCTCGAATATTCAATGCTAGCCGAAAGCCAAGGTATCCTTGACCTATTACAAAGCTTAAAACCTCTAGCTGATTTCAAACGAGAAAGAATCATTCTAGAGTGTGTTAATGCTAATGACTTTCTTAATAAAGATTATTTCTGTCTATCATCTGAAGATAAGTCTAGGTTTGATAAATTACGAGACTCTCTCATTGAACTGATTGACAGCAGTAAAACGCCTGACTTTAAGCTAATTAATATCCTTAGCCAGCTATTTCACTACACTCAATATACCTGTGCAATAGTGAGAGATTGTCTAGAAAAGAACCAGTCCAACATAGAAAAAAAAGACTACTTCAATAACGAAATGTTGAAGTCTGTGCTGACTAAAACTCCTCTAAAGGAGTTTGAAAATATACAATCGCTGTCACCAGAAGAACTTTCTCTAAAACTAATAAATCAAACCGATAAAAACTTCTGTAACTTACCTGTTGTTCAATTGCTCTACAAAAGTGAAGATACCGAGCTAATAATAGGAACTCTCGATAGGTTATCTGAACAAGACTCTATAGAGGCAAAGGCTAACCTACTAGCTCTGGCTGCTATAAGCTGTCCCATTTTATCTGCTCAAGAATTTCCTCATATTCAAATTGAAGACAGCATAGACAACTACTTTAAAGACGCAGATTTAAATATCTCCTTTATCGACAGTATTGCGTTTCACTTTGCACACAATGGACATGTAGAAGTAGCAGTAAAGCTTTATCAAGTAGGCTTTAGCGAACACTTTCCTTGGCTCTCAGCAGCTTATTTTTCATATCTAAACTTTTCATATCAAGCCAGACAATACAATACCGTCATTCAACGCTTGTCTCATTTGAGTGAAGAGGAAAAACAGCAAGAAGAAATAACAACAATCTACTCTTTATTAGCCAATGAAGAAAAAGACTACGAGCTTGCAGCAACCTTACTTCGAAAGAACATAGAACGATATGAGGGTCGCACTCTAGAGGCATATGAAAAGAGGAATCTCATCTATTTATGGGGACAGTACTTAGAGACCGTCTATCAAGAAGACCCTAACAAAGCTCATGAGCTAACAAATGAGTTGCCCTCAAATATTTTTGATGAATTCTTTGGGGACTATTCATGGCGACTAATGTTTTATCATTCACATCGTATTGAAGACATTGCGGATAAAGTTCTCGATTGGTTCTTTGATGACCCGTATTCAAATGCGAAGCACTATTTCAAGTTAATTATGCACGCCAACCAAAATTTTCATGAACAAAATTGGTCTTTTAACTCAGCGAAATATACTAGCGCATACCATTACAAAGAAAGTCATAAATCGCATATTAAGATAACGGTTCCCACGCATTCCGTAAAAAGCAACCCACAGTATCTAATTGATAATAAAGGAGCAATAGCAGAGAAGCTAAATAACGCCCAACTTGGAGATGCGATGCTACTACCTGTAAAACTTTGCACTTTAGTAGAGAAGCTATACCCTATAATTGCTGCCTACCGCATAGCACAGAACATCATGGATGATGATGAAAATGAAGTGTTTCATATGCTAAGCCTTCCAGAAAATGCTACAGGTGAAGAGATATTAGCAGAAATAGATAAGCTAACATCCACTTTCAGGGAGCAGAGAGAGCGATTAGCTCCACAAATGAAGCAACCTCTCCCTATAGACATTAAATACAAGCATCTAAATGGTCAGAGTAACGTAGAGAAAGCAATGCTAGCAATACTCTGCGAAGGTGTCACAATCCACACAACTCCCATCAATGAGGAGCACTCTAAAGTTGGTTGCAGGGATTTCGTTATAGATGAAATCACTGCCATATATTTAGCATATATAGGTAACCAAGTTTTTAATGATTACACGTGGCATATGACAAAGGCTGTACATGAGTCATTATCGCAATATTGTGACTTTCACAGAGATCAATTGCCGTTTTACCATGAATCACATGACACAGTGTACTTTGAAAATAAAGGAGAGCGAAAAAATAGTGATGTTCCGACAAACATCATTGAGAACCTATCAAGCATCCTTCAAAGGACAGAGCCACATAGCGACAGCAACTTGGATATACCTCTTGATTTAAAGCTTAAATTTAGAGATCTATGTACCGAAAGCTTCCTACTAGGTATTGCATTAGCCGAAAAACTTGAAATTGGCTTCTTCTGCATCGATGCAGGGACTAGGAATATCCTGAAAAATTTTGCACCTAATTTAGAATCATTGATGCCTGAAGACTTCCAAGAAGTCATTGTTTCAAATAAAAGTCATGAGACTATCGAGAACTTACTTTGGTTAAATTGTCACTCAAATATTAGTTCAATGTCATTCGATAGCATGAGAGAGTTTATACATTATGGTAGTGATGAACAATTAACAACACTGGTCAAGTTTGCTCAATCTCAATTTGATAGTGAGTGGGGAGAAAAAAATATACTCAGTTTGATCATTACATGCTTGCAAAAAATGGTTGTTGAAGAGCTTTTCTCTAATAAAACAGAAGTCGTTGAGCAGATCCTTATCAGCTTAATTGTAATGCTAACCAAGGGTGAGTCCATCTCAGATACTACTATAGATGCCTTAATTGATTTATTACCTGTACCTCTTCTTCTAGATGGCTATGAACAACAAAAACAAATCAAAGACATAAAATTGGTTCGACAAGCACTGGTCAATATCACACCAAAGTATACGAACTGCATTTCAAATGCTCTGAAACAAAATAGGCACTCAACATCGACATTTTGGGCAAACTTTGCAGATAGGTGTAACTTAGAAGAGTAGACAATCAATTCACTTCTTGAATCCTTTCAGGAAAAGAGTGTCCTGAATTTTGTGTAATTGTCTAAACTTAGGCCAATAGGCTAAAAAGTAAGCGCGCCATAAACTACACATTCAATTCATCTGAACATCGGATTACGATCTTATCTTTCATTATCAGGAGATAAGAATATGGCAACACGACGAACTGACCAGGAATGGTTAGCAATATTTCAACAGTGTGAGCGAAGCTCTCTGACTCAAAGTGGATTTTGTCGTCAACACAGGTCAATAAAAATTGGCCGCAGTTTTAGAGTTTTCCCAATATAATCGTTCTGACTCATTGGGGTTAAACCTGTAGTGGCTTAGTAAAAATGACCACTAATTTGGATTTTTCCCATACATTTTTTCATCTGAAAGGAATTTAATAAAGCCATATTTCTAGCTCATTTCTGTCCAACTACGAGTTAAGAAACTAGCAGAAATGTAGTATCGAGATGAATCCCCCCTTAGGTGAGGGGATTTTTCTGTGGGCTAGCGTCGTTGGCAGGTTGTACAACCTCGACAGGCTGAACGAGTATGTTTGTCTAGCTGGTTGCGCTGGACTTTACAGTAAGCATTTTTAAGCGCCCGACGGGCGGCAAACCAATCTTGTGGTTTTTCCAAAATAAGGTAGCCATTGAAGCGTTTGACCAGTTCTACTCTGTGTTGGTCGATGAACTTGCTGGCGTAGCCTATTTCAAAGTAATCCAGCGCTTGCTCAATAGAGGTGAAGCTGGCGATCTTCTGCTCAATATCCTCTTGGCTCATGACGTTACCGGTCTTTGCATGTGAATAAACTGCGAGTCTTGCGACGTCACCTTGAAGCCATAGCGGCGATACAGACCACCTACACGGTTGCCTTGTAAGTAGCACAGGCGGATGGGCAGTTGCTTTGCGGTGGAAATCGCGACCACAGTATCTAGGATCTGGCTACCAATTCCTTGCCCGTGGTAGTGCGGAAGCAAGAAAAAACGGCCGAAATAAAGGTGATCTTGATGATATTGGAGCAAAAAGCTTCCCGCTCGGTGATTCTCTATCTCGATAATCGTTGGTGTATCTTCTCGCCACTCTTGCTGGTGAATGCTTTTCTGTACGGTATCATCCCAACCAAACACCGCCTTTATCGCGTCATATTCGGCGGCTTTTTTCAGTTCAAATAAGAAATCATAGTCGTCTTGTGTTGCGACTCGAGTATCCAAATGAGTCATGATCATCCTACTTGGCTAGCCAGCAGCTTATCGATGGCTCCTTTGCTGGTTTTACCGATTTTTTGCATCAGCTCGAAGCTTGGTTGTGCAATGCCGCGCTGCTGCAAATCGTTCACCATAACCATCCATAGCTTAGCGGTGACTTGCGCATCAGCTAATGCTCGGTGAAAGACACCATCATTTTCAATGTGTTTGTAGCGCACAATATCGCCCAACTTGTGGCTGGGCGCGTCTTGATGAAGGCGGCGAGAAATAAGCAAAGAACAAGCAAACTCACCACGGTACGCCACCTTCACTCGCTCCAATTCATCGTCGAGAAAGCGCTTGTCGAATGACGCATTATGCGCGACCAAATTTTCTCCGCGGATAAAGTCGGCAAACTCCGTCATCACTTCATCACAGCTGGGGGCACCGCTGAGCATTTGGTTGGTGATGCCTGTGTAACCTTCGATAAATGCGCTAACGCGAAATCCAGGATTCATAAGTTGCTGGAAGGTATCGACAACCTCTCCATTGACCAGTTTAACGGCGCCTATTTCTATGGCTCTGTCGCCCATGTTGGGAGACAACCCCGTAGTTTCAAAGTCGAGGACGACAACAGAATGTGCGTGAGTCATAGGAATTCCTGTGCTGGTGGCGTGGGTGGTGCTTATCGCAGTCACACCTTTGGTGAATTGGAGGCAAATTATAAGTACCCCTTGTTAACGGGTAAAGCAGTGATTGTTGCTTAGGGGTAGAATGATCATTTTACCTTGTGGTAGAGTGAACATTCTACCTGTAAGGTGACGAGATTATGAAACAGCAGATTGCACAAAAACTAGAGCAAGCTTTTAGTCAATATGGCTTTGCTGAGCCAAGTGTTTCCCAGTTACAGAGGTATTGCGGGGTAAGCCTAAGAACTCTGTACAAGTACTATTCATCGAAAGAAGAGATGATCATCGCGGCGCTTACGTTCCGCCACCAACGCTACATGGAGTTACTAACCACTAGGGCCGAATCTGAAGGCATGGCGGGGATCAAATGTGTTTTCCAAGAATTGGAATCTTGGATGACCCACCACGCGCCTCATGGCTGTATGTCGACACTCGCTGTCGCATCATTTCCAGATAACCAAACCATCGCACAGGTGGTGAACAGCCATAAGCTCGACGTACGTGCGTTTTTGGTTCAACGGGTTGGTGACGAGCGGCGAGGCGAGCAGTTATTTCTCTTGCATGAAGGGGTAACAGCGACATGGCCAGTGCTTGGAAAGCAAGCACTTAGTACTGCCAATGACATGATCAATGAGCTAGTGAGGTAATGATGAATCCTATTCCAAAAACGATGACCGGAGTGCAGCTAATTGGCCACGGCGGTTTTGAGATGCTTAAGGTCAATCGTGAGATTGCGGTACCAGAGCCAACCAAGCATCAGGTTCTGATTCGTGTCAAAGCCGCTGGTGTCAATAATACCGACATCAACACCCGCATTGGCTGGTATTCGAAAGGTGACAATAACAGCGAAGATGCGAGTTGGGGAGGGAGTGCCCTGCAATTACCACGGATTCAAGGTGCAGATGTGTGTGGAGAAATCGTGGCGGTGGGCGAGGAGGTAAGCTCACAGCGTCTTGGCCAACGAGTGTTGATAGAGCCTTGTCTGTCTCAGGTCGCAGGCGAAACACAATCAACACCTTGGTATTTGGGCTCCGAATGCGATGGGGGTTTTGCCCAGTACGTAGTGGTGGACTCCATCCATGCTCATCACGTTGAGTCCAATCTATCAGACGTTGAACTGGCTTCGTTTCCATGTTCTTACTCGACCGCAGAGAATATGCTGACTCGGTCTAACGTCACCCAAGGTGAACAAGTGTTGATTTCCGGAGCTTCGGGTGGCGTAGGTTCGGCAGCCATTCAGTTAGCAAAGGCACGTGGAGCGAAAGTTATTGCCATTACTAGCAACAGCAAACGTCAGCAAGTGTTAGCGCTTGGGGCCGACCGTGTGATCGAGCGAGATCAAGATTTAGTACAAGCTCTTGGCGAGAGCTGTGTTGATGTAGTAATTGATTTGGTTGCCGGAGAAACGTGGCCTCAGTTTTTGCAAGTGCTGAAACCCAAGGGGCGCTATGCCGTTTCTGGAGCGATTGGCGGAGCGATGGTGGACCTAGATGTTCGGACTCTCTATTTGAAGGACCTCAGCTTTTTCGGGTGTACTGTACTAGAGCCAGAGGTATTTGGTCATCTTGTTGAGCACATTGAGCAAGGCCGGATTCGACCGTTAGTGGCACTCACTTATCCGCTTGAAGAGATTGAGACTGCGCAACGTGTGTTTCTCGACAAAAGCCATGTCGGTAAGATTGTGTTGACCGTTAGCTAAGGTTATCGGAAACCTGCAATATGGCAAACTGCTCACACTGATTAAACCTCGCAAACGCGTGCAGTTCGCTATCCAAAGCCTCTAAAAATGCCTCTCGATGCTTAATATCGCGCTCAATCACTAGGTTGAGCACATTGAGTGTCGAGGTTTTTTTATCCGTTTTACAATCCGCACGAGCGACGAGTTTTCCATCCCAAAGAATAGGCAAACAAAAATAGCCAAACTGCCTTTTCGTTTGGGGGACATAGCACTCGATTAGGTAATCAAAATTAAAAATTGCACTGGTGCGTTTTCGTTGGATCAGCAAATTATCAAACGGAGAGAGTATTTTTACTTGCTTACGATTAAGACGCTTGTTGAGCAATGACAAAGCGTTACGGCAGGTGTAATACGTCTGTTGGTTGACGGTAACCGTCTCAATGTCACCCGATTCAAGTAGTTCTTGCAGCGCCTGGTTGACCTGCGTTTTAACGTCTTTGAGCTGATAAACCATTTCCGGAAGGGTGCCGATGCCATGGGCTTGCAGATAACTCAGAACCAAAAAACGCCCATGCTCTTGCGCCGTAGGCATCGAAGTATCAATGCCGTCTGGCAGCACACGCGAGGTGAGATCATAAACCTTATGAAAGCCGCGTCGCTCAGCGATCATTAAATCACCTTGCATATACAGATTCTCTAAGGCTTGTTTGGTTGGTTTAGTATTCCAGCCATCGGTTTTATGCGCTTTCGATTCAAAATCTTTTGCCATCAATGGCCCTTCAGACTCAATGCGTGCGTATACGTCTTTCATGAGCTTTCGATCTTTACAGTACCAATGGCGTTGTTGGCCTGATTTGATCGCCGCTTTTCTTGGTAAGCTGTAACGAAATTGGCTCATCGGTAGGTAAGCGGCTGCGTGAGACCAATATTCAAACACCTGTTTTTGGTGGACTAAGCGATCAAGTTGCTCTGGGTGATAGCTTGGGTTACGGGTCCACAAAGTATGGTGATGAGCACGTTGGACGACCGAAATGGTGTCAATTTGCACGTAGCTAAGCTGCTCAAAAGCCGCGAGGGTTTGCTGTTCACTTCTTCCTTTCGCGGTTGCAGTGGCTAAGCCTTGCGAGAGTAGAGCGATCTTTTGTGCTTGGTTTTGAGAAATTGACTGCATTAGGTTTCGCACTTTCCTTGTTCGATGATGGCGTCCTGCCAATTAAATTGAGCCTCGTATGGTGGCACGCCCCCTGTACTGAAACAAGCGAGATTGCTCTCGTTTTCATACTCTTAGCTTAAGCAAGCTGTGTGACTGATTCACATCCGCTATAACAATTTTACATTTAGATGAAATTTTTCCTTACGTCATCCTCTCTTTATATCTGCAATGCACAGTTAATTCTCGTGTAACAAAAGGGCGATATGCCTAACCAATAGTGAACGCAGATATGAACAATGAAGGGCAATGGCATGATGGATGTAGTGACTTCAATTGAAGCTTGGTTGTTTCAAGACAACGTCTCTCTAGCCGCGCTTTTTGTCGGCATTGTTCTGCTTTCTTACCTACTTGAAGATCTGGCGATTATTACGGCAGCCACGTTAGCGGTTGAGCAACTGATGCCAACCAGTCTGGCGCTTGCTGCGATCTTTGTTGGCATCAGCAGCGGGGATTTGGGGCTGTATCTATTGGGTAAATCGGCGCAAAGAGTACGTGTGCTGCGGTATCGACTATTCCGCTACCAACGAGCGCGCAAGCTTCGTCGAAAAATACATCAACAGGCATTCAGCACCTTATTTGTGGTGCGTTTTATTCCAGGCTTGCGCACGGTTGGCTTTACGTTAAGCGGTTTTCTTGACGTGCCAAAAAGTAAGTTTTTCATTGCTGTCCTAACAGCAACAGGGCTATGGACAGTGTTGGTCTTTGGTTCTTTCTTCCAGTTAGGCAACGCCCAATGGCTAAAAGAGAGTCAGATTAGTTGGCTGCTCATTCCGCTTGGTTTGGGGGTGATGTTGCTTGTGAACAAATTGATTACTAGAACATTTTTAAGGGATGCGTATGACACAGCTCGCTAACATCGAGATGATTCCACCGGGTCGAGTAAACGCTGGTATGCCAGTGCTGAAAGAGCCAAAGCGAGTAATATCGCCATTTGAATTTTTACCAGCTTGGTTTTTCTACACACCTGTTGTATTGCAAAGTGCGGCATTGAGCTTGTTTCACCGAGATTGGGCACTGCCACTTATCGCCAATCCAGCGATTAAGCTCAGCGGTATGGTCGGTGAATCAAAGCACGACATCTTCACCTCTGCTGGGCAGAAAACCAATCAATGGATTTTACCCTTCATCACGCTCACCAAAACGCATGACAGTAGCGACATTTTAGTCGAGCAGGCGAAACAGCAACTCGAGCAAGCACAATTGTCTTACCCACTCGTGGCTAAGCCCGATCTAGGCTGTCGTGGGGTTGGGGTTAAGCTGATTCGTTCTGATCAGCAGTTGCAAGAGTATGTGGAGACGTTTCCTCACTCTGGTCGCTTCCTGCTGCAACAAAAATCCCCTTTTAGTGCTGAGGCTGGTGTGTTCTATGTCAGACAGCCAGGTGAATCTCGCGGCAAGATCATCTCGATTACTCTTAAATATTCGCCTTATGTCATTGGTGACGGGGCTTCCACCCTGCAGCAACTGATCGAAAAGTGTCCTCGAGCCGGTAAATTGCAACACCTCTACCTACCACGTCATACCCAGCATCTTGATGTGGTTGTTCCAAAAGGGGACGAATTTCAGTTGGCATTTGCCGGCAGTCACTCTCGCGGTGCCATCTTCCGTGACGGTAATCAGTTCATCACACCTAAGCTAGAGCAGACGTTGGATGACGTTCTCGGTGATTTTGAGGGCTTTCACTATGGCCGGTTAGACATCAAGTTCGAAGACATTCAATCACTGATGGCGGGGGAAAACTTCGACATCTTAGAAATTAACGGTGCCAGCAGTGAAGCGGCACATATATGGGACAGTGATACGCCGCTTAGCCATATTTTTTCTACTCTGCTCAAGCAGTATCGACTTCTGTATCAAATTGGTTCTAAGCACAAAAAGCAGGGGTTGGGCTCGCCGTCTTTGGGCGCGCTATTAAGTGCATGGCGTGAAGAGAAATTGCTGACTCAGCAATACCCAATGACGGACTAATTTGCAGCAACTTAGGAAGCCTTACCATGAAAAATTCCCTAACCAGTCTACTGCCTACAGGCCAAGGACAAACCTCACAGACGCATTCATCTCAGGCGATTGTCGGGTGTATTGAAACACTCAACCAAGGTTATGAGTTCCTCGAGACGCTCAGTGCAGAAGATTACATCTATCTTGCCCAACCACACGTCAGCAGCTCCATCGGCGAGCACTTTCGTCATTGGCTAGACCTGTTCCACGCCATTAAGTTGGACTCGAGCCGAATTGATTACAACGTTCGTCGTCGTGGACATCAAGTTGAGCGCGATATTGACGTCGCTAAGCAAGAGATTCGAGATTTGGTGACTTGGCTGTTTGCTTTGCCCAGTGGTGAGCTTCATCAGCCAGTCACGGTTGAAACGGAGGTGATGCTGTCGCAAACCCAAGTGGAAGAGGTCTCGTCGACGTTTGTTCGTGAACTGACGTTCGCTGCACTGCATGCCACCCACCATTTCGCGATGGCTAAAGTTGTGGCCTCAATTCGTGGGGTCGAGGCCGACAGCCGCTTCGGTGTCGCTCCCACAACCGCAACCTACCAAAGGGCGCAATAAGTTATGTGTACGTTATCTTGGGTTTATCACGGCAGTAACCATTACGAAGTCTATTTCAATCGTGATGAGCAACGTAGCCGTTTACCGGCATTAGAGCCACAAAGGTTGGTTATTGACGGGATCCAGTGCGTGATGCCCATTGACCCTGTAGGGGGTGGCAGTTGGATTTCAACCAATGAGCATGGTGTGACGGTTTGTTTGCTTAATTACTATCAGGGACAAACCCCATCTGGAGCGTTGGTGAGCCGTGGCATGATCATCAAGCGTTTAGCCAACAGTTGTTCTAGCCAGACGGTCGACAGCCGTTTGCTGGCCATGGATTTAAGCGCATTTGCTCCTTTTACCGTGGTGTCGTTTGATACACGTCGTACTGCCAACGAAACCGTTTTGTGGACGTGGGATGGACACGAGTTAAGCCGTTCACATGCCTGTGCGCCTATCGTCTCGGCCGCGCTGCATTTTGAAGAAGCGCGTGACTATCGGGTCGAGCTGTTCAGTGAGTTGATGGGCACGTTATCTCGTGATCGTTTTGGTCGTCAGTTCCACCAAACCCACGATGACAATTACCCGCACCTTTCACCATTAATGAAAAGAAATGATGCTCGCACTGTAAGTTTTACCTCGGTTGTCGTGTCTTCTTCTAAACAAGAAATGAATTATCAATCTATCGACGATAACCGCAATGTCGACTTTCAAACCCACTTAAGTTGTCAAAGAAACGACGTTGTTGCACAAGGAGTTTTCAAATGAAGAAGTTATTTGCCCTAATTATTATGCTCGTAAGTTTTCCTTCATTCGCCGCCGATGAAATCTACACCGGCATTTTCAGCAGTAAAGCTTTAGATGGCTATGACACAGTCGCTTATTTTACCGAGGGAAAACCAGTGAAAGGCGACAGCCAATGGCAAGTGGAATACAAAGGTGCTGACTGGTACTTCTCATCACAAGAAAACCTCAATAAGTTCAACGCAGATCCAGAAGCGTATGCACCACAGTATGGCGGTTATTGTGCTTGGGCTATTTCAGCAAAGAATGACTTTGCATCGGCGGATCCGAAACAGTGGGCGATCGTTGATGGCAAGTTGTACCTCAACTACAACGCAGAAGTTAAAAGCTGGTGGGATGATGATCGCGCAGGTCACATCAAAGCAGCTGATCAAAACTGGCCGAGCCTAATTAACTAAGGGAATGATGACGATGAAATTTGTAGCTTCAAAACACATTCCAGCAGTCTTTATTGCTTTCGTTTTTATCCAGTCACTGTTTTTCAAGTTTTCTGGTTCGTTTGAGACAGACCATATCTTTGGCACATTAGGTGAGTGGTCGGGCATTGAGTGGTTTGGTGTATACGGTGGTTATCTAATTGGTTTCGCTGAGCTTATTGCCGCCATCTTGTTGTTCACTCGCTTGCATGGTGTGGGAGCGGCGATGAGTGCAGGCATCATGACTGGTGCGATTTTCTTCCATCTCTTTACCCCGCTAGGCATTGTGATGCCAGAGTTTAATGCGCTGGGTGAAGTGGTAGGCGACGATGGCGGCTTGCTGTTTGGTATGGCGTGTATTGTCTGGGCATGTGGCGTGTACTTGTTTGTTCGTGATGTAAAGACTCAAGGCACTTTCACTTACGGCCTGTTGTCTCAAGGAGCTTAGTATGATTGCAAGTCCGTTTCGATTACCGCGTAAAACCCCTTTTGGCATTGGCGAGTCAATAGTGGAATGGGCGACGGGTTTGTCGACCCTAGATGCGCTCTACAAGCAAGAAGCACTACCAGAAGACAGTTTTGAGTTCATGCAAGAAACTCTAGCTCGAATCGGTACGCAATATCAGGTTGATCAAGGTAGCTTAGACAGTGTGCCAAGTGAAGGCTCGGTACTGATTGTGGCAAATCACCCGTTTGGTGGTATTGAAGGCGTGATTCTCGCTTCTCTTATTTCTCAGGTGCGTAAAGACGTTAAAGTGCTTGCCAATGAGTTGCTAAAGCGGATACCAGAACTTGATGAACTGTTTATTGGCGTCAATGTATTCGGCGGTGAGCAAGCGAAACGCACCAATCGTAGAGCGATCAAGCAGGCCAATCAGCATCTCAAAGAAGGTGGGGTGTTGATTATCTTCCCTGCCGGCGAGGTTTCTGCGTGGCAAGCTGGCGAGAATAAGATCACCGATAAAGAGTGGAGTCAGTCTGTCGCGAAGTTTGTCAAACACGCTGAGGCGACAACGGTGCCTATTTTCATCAATGGCATGAACAGTAAGTTGTTTTACCAAGCCGGTCGAATTCATCCGTTGCTCAGAACCGCATTGTTGGGGCGAGAATTGCTCAACAAGTCTGGTGAGACGATTTCTGTTTCTGTCGGTAATCCGATCCCTTACAGTGAAGTGAAGGACTTTGAAAAAGACAGCGATATCACTCAATACTTTCGCTTAAACACCTACTTAATGGGCAGTATGGATAACCACCGCGCGCCAGCATTGTATGACGCCGAAGCTGAGCCGATTATTGCACCGATTGCGGTGGATGTGCTCGAAACTGAGCTGAAGAAATTGTCGGATTATTTGTTGATCGAGCAAGGGGATTATCGCGTTTATTGTGCCCCTACGAACGCTATGCCGAGTATGATGCGAGAGATTGGCCGAGTCCGTGAAGAGAGTTTTAGGGATGTTGGGGAGGGCAGTGGGCGTAGTTGTGACATTGACCAATTTGACGCCCATTACCACCAACTGTTTGTATGGCACAAAACCAATCGCGATCTGGTTGGCGCCTATCGTTTAGGGTTGGTCGATGAGTTGGTCGAAGAAGGTGGCATAGACGCGCTCTATTCAACCAGTTTGTTTAAGTATGATGAGGCCTTTGTAAACAGCTTAGGCAAATCCATTGAGCTCGGTCGATCTGTCGTGGCGAAACAGTACCAGCGTAACATGCACTCGTTATTGTTGTTATGGAAAGGGATTGCTGGGTTTGTTGAGCGTAACCCCAAATACACCCATTTATTTGGCCCGGTGAGTATCAGTAATGATTACAGTCCAGTCGCGAGGCAGTTAATTGCGTCCGTGATGTCAGTGCATTATTACGATGATGAAAAAGCGAAATTGGTCGAGCCAACCACTCCGCTGGAAAAAAGTGGTCAGGAGTTCTGGCGTCCGGATATGCTGAGCTCTCTTTCTAACTTACCACTGCTCTCTAAAGTGCTGAGTCGTTTAGAGCAAGGGATGGGGCTGCCCGTGCTGTTAAGGCAGTATCTAGGAATGAACGGCAAGCTGGTTTGTTTTAACGTTGACCCTGCGTTTAACTTCGCGCTTGATGGCTTGATCGTGGTCGATTTAACCTCAGTGCCCGCGAGAACGCTTGGCAAGTACATGGGAAAAGAGCAAGCGAAAGCGTATCTTGACTCCCATCAGTAACACTCACTTGCAACACTAAAGCCGCCTTAGTGCGGCTTTTCTTATCTATACGATAGAAGCGGATGGAATCACGCATAAAGAATTGAGCTATCGGATTCGCTATCAATCGATATACTCAAACTGAAGATTATCAGGGAAGTTTATGTCTCATTCAGTTAGTTTACTGGTGGCCTTATTTGCGTTCGCTGCCAATTCCTTTTTTTGTCGCTTTGCTCTGGCAGAACAGTCGATTGACCCAGGTTCGTTTACTTTAATTCGCCTGCTGTCTGGCGCAGTAACATTAGTCGTGATTATGGTGGCTAAGCGTCAACTTGAGCGCTCATTTCTAACCGATAAACTCAGTTGGTGGTCAGGCATTGCTTTGTTTGGTTATGCCGTGACTTTCTCATTTGCTTACACTCAACTTACTACTGGAACTGGTGCATTGATCCTGTTTGGTATGGTTCAGTTAACGCTGGTGGCATTTCATGTTTACTCCGGTCACCGCCTTAATCGCATTGAATGGCTAGGCATCGCAACAGCGCTAAGTGGCTTTGTGTTGCTTATGCTTCCTTCTGCGCAAACGCCAAGCTTAACCGCCGCAATCATCATGCTGCTCTCAGGCATTGGTTGGGCGATCTTTACCTTGTTGGGTCGTCGTGGCGGAGCACCTGCTAAAGCCATAACCCATGGGTTTGTACTCGCCAGTGTGATCGCATTATGTGTTAGCCCTTGGCTTTTCTCTTCACAAAGCATCACAGTGCAAGGCGTTGGGTGGGCGTTACTATCTGGTATCTTTGCTTCTGGTTTTGGCTATATAGTGTGGTACCAAGTGGTTAAGCGCATTTCTGTGTTGCAAGCGTCTATCGCCCAACTTGCCGTTCCCGTGATCGCGTTTGCCGCTGGCAGTATTGGCTTAGCCGAGTCGATCAGTTTACCCGCGATTATCTCTTCTTTACTGGTACTGGGTGGAATCGCGATGATTTTTGTTGCAAAGCCGCAAACTTAAACCACTACAACTTAGCTGCCAGCTTTTTGATATAAGACTTTGCCAGCGCATTATTGTCGCGACTCAACCATTTTATGCAGTCAAACAACTCCCAAATTAAGCCTTGATCACCTGCGGTATAAACAGGGAAGTCTTGATGTTTAGGGGCTGGCTCATCGGTTAGTCGTTGGCTGATAATGTTGGCTTTATCAAAGAGTACGTTGAATGGTTTTGAAATCGAGAAAGGCTCACAGAGATCGACACAGTGAATTTCAGCGCTGGTTAAGTCGCTGAAGATATACTTTTTGAAGTAGGCGTTTTGGTTGTGATGGCCGTCCAAGCAGTAAAAGATATCTTTATCGGTTTCGAATTTTTCAAAACAGCCTTGCGTTGATGAACGAAAGCCATGCTGGGTGAAGATGATAATATCGGCGTCAGAGACGCGATCGCCGGTGTTTGAGGCGAGTGAGCCTAACAGCACCGCGGCGACCACATCTTTTTGATTCACGAAAGCATGATAGGCACTTTCAATCAGAGCAAGTTGCAGCGGTAGGTGATCTAAGTTGAGTTCTGCTTTATTCATCCTGTGTTCCTTGTCTAATCTCTTTCTTCCCATTCCGAGCGCAAGACACCATATTTGATGGAGTCGTAGTATTGGCCTTGGTAGTAGCGTACTTTACGCAGCCGCGCTTCTTGTTTGAACCCCAGTTTGAGCGCCAATGACATCATACGTGGGTTACCAGACCAAGTCGTCATGCCTACACGCTCAATATTCCACTGCTGAAACAAAAAGCTTATCCAGAGAGGAATCGCTTTCGCGGCTATTCCACGGCCCCAGTAAGTTTGATCGTAAATCACCACTCCCGCTTCCAACCAACGCGTTGTCTCACACTCCCAATAGCTATTGACACTGCCCACCGGAATTCCGTCAACCGTTATGAGTTGAAGGTCTTCGCCACGTAGCATACGAACAAAGGTTGTCTGGGCAAATTGGTCTAGCGAAGGGTGTTGGTATGGAAAATAAGGGCCGTTAAACCGCGTCCACTCGTCGTTGTTGGTGACGAGTGCGTAAACTTGTTCTAGTTCATCGCGGCGTGCCGCTCTAATCTGAATACCCACTTCTATTGTCATAAGCGATTCCATTTTCGTGCTCAAAGCATGTCAGTATATCTTTTCGGCATCAGTCAGTGTTATGAAAGGTGTCACTGAATCGGCTTTGTCAGCACAAGTAGGAAAAAGAGCAAATAGTGTTTGAATTGATTTGGGTCACCAGTTGACATTTTTCGGGTGATAGAATGCCAGCTTCCTATTCCCCGGTGGCGATTAAATGAGCATTGAAGAGCAATGATGGATCTGAGCGTACCCTTAGAAAGAGAGTATTTGACCAAGCACGATTTTTATCGTGATTTAATCGATACCTTAGTTGAAGAGGCCAATTCACAGGTCGGCTACTTGCACTTTTTTGATGCAGCAACCAATGAAATTGCCCTTAACGTCTGGTCAACAAAGGCGTTGGAGCACTGTCATTCCAGCCATGAAACTCACTATCCGCTGTCTGCTGCGGGGATTTGGGCAGACAGCATTCGTACCAATAAACCGGTTATTCATAACGATTACCCCATGGCACATCATGCTCCGGAGTCTTTACCTGAGGGGCATATTTCGCTTCATCACCATTTTAGCGTACCAATTACGTTCAACGGCAAAGTGGTGGCGATTGTTGGAATCGGTAATGGTGATACGGGGTATAACGAAGCTGAGGTAGAGTGTTTTTGGTCACGGTTAAATCAGCTTTGGCCACAAGTTGAGGCGAAAGCGTCGCAGATTACTCATTCGAATTCTGGGCATAGGAAAGTGTTTGAGTCACGCAGCCCCTATTCGATTCTTACCGGAATGCTTGGGGCGATTTCACGAGCATTGGAAATTCGTGATGAATACACCTCATCTCACCAACGTAATGTCGCTCACCTTTGTGAGTTGATTGCCGATCAAATGCATTTAAGTGAGCACGATAAGCAAGGGCTGATTGTTGGGGCGTTGGTGCATGATATCGGTAAAATTGCCATTCCTTCTCAGTTACTCAATAAAACTGGGCAGTTAATGCCAGTTGAGTATGACCTTCTTAAAAGTCACTCAGAGATTGGATCGAGCATTTTTAAAGATGTCGACTTCCCGTGGCCAATTATCGATATTGTTGAACAGCATCACGAGCGCTTAGATGGATCAGGTTACCCAAAGGGATTAAAAGGCAACCAGATTTTAATGGAAGCGCGTATTGTGGCGGTTGCTGACACCTTTGATGCCATGGCAAGTGATCGCCCGTATCGAAAAGCGTTAGGGGCACGAGCGGCGATCAATACGCTCAAGCGAGGTCGTAATACCCTTTATGACCCTTACGTCGTTGATGCATTTTTATTGTGTTATACGCAAGATAAAACATTGGGCGGTTGCTATACCCCAGGTGGGGCATAACAACTGTGCATTAGTGCTATGCACGAGATTTAAGGTGTTTCTTTACTTTTTTCATCGCCATTTGTCGCTTTAGCGGCGATAGATAATCAATAAATAGATTGCCAGCGAGATGATCAATCTCGTGCTGCATCACTATTGCAAGAAAGTCATCGCTCTCAATGGTGATGGAATTGCCATGACGATCTTGTGCAGAAACCACAACTGAGGTGTATCGTTCTACTTCGGCATAGTAGTCAGGTACAGATAAACAGCCTTCTTGGCCGAGTGCTTTGTGACTGCCACTGACGACTTCAGGGTTAACCAATATCAAAGGTTCATCGCGGTTGTCGGATAAGTCAATAATAACCACAGCTTCACTCCGGCCGACTTGGGTTGAGGCTAGCCCTATACCGTTATCAGTGTCATAAAGTGTGTCTAGCATGTCGTCAATGAGGGTTTGGATAGACGAAAAGTCTTCTACCTTGTGCGCTTGTGTTTTCAGTTTTGGATCTGGTGCAGTAAGAATCTTTAAAACTGTCATGGCGAGCGAGGTTTCCTGTCGGTGGGGTGGCGTTAATCAAAGGTGCTGAAGTCAACTTGCTTAGGTTTGGCAACGCTGATGACTTGAGTTCCCGCGATTAAATCATGTAAGCAGCGTCTATCTTTACGAAAGATAAACAACACATTGATCAGTGGCACAAAACTCCCTACATAGTTGGCATAACTTAAAACATGTACAGGTAGCATGCGGAGAAATATCAGTTTGGCTAAACCGGGCTTGTTGCCTTCCAGATCGACCATTGCAATTTCAAACACATTTTTGCCAATGGTCTGCCCGTGGCGATGCATAAGATAGCACTGAAATGCGATAGTAATTATCCACAGCAGCGCAGTTAGAGCGTAGACGTATACTGATGCGACACCAGTTCCGTCTGCTGCGCCATTTAGCATGTAGATTATCCAAGGGGCAGAACAGAGTGCCAAAACCAGACTATCTATGACTGTTGCCCAAAAACGCGACCACCTGCTGGCTAAGACGAGATCGTTGTCGCTTTGTATATTTTGCATTTATCTTTGTACCTAGGAGAGAGCGTGGTAGTAAACGGAAACCCGTTTACTTTGACGTAAATAGACACTAATACCGTATAAGTATCAATGGTTTGTGGAGTATATATAAATATACCTGTGCAATCTATTGATTATATAAATTTGGCAGCGTAATTGATTAAAAGATAAGCCTTCTCAATTGGAAGGCTTATCTAACAGAGATGATGAAAGGAAAAGTGAAAGTGTTAACCTGCTCTTGCGCCATTAGGGATGTCGTTTTCCGGACAGGCTAAGCACGGTTGCAGTTTATCTTCATAGCCAATGTCAAACAGCATACCTTGAGAGAGTTCTCCCGCCATTTTTCGCTCTGGCAGGTTCACCACGAACAGGGCTTGCTTGCCTTCAATTTCTTTTGGATTGTCACGCTCTTGCTTAATTCCTGCCAGAATGGAGCGAGTATGATCGCCAAAATCGACCGTTAGTTTCATTAGCTTATCTGACTTCGCCACTTCGTTTACGTCAGTGATGGTACCAACTCGGATATCCAACTTGGCAAAGTCGTCAAAGGTGATTTCAGGTTTTATTGGTGCAGGTTGCATGGGACTTCTCCTATTGGTTTGACTGGTTGCGCAATTAACGCTTGCGACATTTCATAAAGATGAAGTTAGGATTTTTCGACAAGTACTCGTGGGTTTCGGGTGCGACTTGTTGAATCTGCGGGTCAACGCAGCCTTCAGTGATTGCTTCGATCACTAGACCAGCGGATGAGACTGCTTGGCACAGCTCCGTCAATGAGCGGCGATAAAAGCTGACCGCGACGGGTTGGCCGATGGTGTGCCATTCGTCTTCAATAAACTCTCGCTCAAAATAATTTCCAGTTTTTGAGCATTCAATATCCGCAAAAGGGTGGTGAGTTGAGAAGACCAGATACCCGCCCTGTTTCAGCACCCGATGGATCTCGGCAAATACAGGGGTTAAATCCGCAATGTAGTGAAGCACCAATGGGCATATCACAAGATCGGCACTGTCGTCGCGCTCGTTTGGCAATCCTAAGGCGATATCTTGTTGGTAAGCACTCACCTTGTTGGCAAAACGCTCTGTTACGATGTCGACCATCTGTTGTGACACATCAAGACAGGTCACTTTGGCGGCTGAGTGTTCGATTAGCCATTGGGCGTATTCACCGGAGCCACAACCGATATCTAACACATCGCTGCCTGACACTTCATCCAATAGCGCCAAAGTTGAAGGTCGTTCAAACATGGCATTGTAAACATTATCTTTGACTGCTTCGGCGTACTTGAGCGCGTGCTTTGTGTAGAGTTCAGACATGAAGGTACCTTATTTACGAGAGCGTGATTGACGAGGTGTGAAGAATACATCTAGGCGACGGGATTGTTGTTAAAACCCTGAAAGTATTGCGAGGATACCCCTAACCGGATTCAGTTAACCTTCCAACAACTCTTTTCCTATCAAGTCTACCAGCTCCAAGATATGGATCTGCGATTCACGGTGGTAAGGCGAAATGCCATCGACTTGCTCTTCTAAGTCGAGATTGACACTGGCAATGCTGGCTAATGTTGAACCTAAATGGCTAATAGCAAACACTTTGAGTCCCTTTCGTTTCGCATTATGTGCCATATCGACCACTGCCTGAGTTTCTCCCGATTTGCTGATCAATACCAGGGTGCCGGTTTCTGCACGAGCTAACTGGTGAATATCGGTAATCACTAGGTGAGGGATATTAGCCAGCGAGAGAAAGCGCGACAGATACGAAACGCTGACGATCGACGCGCCGCGAGAATACAGGTAAACCACGGGAGAGCGATTCAGTGACTGAGCGATTTTATCAATTCGCTGCGCTTGGTCATCACCTTGGGCTGTCGGCTCGATGTCTTTTTTGAGGTCGTCTGCCAACTTATATCTCAGCTCGGTATAACTGGCGTAACCCATTTTTTTGCATACGCGATTGACCGATGTTGTTGTGGTTAACGCTTTGCTGGCAATGGTTTTGGCAGAGATGCTGTTCAAATCTTTTGCATGACTGATCAGGTACTCATATATAACTCGTTCAATCCCTTTAAAGGTATTCATCGCTTACACTTAGCTTGATAGACGTAGTGACAGAATGGTCATTATTAGGCGGGAAAAAGTGAGGAAATACCTTGATAGTTGTCACAAAAGTATCGTCATACATGGGTTGTACGATGAAACTGTACCTCGATACATTAGCGCTAAATATACTTGCCGCAGTTGATAAGTATAACGGTGAAAAACCATGAGTAAGAAAAAACTCGTTGCAGTGACCGCTTGCCCTACCGGCATTGCACACACCTTTATGGCGGCTAAAAAAATCAAAGCCTGGGCTGAAAAGCAGGGCTATGAGGTTAAAGTCGAAACACAAGGCAGTGATGGTGTGAAAAATAAACTGACTGCCCATGATATCGCAACCGCAGACGGCGTTGTGCTGGCGGTCGATGTGCCGATTATGGACATGGAGCGTTTTGATAACGCTAATCCACTTCAGGTTCGCACCCAAGAGCTGATCAAGCGCGTCGATGATTTGTTACCAACGGTATTTTTACGTGGTAAGCAAAAGTCAGACGCAGATGTCGAAGTGCATGATGAAAAGCGTTCGGCTTACCAAGTGGCTATCGGTCATATCATGACAGGTATCAGCTACATGTTGCCGGTCGTGGTGTTGGGTGGTCTGTTGATGGCCGTTGCCAAAATCACCGGTGAGTTCATCGATATTTCAGGTACGCCTATCCAAACCTTAGATAAACTTGGCTTCATGACCATCAAGTTTATGTACCCAATCTTTGCAGGTTACCTCGCGTATTCGATTGCTGGCAAACCAGCACTGATTCCTGCTTTTATCGGCGGCTTGATGACCGATGAGCCTTATAAGCGCTTTTTTGATTTAGAAGGTTGGGCGCCGTCTGGTTTCTTCGGTGCGATTGCGATTGGTTTCCTTGTCGGTTATCTGGTTCGCTACCTTAACGACGTGATTAAGGTGAAAACCGAACTGACCACACTCAAGACCATGCTACTTGTCCCGGCGGTGACGGGCGTCGTGATGGTACTGACTATGGAGTACGCGATTAACCCATTCTTTGGCGCTGTAAACCTTGCGATGATTGACCTGTTTACTCAAGCCGGTGATGCCGGGCGCGGTATCTACTCAATGGTGATTGCCGCAGGTACCGCCTTTGACTTAGGTGGCCCAATCAACAAAGCCGCAGGTTCTGTTGCGCTTGGTTTGAACGGCATGGGTGAAGGATTTGACCTGATTGCTCGTGAGCTGGGTATCGTTATTCCACCAATCGGTGTGGGCATCGCGGCGCTGCTGGATGGCAAGTTCCGCAAACCAGTCTTCTCAAGTGAAGAGCGTACGGTCGGTAAAACCTCTCTGATGCTTGGCCTAATCGGTATCTCAGAAGGTGCGATTCCATTCATTCTGAAAAATCCGAAGATGATTCCAATCATGATTCTCGGTTCAATTATCGGTACGCAACTGGCTGTCGTCCTCAACGTATGGCAAAGCCTACCACTACCAGCCGTTTGGGGATGGTTCCTATCTTCTGACCCAATCAGCTACACCATTTCTGTTATCGCGGGTTCTATGTTTATCGCTATAGCGTTACTGCTGTGCACTAAACCAGACCACGCAAAAGCCTAAAAACGTCTAGCGGGGAGGCTCGCCTCCCCAAACTATCAAGAATTTATCGAGAGTTTCCCCATGGCAAAAGTACATGTCATTCCTCACACTCACTGGGATCGTGAGTGGTATTTTACTCAGCAAGACAGTGACGTTCTGGCGACTTATAACTTCACCAAAGTGATTGAGACTTTGGAGAATCAACCAAGCTACAGCTGCTACCACTTAGATGGTCAATCGGCGATTGTTGAAGATTACTTGAAAGTGCTGCCGTACATGCGTGAGCGTATGGCTAAATTGGTAAGCGATAAAAAGCTGTTTATCGGCCCTTGGTATACTCAGACCGATACCTACAATGTGGCAGGTGAGTCGATTATCCGTAACCTGAAGTACGGTATGCATATCGCAGAAGAACTCGGCCACAGCATGAAGGTTGGCTATCTACCGGATACCTTTGGTCATAACGCGCAAATGCCAACGCTGTTCAAGGGAATGGGGATCGATAACATCGTATTCTGGCGTGGGATTGATTACGACCAACACGTAGAAAAATCACACTTCTTCTGGAAGTCGCAAGGTGATGATTCCATTTACGCATACAACCTAGTTCATGGTTACGGCGCGGCGAAAAACATCATTGCTGATGCAGAGCATCTGGATAAGAAAATCTTCCCGATGATTGACAAGATCAAGTCGTTGTCAGGTCTCGATGAAGTGTTGATCCCATCCGGTGGTGATCAGGTCAACATTGACCCGAACCTACCGGAAACTTTACAAGCAGCCAGCGAACGTTCACCTGCTGGGGACATTTACACCATCTCATCAATGGAAAGCTTTGTTGATTTCCTTCGTGGCAACAGCAGTGAGTTTGAGACTTACCAAGGTGAATTCAAAGCGCCGCGATACACTCGTATCCATAAAACGATTGGCTCTGTGCGCTATGACATTAAAAAGCTGAACTTCGAGATTGAGCAGTTCTTACTTAAGAAGCTCGAAGTCGTGATTGCGATTGCTAAAGCGCAAGGCATCACAGTTCACACTGAGCTGGTGGATATGGCTTGGAAGAAGATCCTTGAATGTCACGCCCATGACAGTATGGGTGGGTGTAATAGCGATGCGACTAACGCAGACATCATGCACCGTTTAAAGCAAGCCGAAGAGATCTGTCACGGCTTATACAACCTAGTGGTGAAAGAGATCGCGAGTAGTGCATGTGATGACAATGAAGTGATGATCTTTAACGGCCAAATCACATCATTTAGCGGTGTTGCTAAAGTCACCGCTTTCTCTAAGCACCCGTCGATTGCTCTTTCAGATGGTAAAGCCTTGCTTGCGACCGAAATTCTAGCGCGTGAGACCTTAGATGGTGGCAAGGTCATTGAAGTAACCAAAGATGGTGAGAAAGAAGTCGCCGTACCGCCGTACTACCGCTTTGAACTGAACGTGAAAGTATCCGACCTGCCTGCAATGGGCTACCAAGTGTTCCAAGTGGTTGAGTCAGAGTCAGCGATGCTTAGGCAGAGCAGTGACGTCCAAACGATTGAAAATGCGGCGTTAACCGTCACGCTGACAGATGGCGAACTGAGCTTAACCAACAAAGCGACAGGCCGCGTGATTGAGCAGTTGCTGCGTTTTGAAGAGCAAGCTGATGATGGTGACTCTTACGACTTCTCGCCTTTAGAAGGAGACGAACCACATTACCTTAATGAGTTGACTTGGTTATCAAGCCAAGTCGGTGAGACTGAGCAGACGATGACGCTGCTGGCAACGATGCCTGTGCCTTCAGATTTAGAGTCGCGCAAAGCAGGTAATGAGCTGGTTCAAGCCAGTTTTGAAATTACATTGACACTGGATGCCAACGACGAGCAGCTAAAAGTCGCAATTCACACTGTAAATCAGGCGTACGACCACCGCGTTCGCGTACTGATTAACTCCGATGTACAAAGCCAGGAATCTGTCGCCACTCAGCCTTTCGCTGTGATGACGCGTCCAATTGCACCGAGTGTTGAAGGCTGGCAAGCACGCTTCCGTGAGTGTCCGATTGATATTGAAACCACAGATGGCGCGGTTGCGATTGAACAATCAGGTAAAGCGGTGGTGATTAATGGTCGCGGCCTGAAAGAGTTCCAAGTTTTACCTGGTGAACAGAGTGACGTGATTGCGCTGACGCTGTTTAAAGCGACGGGCAAACTAGGCAAAGATGACCTGCTGTGGCGTCCGGGGCGTGCTTCCGGTATCAACAATACCGTGGTGTATACGCCAGATGCTCAGCTGCAAAAATCGATGAGCTTTGCTTTCTCGATTGCCATGCCGACAGATGCCAATCATCAAACGCTGCGAGCTCTAGAAAGCCAATATCTCGATATGCCATTTAGCTACCAGAAGCAGTCACTCAACAGCTTTGAAAATCGCCTCGAACGTTTCCAAGTCCGCTTTGATGTTCGTTCAGCGGTGAAGTCATTTGGCCTATTTGAAGTAAATCAGCCACTGACGCTTTCAAGTATTGGTCACGCCTTCTATCAAGATAATGCCGTGATTGTGCGCCTGTTTAATGCCACAGAGGAAGTTCAACAGCTTGATACCACAGCATTTGCCCATTTTGCTCAGGTTGAGCGTGTGAACTACCGTGAGCAGAGTGTGGAACAAGAGTGGTCAGTCAAACCGAACAATTCCATCGACCTACGCATTGGCTTTAAAATCTAGTGGAGCAGAGTATGAACAACGAGAAAATTTACCAAAAAGTCGCTTTGCTCTACGGTGATGAGCAAGCGGAAAGCATCACCCAAAATATCTTAGCTCTGGTTGAAAAGTGGCAAGGCAAAGCACCGAAATACGCCAACTGGGTCGATGAGACGACATCTTATCTCATCACTTACGGGGATAGTGTTCAAGAGCAAGGCCAGCCAACCTTAGCGACGATGAAAACCTTTGCTGATAAGTACCTGAAAGGCGCATTGAGCAACATTCATATCTTGCCAATGTTCCCATACACCTCAGACGATGGTTTTAGTGTGGTTGATTATCGCAAAGTCGATCCTAACTTAGGCGACTGGAGCGAGCTTAACGCATTAGCTGAAAATTTCGACTTGATGTATGACTGCGTGATTAATCATATCTCTAAAAGCAGTGACTGGTTTCAGCGCTTTTTAGCCGGTGATGAAGCTTATCAAGATTATTTTATTGAGTCTGACCCAAGCCTGGATTATTCGAGTGTTACGCGCCCCCGCGCATTACCGCTCCTAACACCGTTTAGCAAGGCTTCGGGTGAGACAACTCATGTGTGGACGACCTTCTCTGAAGACCAGATCGACATTAACTTTAAGAGCCCCAAAGTCCTGCTGGAAAGCATAGATATTTTGCTGATGTATGCGGCAAACGGTGGTCGTTCGATTCGTTTAGATGCGATTGGTTTCATCTGGAAAGTACTGAACTCGACCTGTATCCATTTAGAGCAAGCTCACGAAATCATTAAGCTGTGGCGCATTGTGCTTGACGAGGTGATGCCGGGTTCTCTGCTGATCACTGAAACTAATGTACCGCACAAAGAGAACATCTCTTACTTTGGTCAAGGCGATGAAGCACATATGGTGTATCAGTTCCCATTGCCACCATTAACCTTGCACGCGTTCTTAAGCCAAGATAGCCAAGTATTAACAACTTGGGCGAAAGGTTTAACGGCAGAGGCGATGGCGTCTCTCAACGCGGGACGCAAGACAACCTACTTTAACTTCCTCGCTAGCCACGATGGGATTGGTGTGCGCCCAACCGAAGGGATCTTGAGCGATGACGAACGTCTGATGATGTGTCAGCACGTCGAACGCAAAGGTGGACGAGTTAACTACAAGAATAACGGTGATGGCACTCAATCGCCTTATGAGTTGAACATCAACTACTTGAGCGCAGTGACAGAACCTAGTGATAGTGATGAGTTAAAAGCGAGCAAGTTCCTAGCTGCGCAATCCATTTTGCTCTCGTTTATCGGTGTGCCTGCGGTTTACTATCACAGCTTGCTTGGTAGTGAAAACGATGTACAAGGCATGTTGGATTCGGGCATTAATCGCCGCATTAACCGTGAGAAGTTTGACTTCGCTCAGCTAGAAACTGAACTGGCTGAAGAGGGCTCATTACGTCACCGTGTTTACAGTGAAATGACGCGTCTTCTCCAACTGCGTAAAGGGCAAAAAGCCTTCTCACCAAGCTCCTCTCAGCAAGTGCTAGAGCTAGGTCATGGGTTGTTTGGACTTAAACGTGGCAAAGGAGAAAGTGCGATTCAATTTGTGGTCAATCTATCGGAGCAAGCAGCGGAAGTTTCGCTAGCAACAGGCGGTTTGGATCTGATTTCGCAGCGCGAGTTCGACGCGCAATTTACACTTAACCCATATCAATTTGTTTGGCTGACTCAGCCGCAAGCGAAGTAGTAGGAGTTTATGATGAAACTAGCTAACTTAACGTCTGAAAATCTAATCATGCTCGATGCTACCTTTGATGGGCGCTTCGCGGCGATCAATGCCTTGGTCGACAAAATTGATCAAGCGGGCAAGCTAACTGACCGCGACCAGTTTCTTGACGCCGTACTGAAACGTGAAGACGAAGGCCCAACGGCACTTGGTGAATACTTAGCGGTGCCGCATGGCAAGTCGCCAGCGGTAAAAGAGCCGGTGTTTGCCTGCGCGTTTGTTAAAGATGAGATGCAGTGGAAAGGTCTGGATGGCGATGAGCCTGTGACCATGATCTTCCTATTGGCGATTCCGCCAGCAGAAGCAGGCTCGACCCATATGGAAGTGCTGACTACGCTGACCTCTTCATTAGTGGATGATGAATTCCGTGAGCAACTGCAAGCGGCAAACTCTCCGCAACAAGTGATGGCGCTGTTTGGTGCAGAGCAAGAAACAGAGAATCATGCTGAACCTGTTGAAGATGATTCAAGCTCTTGCGAAGAGTTGGCGCAAGATCTTAGCCGCTTTGCATACCCGATTGTTTTGGGTGCGGGCATCCTAATTTCAGCGTTTCTATTCTTGCTGCTCTAATGGTGGGTTATGTCTGTTTTCAAGCTGGATAACGTTATTCAAAACTACGCGTGGGGCAGCAAAGAGTCGATTTCTAAAATGTTTGGCATCGATAATTCGGACTGCCAACCTCAGGCGGAAATATGGATGGGCGCGCACCCCAACGGATGTTCGCGTGTTGCTGCAACGGGAGAACTACTTTCCGATGTGATTGCCCAAGACAGCAAAAGTATCTTTGGCGATTACACTGCAATGCGTTTTGGTGAGCTGCCTTACCTATTTAAGGTGCTCGCGGCAGAAACGCCGTTGTCGATTCAGGTTCATCCAAGTAAGCGCAAAGCAGAGGCAGGATTTGCGCGGGAAAATGAGCAGGGGATTGCACTTAACGCCGCCCATCGGAACTACAAAGATCCCAACCACAAGCCTGAGCTGGTGTATGCGTTAACCTTCTACAAGGCAATGAATGGGTTTCGGCCCATAAGCCAGATCATCGACTTGTTCCAACAAGCGGGTATGGCAAGCTTAGATACTGAGGTGAGTGCGCTTGAGGCAAAACCTAACAGTTATGGCTTACGTGAGTTTTTCACCGCCATAATGTCTTTGGATGAGGCGAGAAAAACCAGCGCATTAGACCAGCTCGAACAAGCAGTGGTACGTGGTCCTAAAACCGCCTTGATGCGTGAAGTGTTTGAGTATGTAGCAGAATTTAGCAAGCACTATCCGGGTGATATTGGTTTGCTCTCTCCGCTGTTTCTTAACACGATTGAGTTAGCGCCGGGTGAAGCTATGTTCCTTCATGCTGAAACGCCGCATGCATATGTTCAAGGCACTGGGCTAGAGATCATGGCCAACTCGGACAATGTGCTGCGTGCAGGCTTAACGCCCAAGCATATTGATGTCGATGAGCTGATTGATAACACCTTGTTTGTTTCGATCAATCCGGAGCAAATTAAGCTGGCACCAATCTACAAAGAAGGAAAGCTGAGCTACCCAATTCCAGTGGATGACTTTGGCTTTGATATCCTAACTGCCAATGATGCGATCAAGCACCAATACCTCCGCAGTGCTGAGATCCTGTTCTGTGTTGAGGGGGAGGTTCAGGTCGAAGTCAATCAGCAAGCATTGCGACTACAACCGGGTGAGTCAGTGTTTATCAGCAATGATTCAGGTATGTACAGTTACCAAGGTAATGGCACCCTAGCACGCGCCTATAACTGAGAAAAATGCTTAATCAATCAAACCCACCACCTTGGTGGGTTTGTTAGTTTAAAGCTAATAATAAAGTAGGATTACTGGTTCTTATTTTAATCAATAGCGCTCTCTATACTGTGTTCATCCAATAACGAGAGGCAACCATTTAGCCTTTACTCACCAGTAATGAGGGATATCAGATGAACACAACAAAATGCCTGAAGACACTTCTCCTAAGCCTATTTGCCGCGGCGAGTTTTAACAGTGCTGTCGCTGCAGAATCAACCAATACGCTAGCAATACAAGACGCAGTCGAAATCAACAACCCTACACTTTGGCCTAAACCAGCAAACCCTGTTGCTAAAGGGTCAGAGCAGAGTAGTGCATTGAAAGTAGTACAAGGATTTTTTGCTGCCTACGGCGCAGGTGATATGGAAACACTCAAGCAGTATGTTGCAGAAGATGTTGAATGGCATATTCCAGGTCGCCATAAGCTAGCTGGCACAAAACGCGGTATTGATGAGTTTGTTGGGTTCTTCAATCAATTAGGCAAAGCGGGCTTTAAAGCGGAAGTGATGATTCTGGCGGCAAACGACACTTACGTGATTGATGCACACCGGGGCTGGAGTACAGCAGAAGGTGAACAGATCGACGTAAACTGGGTTCTTCTGTATCAAATCAAAGATGGCAAAATTCAACGAGTGCAAAACTTTTCTGGTGACTTGTATCGCTCAGATGCGTTCTTTAACCACTTCTTTGCCGAGTAGGTTGACGGGCTAACGGTTACGATCATTAATCTGGCCTATTGAACTCGCAAACCTCATTGAGGGCGCATATACTCAACGCGATCAGTTGATAAGAGTATTATTCATCATGCGCCTTCGATCTTTGCTTGCTCTCCTTACCGCTTCCATCCTTACTCCTGTGACGTTTGCTCATTCAACGGCCGATACCATACTGGTTAATACCGATATATACGGTGTGAATAATGCCGATTCCATCGCGATAGCCAAAGGCAAGATCGTCGCAATTGGTCAGCAATCAGCACTGGCTCAATGGCAAGATGAGTCGACTCAGGTGATCGATCTCGATGGCAGCTTTCTCCTTCCCGGTTTTATTGATAACCATAACCATGTGTTTGAAGCCGCATCTGAGGCGGGCGGTCAATGTGAGTTGAGTCTTGAAGCCAATGCAGCTCAGCAGGTGCCTTATTTGAAGCGTTGCCAACAAGCTGGGGATGGAAAAGGCTGGTTGATGGGCTACGGTTTTTCCATCGAAGCATTAATGAACAACAACGGTCAGACACCACTGCAAGTGATCGATGCTGTATTCCCAAAGCAACCCGTAATCATTATGGAGCAGACTTCACACTCGATGTGGGTTAATTCTGCGGCGCTTAAACTTGCTGGTATTGATGCCAATTCCAAAGAGCCTGCTGGGGGGAAGATCCTCAAAGATGAAGTCACAGGAGAACTGAATGGCCTATTGCTAGATAACGCCGGTGATTTGGTGATGGAGCTGGCATGGAACAGTTTAGAAGAACAGTTTGATAAGAGCTATGAAGGCTTAATGAATGGTCTTTATGAAGCCAAAATACATGGTATCACTACGATCGGTGATGGCCGTTTGTATTGGAAGCGTGGATGGTTTGAGGTCTGGAAAGAAGTGGAAAAGCGCAGTGATTTATCGGCGCGCGTTTCTCTTCGACCTTGGGTCTATCCCACCGATTCTCTAGCTGCCCAATTGCCCGTATTCGAGGCGCTGCATCGCACTGATACCAGCAAGTTGCTTTTGGTCGATCAGGTCAAAATGTACAGTGACGGCATTTTAGTTAATGGCACGGCGAAGACGCTCGCCCCTTATCTCGATAGCTATATTCCCGATGAGCCATACGGAATCAACTATATTCCCCAAGCCTCAATGCAACAGTGGTTAGTCGCTCTTGACAAGATTGGTTATGGAGCGCATATCCATGCCATTGGTGATGGCGCGATACGCGAATCATTAGACGCTATTGAGTACGCGCGTAAGCAGGGCTCTGAGCAAGAGTATACGTTAACTCACGTCGAGCTGGTGGATAGCAAAGACGTTCCACGGTTTAGCCAACTGAGGGTAAGTGCGGATTTTCAGGTTGGGTCAGATTATGTCGCTTTTAACGATCATCAATGGGCTGAGGCTTTCATTGGTGCCCGCCGAGCTCACGCATTAATGAACCTACGTAAAATCTTTAATACCGATGCTAACGTTACCTTAAGCAGCGATTGGAATGTTCATGATATCAACCCATTGGTTGGTATCGCGAACAGCTTAATCATGGGGGAAACGGGGTTGCCTAGCGTTGCTGCGGCGATTGATGCCTATACCATCAATGCAGCGAACAGCTTAGGGCTGCAGGATCTAACCGGCTCGATTGAAGTCGGTAAATCGGCCGATTTTGCTGTTTTAGAACGCAATATCACTCATTTGTCTGCAGAGCAGATTAAGCAGACACAAGTATGGATGACCATATTAGCGGGAGAAGTGGTTTATCAGGCCGATTAAGCCGCTTGCTGTTAGAAGAGCTTTTACTCTGGTTTATTGATAAGGATAAATATCAGGCCAGTCTTTCTGTGCTAAGTTTTTAGAAGTCATGAAAAACTAACAGGAAGTTGGCGTGTTTGATGATTTAGATAACAACATATCCGCACTTTTAGATAGTGTGCCAGATAGGATATTTATTATCTCTTCTGAAGGCGTGATCCTTAACATTTTCGGTGGGGCTGATACGAGTGTGATCTATTCATCGAGGCAGACGTTAGGTCGGTCATTTTCCGAACTATTTCCAGCGTCGGTTGCGGCAGAGTTCCAAGGGGTGATTACGCAATGTTTAGCAAGCCAACAAACGCAGCGGCTAGAGTATTGCTTTTCTCCTGAGCAGTTTCCCTCACTATCTGATGACGTTAGACCGACAACAAAACAATGGTTTGAGTCGCGCATTCATCCTCTTCCAGAAAAATACCGCGGCCAAGATGGCGTTATTTGGGTGGTCAGAAACACCACTGAATCTGAACAAATGAAGTCGACCCTGAAAAAACAAGCCTTCCTAGATGAGTTGACTGGTTTGATGAATCGAAGGAGTTTTTTTGATGCGGCCAAACGCTTCCTTACTACGCGCAATAGTGAGCAGCTTGAGTGCGCGTTGCTGATGCTAGATATCGATGAATTTAAAGAGATTAATGATACACATGGCCACTTGGTTGGCGATGAAGTGATAAATCAAGTTGCTAGGGTGTTGAACAGTCACGTACGTGAGGGGGATATTCTCGCTCGGCTTGGTGGTGATGAATTCGCGATTATTTTGCCCGATCTTGATGCGGAAAAAGCGTCTTCGGTTGCCCAAAGGATGTGTGCCAGTGTTCGAGCGTTAAAACTAACCCAGTTGTCTGAACCATTAAAGGTAACGGTAAGCATTGGTATTACCGGTATACACCTCAGTGACAATCAGATTAAGCACGCCTTGAGCCGGGCAGACAAAGCGCTTTATCACGCCAAAGAGACCGGGAAGAACAAATTCTACTGTGCATATTGTTAGACTTTATTGCCGTCTATTCTTATTCATCGGTAGATAATCTTGTAAGTGATAATAAGTTTCAATACCATGTAAAACCTGTTCAACGGACATCAGTATCAGCAATGCAGTCAGAATCAGTCGCTAAGGTAAAGAAGGCGTTTCTTTCCGGAATTTGGGTCACTTTAATCAGTATTGCGATTGGCTTTACCTTTAAGATTTGGCTTGCTGGCTGGGTAGCCAAAGCCGATCTCGCGCTGTTTCACACCGTCGTTGATATTATCTCTCTGTCGATGATTCTGATGACGGGCTTTCGTTCTTCTATGGTCGTGACCTACTCACAGACACATAACGACACCGATATTATTAATATATTCCGCTTTACTCTGATCGTGGTGGTATTGGCGACTTGGGGTGGGGTGATCCCCTATATCAAACACAGCTTAGATATAGGTGTCGAATATTTGCAATTGGTAGGCCTCATCTTCGGCCTTGGCTTGAAGCTCTACTTTACCAATTTGGTGGCGATGTATCGGCTATACGATATCACCAACCGAACCACTTGGCTCGATCCTGCGCTTAATGTCTCCTTGTTCTTGTTTGCTTACTATGTGGCTGGGTTTAGTGCGTTAACAGCGCTGTTTTATGGCCTCACGATTTCATCCTTGATCAGTGCGCTCTATATGTACGTTAGCCGCAGGAAGGTGATTTCGACACTGCCACTGAAACCTGTGCGCTTGAATTCCGACATGTATGGCTATGTGAAGAAAAGTTTTACCGCAACGTTGGAGGCGGGCGCCAGCATTTTGATGATTTATATCGCAGTGTTGCTGACCATTCGCTACTTCAGTATCGATGAACTGGGCGATTTTCAGGTGGTCGTTCGCCCAGTGTTCACCTACATGACGATGTTGTTCGTTTTCCCGATTTATCGGTTTGTTTTGCCAGAGCTGTCAGTCAAAGTGCGCAATGGTGAGATGGCTGAAATCGAAATGATCCGCCGCTGGGTGTTTAAGCTGTCGTTTATCGTCAGTGGATTGTTCTTTGTCTCTATGCTGCTATTTAGCTCAGATATTGTGGCGTTATTATTCCCAGCCGAGTATCTAGGTGCTGTGCCAGTGCTGTTTCATTTTTCTATTTTCTTTATCTTTATGATGCTGAATGCCTACCAGCTTGCTTACATTAAGGCCAATGGCCATTTTAAGACGAGTTTGTTTATCCGTTTAGCGGGCATTGCCACCTTAGTGGTCATGTTCTACGTGATTTCCGTGTTCACCGATAATGTCGTCGCCATCATCATTGCGCTTTGCTCGGGGTATCTGATGATGTTTATCCTTTCTAGTGTTAAAGAGAAACAGATACGCGAGGCTGCCAGCTTAGCGAGCTCGACAATGGCTTAGAGGCTTGCGCGCTGCTCCGTGTCATTGATAGCGGCTCTGCCAAATGAGTTAAAGGCGTCTACTCTAAATAGTATGAGTTGTTTAATTTAATGCTATCAATGAGTTAAGTATGGATCCTTTAACACAAGGTTTATTAGGCGCTTCGCTTGCGCAATCTGCCAGTCGTCAGCGAGAGCTGCGAGTGGCAGGTGTGCTGGGGTTGTTGGCGGCAATGTCCCCCGATCTTGATGTGCTGATTCGTTCGAGCAGCGATCCATTACTGTTTTTAACCTTCCATCGCCAGTTTACTCATTCATTGCTGTTTATTCCGCTTGGCAGTGTTGTTTGTGCCTTGGTTCTCCATCCACTGATTGGAAAAAGGGTTGGTTTTTCTTTTCGGCGAAGTTGGCTGTATTGTGCTCTTGGGTACGCGAGCCATGCCCTGCTTGATGCCTGCACCAGTTACGGCACGCAGCTACTTTGGCCACTGACTGACACTCGGTTTGCGTGGAACATTCTTTCTGTCATCGACCCCTCGTTCACATTACCTATCGCTATTTTGCTACTGATTGCGGCGTCAAGGCGGAGTTTGTGGTTGGCCAGAGCAGCCTTAGTATGGGCATTGGTTTACCCGACGCTTGGATTGATCCAGCGTGAAAGAGCAGAAGCGATTGGGTGGCAGATAGCGCAGCAGCGTCAGCACTCGCCACACAAGATTGAGGTGAAACCCAGCTTTGCGAATCTCTTGCTGTGGAAGGTGGTATACCAAGAAAACGAACGCTTTTATATCGATGCTGTCCGAGTTGGCTTTGATCAAAAAATATACCCCGGCACATCTATCAAGCAATTGGAGGCGAGTCGCGATCTCCCATGGTTAGATTTACGCTCTCAGCAAGGCCAAGATCTTGCCCGGTTCGGCTGGTTCTCTGATGGCTATTTGGCATTAGACCCCAATTATGAATGGCGAGTTATCGACGTAAGGTACTCGTTGGTACCCAATCAACTCAATCCACTTTGGAGCATTCAGCTTTCTCCATTGGCAAGCGCAGAGGCACATGTCGAGTACCTCACTCATCGCGATAATTCGCCTGCTAACCGGCAACAGTTTTTCGATATGCTGCGAGGGCGTTGAGAGAAGAGTCAGCCCATCGTCAGAAGTACCAGCTAACATCGAGGTAGTGTTAAAAATACAGGTTGAGAAACCTCCTAGAGCGGGTTAGCAAGTCGATCCGTATTTGTATAACTATCACTTATAAGCGGGTTTATAGTAATTTTCATCGATTATAAAACCAGCCACTTTCATACAAAGTTCGCTACATTCGCCGCAGTTGGCTTAATTTTAACCTCTAATTTGTGTTAGAATGCGTCGCTTGGGATTGAGCTACAGCCGCTATTTATGCTTTAAATCACAGGTGTTGATAGGACCGGGCTGGCCAATCAGTTTGTCATTGGATATGGAGTTGGTCCTTATATTCGTTGGTTCGAATATGTGAACATCATAATTTATGAGTTATAAATCAAAGAAGTACAGTATTGATTCTACTGATTATCAAGTTGGTCAAGATAACATCAGTAAGTGGGGCATGGATGTCCATAACACCGTTTTTCTCGCCTCTGTCGGCTTATCTCTTCTCTTCATTGTTACCCTTCTCGCTTTACCTACAGCAGATGCCAAAGCTGCGATTGATTCTATTAAAGGTGCTGTGCTGTCGAATTTTGACTTCCTCTTCATGTGGGGAGCCAACATTTTATTAGTTGTCGCCATTGCTTTAGCCGCTTCTCCACTGGGTAAGATTCGATTAGGTGGTGAGCAGGCAACACCGGATTATTCAAAAGCGTCCTGGATTGCAATGTTGTTTGCAGCAGGTATGGGAATTGGACTTATTTTCTGGGGGGTGGCGGAGCCAACGGCTTTCTTCACTAACTGGTTCGGAACACCACTTAACGCTGAGCCATATACTGAAGCAGGTCGAGAACTGGCATTGGGTGCCACTGTTTTCCACTGGGGTCTGCATGCTTGGGCAATCTACGGCATGACGGCACTTTGCCTTGCCTATTTTGTTTACAACAAAGGCCTACCACTGTCGATGCGTTCGGTCTTTTACCCACTTTTGGGTGATCGCGTTTGGGGTAAAACAGGGGATGTGATTGATGTCTTAACGGTATTGGTTACCTTGTTTGGTCTAGCGACCTCTTTGGGTCTTGGCGGCACGCAAGCGGCGAGCGGCATCAGCCATGTATTTGGTTTAGATAATAATCTGTTCCTGCAGCAATTTATCATTGTTCTTATTATGGGGCTGGCGATCATTTCTGTGCTTCGTGGTATGGATGGTGGCGTTAAGTTCTTAAGTAACTTGAACATGATCATTGCATTTGTATTCCTAGGTCTTATCGCGGTTCTGAACTTCACAACCGTGCTTGATTCTGCACTGACGGCGGCACAAGGGTACGTGAAGAATATCTTTGCTCTGAGTCAGACATCGGGCCGTGAAGACACTACTTGGCTGCATGGTTGGACGGTATTCTACTGGGCATGGTGGGTGGCGTACGCGCCGTTCTTCGGCATGTTTGTTGCCCGTATTTCAAAAGGGCGTACCGTACGTGAATTCCTAGTGTGTGTATTGATCATTCCAACCATCGTGACCAGTGCTTGGATGTCTGTATTTGGTGGTGTCGCGATTGAGCAAGTCATCGATAAAGTTGGCCAGCTTGGTTTTGATCAAGGTATTGCTGATGTCTCTCTAAGCTTGTTCTACATGCTCGATGCCTATCCATTTGGTGATGTTTTATCTGTCATTGCAGTTGCGTTGATCATCGTGTTCTTCGTTACTACGTTAGACTCTGGTTCGATCGTTATCGATGGTATGACGGCGGGTGGTAAGCTTGAAGTTCCAGTGAAGCAAAAAGTTGTTTGGGCTGTGATTTCTGGCGCGATTGCCATGGTGATGTTGTGGATTGGTGGCACTCAATCTATTCAAGCGCTTCAATCGATTACCATTATTGCGGCAATGCCATTTACCATTATTCTGTTACTTGGCTGTGTCAGCCTGTTTAAAGGCTTAATGACCGAAGTCAACACACTTCAAGTGTCGACAAACGAATCACGTTAGTTTGATGTAATTCAGAAAGTCGGATAGCAAAACGCCCCAGTACTCGGTACTGGGGCGTTTTTTATTGCGCTGAGTGCTCTGGTTGCGCGGCTTTATTCGCTCTTAACGGTCACTTTTTCTATCTTGATGGTATCGAGCGGCACGTCGTCGTGGCCTTTTCGGCTTCCAGTCATGGCTTTGCCAATATTGTTTACCACGTCCATCCCAGCGGTCACTTTGCCAAATACTGCATAGCCCCAGCCTTGGTTAGTTTTGGCGGTGTGATCAAGAAAATCGTTGTCGTCTAGATTGATAAAAAACTGCGCGGTGGCAGAGTGAGGAGCGTCAGTACGGGCAAAAGCAATGGTACCGGTTTTGTTCTTCAAGCCACGGTTAGCCTCATTAGCAATAGGCCCGTGTGTTTCTTTCTCAGTCATGTCTTCGGTATGGCCACCCGCTTGGATCATAAATCCGTCAATCACACGGTGGAAAATTGTCCCTTCATAGAACCCCTCCTGGCAGTAGCGTAAGAAGTTTTTCGAACTGACAGGCGCTTTCTCCATGTTCAACTCAATTTCGATATCGCCATAAGTGGTTGATAAGATGATCATTGTTATTACTCGTTGAGATTGAAAACGCCGATAGTATAGCAAGGATTCTGTTTCACTGCGCATCGTACACCGATACAACTTGTATTAATGATGTTTATGTTAATTGGTGATCTTGTTCACGAACAATCAAAACCGGTTTTGGTTGATTTTATAAATGAGATTTAGCTCAAATAATCAGCATTAAAACCCCATTAGACTGATAAGTAAATTAAATGAGAGTGGCGACAACGATATAGGTCGCCAATTTTATGAATCATAACAAAACCGGTTTTGGTGTTGTTGTAAGACAAAAACGGAAACGAAATGGACCAGAAGCAAGTTAAATTGGATAGCGTAGCTAAAGATCTGCAACAGATTCTTGCTGGCGTATATTCACCAGCTCAACTCAGTGCGCTTATCCCAAAGCTAGTTAAAGCAGTCGGTACTCATGCACCTATCGAAGACAAAAAGCAGTGGGTTGATCAGAATGACATCATGTTAATTACCTATGGTGACTCTATAAAGCAGCCTGGTCAGTTTCCTCTTCAAACATTGAATGAATTTTTGAATCAACACGCACAGGAGGTTCTTTCTGCTGTGCACATACTGCCTTGTTATCCATACACATCAGACGACGGTTTCTCTGTAGTCGATTACTGGAAAATCAACCCAGAACTTGGTGATTGGAGCAACGTCCAAGCGTTAGCGAAAAACTATGACTTGATGTTTGATGGTGTGATCAATCACATTTCGCAATCCAGTGACTGGTTCCAAGGGTACCTAAAAGGTGACGATAAATATCGCCACTTCTTTACCGAAGCCAATCCAGAGCGCGATTACAGCTCGGTCACTCGGCCACGTGCATTACCTTTGTTGACCGAGTTTGAAACGGCACATGGCACTAAACATGTTTGGACAACCTTTAGCGCTGACCAAATTGACCTGAACTTTCGTACACCAGATGTGTTCCTAAAAATCGTTGAACTGCTGCTGTTTTATGCTGAACAAGGGGCGACCTATATTCGTTTAGATGCGATCGGTTTTATGTGGAAAGAGCTCGATACACCATGTATTCACCAGCCGCAAACTCACGCATTGGTCCAAGCCATGCGTGCTGTTATGGATGCCGCTGCGCCACACGTTAAGCTTATTACCGAAACCAACGTGCCACATAAAGACAATATCAGTTACTTTGGCAATGGCACCAATGAAGCGCATTTGGTGTATCAGTTCCCACTGCCGCCACTAACTTTGCATACCTTACAAACTGGTAGCAGTGAAAAAATCGTCGAATGGATGGACAGCTTAGAGCCTCGCACTGAAACGACCACCTTCTTCAATTTCCTTGCGTCTCATGATGGTATTGGCGTGCGCCCGGTCGAAGGCATTTTGACCAAGCAACAGCTTGATCACCTGCTGAACGTTGTGACGAGTAACGGCGGTCGTGTCTCTTATAAAGATAATGGCGATGGCACCCAAAGCCCTTATGAACTCAACATCAATTATTTCGATGCAATCAGTGACCTGAAGGCGAGCGATGCGACCAACTTAGATCGCTTTATGGCCGCGCAGTCGATTTTACTGTCGTTGGCGGGTGTTCCAGGCATATACGTTCACAGCTTGCTTGGCTCGGGTAACGATTTGGCCGGCCTCGAAAAGCTTGGTTATAACCGTGCCATCAACCGAGAGAAGTTAGATCGTGAAACCGTGGAGGCAGAGTTGGCTCAGCCAGCGTCTCGTCGTGCTCAGGTTCTTGCCAGATTCAAACAGCTGTTGAATGTACGAAAACAGCATCGTGCCTTTGCGCCCAATGCATCCCAACGAATAGTGAAAATCGATGACCAACTTATTACGTTAGTGCGTGGAGAAGAAGTCGCGGTAGCGATAAATATTTCAAGTCAGGCAGTTGAACTCGATACCAATGCTTTGCTGCCAGGTATTCGCTGTGACTTGATTTCTGGTAGTGCTGTAGCAGGCGTTACCGAACTAAAACCATATCAAGTGATGTGGTTGAGCAAGTAATTGCCATTAAAGCTGAGGGCTAGTGGATTAGCCCTCGCGCCCATTTCGCTTATTGAGTGGCTATAGTGGGTAAATAACTATATGAGTCCTAACATTGAAAGGATATAACGATGAAACTTAAAACTCTGACTCTTGGCCTTGCTGCCGCCGGACTAACGCTATCTTCGGTAGCGCAGGCTGCAACGGTTGAATACTGGACCATGCAAACGCAATCCGATCGTCTTCAGACGATTGAAGTGATGGCGGATGTGTTCGAAGCCCTTAACCCAGGCATTGAAGTAAAAGTGGTTGCTGTGGATGAAAACGATATGCCTAAGCAGATCGCAGCCGCAGCCGCATCGAACACGCTCCCTGACTTGATTGAGGTTGGATCTAACTTGTCTCTGGCGTTTGCTGAGCAAGGCATCACCGATGCAGATGCAGCGACCGCTGTAGTCAACAACCTTGGTAAAGACCGCATCTACAAAGGTGCGCTAAAAATGGTCGAAGACCCAGAGCAGAATAAGTTTGTTGCCGTTCCTTACAGTGGTTGGGTACAAGGAATATGGTACCGAGCGGATTGGTTTAAAGAAGCCGGGCTTGAGCCACCGACTACGTGGGAAAGTATCGAAAAAGCGGCTAAGTACTTCAACAAACCAGAGCAAAACCAATATGGCATTTTGATTGGTACTAAAGCCGACAGTTACGCAGAACAGGTTTACACTCAGTTTGCTTTGTCTAACGATGCGGGTCAGTTTGATAAAGAGGGCAACCTTGTCTTCAATTCTGCTAAGCAAAAAGAGGCGCTTGATTTCTATAAGCAGCTATCTGAATACACGCCACCAGGCCCTCAAACTTGGCGTGCTCGCGATTACTACTTACAGGGTAAGTTGGCGATGTTCTTCTACTCAACTTACATCATGGATGATCTAGCGTTGGCTGAGGCAGCAGCAAGCTCGCTAGGCACCAGCAACTTTGCTGACTTGAAAGGGGCAACGTTTGATCCCGAGTTAGCGAAGAACACTCGCTTAGCAACCACGGTAACCCATTCTTCTCCTTCAACTTTTGGTACCTTGACTGGGTTCTCAATCATGAAGAATGACAACAAGGAAGACTTGGAAGCTACCAAGGCCTTCGTTGAATACATGAACGAGAAAGACCAAGTAGTGGCCTACTCACATATGGCGCCGGGTGGTCACTTGCCTATGCTGCGTGATATCGCAGAAACCGATGAGTTCTTAAATGATCCTAAAGGCATCTTCAACCGCTATGGCAAAGAGTCAATCAAAGAGATCATTGCGGGTTTCGACAACATCAAAGACTTCTCGATTGTTGACGGAAAAGCCTTCCCTAAATCAGGCGAAATCTTCTCCAAACAGATCATTCCTCGCATGATTTACAGTGCTGTTATCGAAGACCAAGACACGCAAAAGTCGTTGGATTGGGCAGAGAAAGAGATGCAGCAGATCATCACTAAGTAATAGTTGTAAGACGGGAGCGACGATCGCTCGCTCCTCATTTATATCGATTTGATAAGTCGTTGTTCAAATTGATATTAGAAGGATTTTCCCATGACTCCATTAGAGAGAGCGGAAGCTCGGTTCGGTTGGAAACTTGTTGCTCCAACCATAGGTATTATCGGACTTCTGATACTCTACCCAATTGTGTTTAACGTCTACTTAAGCTTCTTTGATGTCAAGCTAAATGGCGATAAGACATTTGTCGGTATGGCGAACTACATTAAGTTGCTTGCCAACCCTGATTACTATTCATCCATCGCAACCACAGGCGTATACCTTTTTGGTACTGTCGTTGGTACCACAGTCCTCGGTCTGGCTGTTGCGCTGTTGATGAAAAATCCATTCAAAGGTCGCGGCTTGGTTAGCGCGGCGATTTTGATGCCTTACTTCGCCCCAGTTATTTCTGTGGTCTTTGGTTGGCAGTTCCTGTTCGATCCTGTGAACGGTGTGTTCAACTGGTTGATGGTCGACGTGCTTCACCTATGGGATGCGCGTAGCAACTTGATTGGTGAGCCTGATACCGCAGTGTGGGTGGTGATCATTTTTGATGTGTGGAAGCACTTTCCGATCGCTTATCTATTGATTCTATCTAAGCTGACTTCGATTCCTAAGGATCAATATGAAGCAGCGGCGATTGACGGCTACGGCCCTGTGGGACGCTTTTTCCACGTCACGCTCCCTGAGATCTACTTTGTGCTGGCGACGGTGGTTATTTTACGCCTGATCTGGAACCTTAACCGCTTTGAAGATGTATTCCTATTGGCACCCAATGTAGAAACACTGCCTGTGTTTACCTACTACCAAGCCTTTACTGGGGTCATTGACCAAGGCCTGGCGGCGGCAACATCGGTCATTCAGTTCAGCGTGTTGTGTGTGCTGATTTGGTTCTACGTGAAGAAAATTCTGAAGTGGTAATAGGTTATGTTAGGTAAACCAACTATTAAAGGACGTATTGGATTTGCACTGGCGATCTTCTTGCTAGTCAGCTTTTGTTTGCTGCCGTTCGCGCAAATCTTATCGACGTCACTGAAACATCAATTTGACTGGGGTAACCCGTCTCTGATCCCTCAAGTGATTAACTTAGAGGCTTACAAAGAGCTGCTGGGGCTAAGTGAGGAAAAAGCGGTTGAGATCCCTGCGGCGATTCAAAAAGTGTTGGCAAATCCAGCGCTGCCTCAGGACAAAAAAGACGCCATCATGGCGAAGTACACCAGCAATAATGATGTGTTCCCGTTTGGCCGCTTTATGCTTAATAGCTTTGCTATCTCTGCTGGCGCTGCCATCGTCTCTCTGGTCTTTGCCGTGATGGGGGCTTATTCCATCTCTAGACTGCGCTTCAGTGGGCAAGTGGTAGTGCAACGCTCGGTACTGTTTGTCTACATGGTTGGCGGCGTACTGCTTATGGTGCCGTTATACCAAATGGCAGTAAACCTAGGGTTGGCAACCAATATGTGGGGCAGCTTGTTCAGCTTGTTTGCGATTTATATAGTGCAAACCCTGCCAGTGGCGTTGTATATGCTAGGTAACTACTTCCGCACCATTCCGTTTGCATTAGAAGAAGCGGCGATGATGGATGGTTACTCGCGCAAAGAAGCGATTTGGAAGGTGGTGTTGCCGCTGTCACTGCCAATGCTAGCTACAGTATTTATGTACTGCTTTATTATCGGCTGGAACGAGTACCTATTTGCTTCGGTATTCCTAAAACAATTCAAAGAGTTCTATACATTGCCATTGGCACTTCAAGAGCTGTTCGTCTCTAAAAACGCGATTTGGGATCGCATTATGGCAGCGTCCATGCTGACTCTGGCTCCGGTTGTTGTGTGTTTCTTGTTTGCTATGCGTCATATGGACGGTGGTAAAACTGATGGTGGTGTGAAAGGTTAATTATTATGGCTGCTATTTCTTTAAAAAATATCGTTAAGAATTATGGTGATACTAAGGTTGTTAAGAACATCAGCCTAGATATCGAAGATGGTGAGTTTGTTGTTCTAGTCGGTCCATCTGGCTGTGGTAAATCGACCACTTTGCGTATGATTGCTGGTCTCGAGCAAGCCACATCGGGTGAGATCACCATCGGTGATCGCGTAGTGAACGATGTAGAACCTCAACACCGAAACATTGCCATGGTATTCCAGAACTACGCGCTTTACCCGCATAAAACAGTCGAGGAAAACATTGTGTTTGCCTTGCGCCGGTTGAAAATGGACGAAGCGGAAATCCAGCGTCGCCTCGCTGAAGTGGCGAAGATGCTTAAGTTGGAAGAGTACCTCAAGCGCAAGCCGGCTGACCTTTCTGGTGGTCAGCGTCAACGTGTGGCAATGGGGCGCGCTATTGTGCGCGATGCGGATTGCTTCTTGTTTGATGAACCGTTATCAAACCTCGATGCTAAGCTGCGTAACCACATGCGTACGGAGATCGCTCAGATCCACAACCAGTTTGGCCGCACCAGTGTCTATGTAACCCACGACCAAGTTGAAGCAATGACCTTAGCCGATAAAGTCGTGGTGCTGCGTGATGGTATTATCGAGCAAGTGGGTTCGCCGATGGAAATCTTCCTTAATCCGGTAAATGTTTTTGTGGCGACCTTTATTGGTTCTCCATCAATGAACATCCTGAGAGGCAGGTTGTTTGCTGACTATCTTGAGCTGGGTGAATTCAAATTGCCGAGAGCGCTGCTTTCTAGTGTGCATTACTCTAATCCTTTACCGGAAGAGGGGTTAGAAGTGAAAGTCGGCATTCGCCCAGATTTCTTTAACGATAAAGACTTCTTTGCCGAGAGTGATACCACCTTCAACTTTGCTCAAATTGGTATCGAGCTCGTTGAGCCGATGGGTTTTGATAAAGAAGTACTGTTTAAGTTTGGCGATGAAGATGTAAAAGCGCGGCTCGATTTACGTTCTGAAGTTGAGCGAGGTGAGAAGATGGACTTGCTGGTTGATCTCTCCAGAGTGTTGCTCTTTGATGCGCAAACGCAAGAGCGTCTCTAAGCGGTGCAGTCCTCCAGCCAGTCTGGGGGACTTTTTGCTTTGCCTTATTGCTACGGTTATCTCGAAATTGCCTCAATCATTTGCACTTTCAATCGTTATATCCGATCTTTGCGATTAAAATAATGGCTTCCTCAGCAGCAAAATCAGGCAGTTGCCTTGAAAGTGACTGAGAGAGTCAAACAACCAAGAGTTTAAGCGATTATGTCGATAAAAAAATTAGCAGAGCACTTAGGGCTATCCAAATCGACGGTTTCACGCGCGCTGAATGGCTACACTGATGTCAATCCAGAAACGCGACAGAAGGTGTTGGCCGCGGCACAAGAAATAGGCTATCGCCCCAATCCTACTGCCAAGCGTTTAGCTTCAGGTAAATCACGTAACGTTGGTATTATTCTTCCTTCTAATTCCAGAATGTTTGTTTCTCCGGCGTTCTCAAAAGTGTTGGCAGGGGCATCGGCACTGCTAGCCAAACATGACTATCAACTGATTGTAACTACCATCTCTGAGTGGCAAGACGAAGCGAAAGTCTATGCAGATTTTATAGAGAGTGGTTTGATTGATGGTCTGTTTATTGTCCGGACTCGCAGTGATGATGCGCGTATTGCTATGCTCAAGGAGCGTGGATTTCCGTACATCTGTCACGGTTTTGATGATGGGTTTGAGCCGAACTGTTTTGTTGACGTTGACAACGAACAAGCCTTCTATCAGATGACCAAGCGTCAGATTGAACAAGGGCATCAACGTATCGCTTTCCTTGACGCTCCAATTGAGTTGACCTTGTCGAAATCTCGCAAGCGCGGTTATCAAAAAGCGATAGAAGAGGCGGGATTAAAGGTCGACCCGCGTTTATTGCTAAACGGTGAGCTAAACGAAGAAGCGGCGATTCGTATGGCGAAAGAGGTGCTCTCTTTAGCGGATAGACCAACGGCAATTTTATGTGCTGATGATACGATGGCATTGGGCACCATTGCAGGGTGTGAAGAGCTCGGTTATCTACCAGGTAAAGACATCGCGATTGCCGGCTACGGTGATTATGAGCACAGTCGTTACAGCAAGCCCTCCATCACCACTCTGCGCTACGACACCCACGGAGTGGGAGAAGAGATGGCGAAGTTGATGCTCAATAAACTGGAAAACAAAAACTTCCCCACTTGTAACTGGTATCAAGCGGAAATCGTACCGCGCCAGTCAGATCAACTGGTTGATTGATTACGCAAGATTCAAAACGAGACACAAAGCCCGCCAAATGGTGGGCTTTGTGTTTGCGATGTGTTTAGTCAGTTAGCGTAGTTGAGGTACTCAATACACAAGTCATGGAAGGCCTTGGCTTGCGGCGAAATGGTTCGGTCGCTGAGGGTGAAGATACCGATTTGTCTCTCAAGTGGTGGGTCGATTAACGGAATCCACACCAAGCGAGTTTCGTTGGTTGGAAAAGCCAGTTTAGGCAGAGTCGTGACACCTATCCCAAGTTCCAACACAGAAAACAGTGAGGTGATGTTTTCTACCGAATAGAGTGCTTGTTGGCTCAAAGCTCGCGCTGGGGTTGGGTCGAGTAGAGTACAAGTTCCATTACGAATGAACGGCTGCTCAAGCAAGGTTTGCCATGCGATGCCTTCTGGCTGTTGAGCGATAGGGTTGTCTTGCAAACAGACCACGCCAATTGGGTCAGACAGTAGCGGGGTAAAGTGAATCCCACCTTCATCAAGGTGGGAAGGATTACCCAGCGCCAGATCTACTTCACCAGATAACAGCCGTTCTTCTACCCCAGCCGCGTTGTCATCAATTAGGCTCACTTCCACATTCGGGTACTGCTCGCAAAATGCCCCTAGAACACTGGGAATCAGTTTTGCTGCAACAGAAGGGACACTGGCGATCCTTACGCGGCCTTGCTGACCCGCCGCCGCTGCGCGTAAGTCATTGTCGAGCGCAGTATATATATTGAGAAACTGAATGATCTTAGGCAAACATATTTCGCCAAATGGTGTTAGTTTGGCTTTGTTTCCCGGTTCAAATAATGTCTGTCCCAATATCTTTTCTAGCTCTTTTATTGACGTAGATAATGCCGCCTGAGAGCGATTTGCGCGGTGAGAGGCTGCGCGAAAACCACCTTCTTCGACCACCATCACAAAATGCTTTAATTGTTGAAGTTTGATGCTCATGGTCTGTTCCTCGCCATCCCTTTATTCATCTTAATCTCAGTAAGGTGATAAGTTTTATTTATCAAATGTAAAAAATTTACCGTTCGATTTATCGCCTGTCAATGTGCATGATTTAACCATCTTGAAACAAAGTTGTTACAAAGGTTGAAAGGCACGTGAATACTCAAACGAAAAAACACCCAGTAAAAACCGCTCTGTTTGCCTCTAAGGCTCCGCTTGAATGGGCGATTGTTAACAACGGAACCTTATATACGGCGCAGATCCCGATCGATGACACTGGCGCGGTGGTCGAAGGCGGCATTGAAGCGCAGACTCGCCAAACATTTAACAATCTCGTTCATACCCTAGAGTGCGCAGGTGAGTCGCTTGATTCGGTGCTGCAGGTCCTAATCTACGTAACTGATCGCGAATACCTAAAAACCGTTAATCAGATCTATGCCGAATATTTTGATGCGCCTTATCCAAATCGCGCAGCCATGGTGGTTGCAGGCTTAGCTCGCGAAGAAATGCTGGTGGAGTTTGTGGTTTACGCGTCGGCAAGTCAGCCAGAGTAACCCTCCAAAATTGAAACTGATTGATCTCGTCAGTCAAACAAGAACAAGGAAAGAGCAATGACTTTTATTAACAATGTTCAAGCAGAAAAGGCCCTTTATATTGGCGGCGAATGGCAAGCAGGCGTCGATACCGTAGCAAACATTAACCCATCAGACATCAGTGAAAACTTGGGCAATTTTGCTCAAGCGAGTCAGGCTCAGGTAGAGCAAGCGATTCAAGTCGCTAAGCAAGCGCAACCTGAGTGGGAAAAGACGCCGATAGAGCGCAAGCAAGCGGTGTTGCAAGCGATTGGTGATGAGCTGATTGAGCGCTGCGATGAACTCGGTCGACTGCTTTCACGCGAAGAGGGTAAACCGTTTGCTGAAGGTCGCGGAGAAATTTACCGCGCAGGTCAGTTCTTTCAATATTTTGCGGCGGAAGTGCTGCGCCAAATTGGTGATAACGCTGCCTCCGTCCGTCCAGGCGTCTCCGTTGAAGTTACTCGCGAAGCGGTTGGCGTTATCGCCATTATCTCTCCTTGGAACTTCCCGACGGCAACGGCGGCGTGGAAGATTGCTCCGGCACTCGCGTTTGGTAACAGCGTGGTCTGGAAACCTGCCAATCTAACACCAGCCAGTGCCGTGGCACTGACGGAAATCATTCACCGTCAAGGTCTGCCTGCGGGCACGTTTAACCTAGTGCTCGGCAGTGGCTCACAGGTGGGCAATACCTTAATTAACTCTAAAGAGGTCAATGGCGTGAGCTTTACTGGCTCTGTAGAGACTGGGCGCAAGGTCGCCGCTGCCACCGCGCCAAACTTTGTGCGCTGCCAGCTTGAAATGGGCAGTAAAAATGCCTTGGTGGTTGCCGATGATGCAGACATTCAAGTTGCAGTAGAAGCGACCATCGCTGGCTCTTTCTCTGGTGCCGGACAGAAATGTACCGCGTCTTCACGTCTTGTCGTTATGGACGGGATTCATGATGCCTACGTTGAAGCGCTGATCAAACGTATGAGTGAGCTGAAAGTGGGTCATGCCCTGGAGGAAGGTATCTTCATGGGGCCAGTTGTCGACGCTAATCAGCTTGAAGCAAACTTCGAGTGGATTGAAAAGGCGCGTCAAAGTGGTGCTGAGCTGGCCTTTGGTGGCGAGCGCCTAAACTTAGCGCACGACGGTTACTACATGTCGCCAACCTTATTCCTCAATACCCAAAACAGTTGGGAAGTGAACCAAGAGGAAGTGTTTGCCCCGATGGCGAGTGTGATTCGAGTGGCTGACCTTGATGAAGCCATCGCGGTTACCAACGATACCCGTTTTGGTTTGACGGGCGGCATTATTACTCAGAGCCTGCGTACTAGCGCCATCTTCAAACAGCAAGCACAGACCGGTTGTGTGATGGTGAACCTACCGACCGCAGGCACCGACTACCACGTACCGTTTGGTGGCCGCAAAGAGTCTAGCTTTGGCCCGCGCGAACAAGGTCAATACGCAAAAGAATTCTACACCGTGGTGAAAACCGCTTACCAACGTCCTTACTAAGACTTAGTAAACCATGGGAGGTAGAGCGTTATCTGCTTCCCAATTAAAGGCGATTCAATGTTTAAGGAGTGGTTATGTACCAACAACGGATTGTGATCGATGGGCTGCAATACTGCAATTGGGATCGCGAGTATTTCCAAACCCTCAAGGCGAGTGGCATCACCGCTGTTCATGCCACCATTGTCTATCACGAAAACGCTCGTGAGACCCTAACTCGCTTTGCCGAATGGAACCTTCGCTTTGAGCAAAACGCAGACCTCATCATGCCGATTTATTCCATGGCTGATGTAGAGAAGGCGAAGCAGCAGGGCAAAGTTGGCATCTTCTTTGGTGCTCAGAATTGTTCTCCAATTGATGATGAAATTGGTTTGATTGAAGTAATGCGCCGCCAAGGTTTGCTCATCATGCAGTTGACGTACAACAACCAAAGCCTACTGGCGACAGGTTGCTATGAGCAGAATGATTCAGGGGTAACCCGCTTTGGTAAACAAGCGATCAAAGAGATGAATCGCGTTGGCATGATCATAGATATGTCGCATAGCGCTGAGCGTTCGACATTAGAAGCCATCGACCTCTCATCAAGGCCTATCTGTATTAGTCACGCCAATCCAACCTTCGCTCATGAAGCACTGCGAAACAAATCCAATACCGTGATCAGAGCGCTGACCGAGCGTGGCGGCTTGCTGGGCTTTAGCTTGTACCCCTTCCATTTGCCAAATGGTAGCCAGTGTACGTTAGACGATTTTTGTCAGATGGTGGCGAAAACCGCAGAGCTATTTGGTGTCGACCACTTAGGTATCGGCAGTGACTTGTGCCTTAACCAGCCGCAGCAAGTTCTCGAGTGGATGCGCAATGGTCGTTGGTCGAAAGCGATGGACTATGGCGAAGGCTCAGCCAGCAATTCAGGTTGGCCAGATGCGCTACCTTGGTTTAGTGGCAGCAAAGGGATGGAGAACATTTACAACGGATTAATGCGTCATGGATTCAGCGAATCTGAGGCGGGACAAATACTGGGTGATAACTGGTTTAATTTCCTCAAACAAGGATTGGAGCCTATTTCAGAGCAGTAACCCAAACAAGGAACAGCCTGCCAACACAACAATAATAAGGCAGGTGTTAATTTAACTTTTGCTGCCAGTCGTCGGCTGCCGCAAAACAGTCTGGAGTCAGAGATATGTCTGATTTAACCAATAGCATGAAAGCGAACCCTATGAAGGTATCATCAGGTAAGCTACAAGCAAAACACAACACTTCGCCTGCCACCGAAAACTCTCCAGATAAGCTGGGTTTGAGTAACCCAGCCTTCTGGTACAGTGGCGGCTTTATCGCACTTTTCGTTGCACTCGCACTCTATGATGGTGAGCTGCTATCAAGCTTAGTCAACGCCGGATTTGGCTGGTCAGTGAAGGTCTTTGGACCCTATTGGCAAATACTGCTTCTTCTCACCTTTCTTATTGGTCTTGGCCTCGCTGCAGGGCGAACAGGCAAGGTGATTCTTGGTGGTTCGGCCAAACCGGAGATGGATGGCTTTCGCTGGATGGCGATCATCTTCTGTACCCTGCTTGCTGGCGGTGGTGTTTTCTGGGCAGCGGCGGAGCCAATTGCGCATTACGTGAGTCCTCCGCCATTATATGGCGCGCAGGAAAATCCGCAGCAAGGCGCGGTCAATGCACTATCGCAATCTTTCATGCACTGGGGTTTCCTCGCGTGGGCAATTGTTGGCAGCTTGACGTCAATCGTTGTCATGCACCTGCATTACGACAAAGGCCTACCGCTTAAACCGCGCATTTTGCTGTATCCAGTGATTGGAGAACGTGCTCTTAAAGGCCATACCGGCGCGCTGATTGATGCGTGCTGTATTATCGCGGTGGCTGCGGGCACCATTGGGCCAATTGGCTTTCTAGGCTTACAGGTTAGCTACGCGTTAAATGCGCTATTTGATATCCCTGATGGCTTTACCACGCAACTTATTATCATTCTGTTTGCGATTGCTCTGTATACCCTGTCTGCCTTGAGTGGGCTTAATCGAGGCATGCAAATGCTCAGTCGCTACAACGTGATTCTGGCGATTGGCCTGATGATCTACATCCTACTGTTTGGGCCAACTGACTTTATCTTTAATGGTTATATTCAGGGTGTCGGTAGCATGCTGGATAACTTTATTCCAATGGCGACTTATCGCGGAGATGAAGGCTGGTTGAGCTGGTGGACGGTGTTCTTCTGGGGCTGGTTCCTCGGTTATGGTCCAATGATGGCGATCTTCATTGCCCGCATCTCCCGTGGACGCAGTATCCGCCAGATCATTTCGACAATTAGCATCATTGCGCCACTGACGACCTGTTTCTGGTTCACCATTGTTGGCGGTTCAGGCTTAGCGTTTGAAATTGCAGAACCGGGTAGTGTGAGTAAAGCGTTTGAAGGCTTCAACTTGCCGGGTGCGCTGCTTGCCGTTACACAGCAACTGCCTCTACCAATGCTTGTCTCGATTTTGTTCCTCATCTTGACCACGATTTTCATTGTCACGACAGGTGACTCGATGACTTACACCATCAGTGTCGTGATCAGTGGCGAAACGGAGCCAAACGCTATCGTTCGCACCTTCTGGGGCGTTGCGATGGGGGTAACCGCATTGATACTCATCTCGCTGGGCTCCGGAGGTATTTCAGCGCTGCAATCTTTCATTGTTATTACCGCAGTGCCCGTCTCTCTGATACTGCTGCCTTCGCTGTGGAATGCACCGCAGATCGCAATGAAGATGGCTAAGGAGCAAGGGCTCTAACAAATCCAATAACGATGAGTTTGCGCGGGTTGTTCCCCAGCGCCTGCGCAAGCTCCTATTATTCTTACAATAAAAAATAGGTGGTGAGCAAAATGGATGCACATCGTTCTACTTACACTGAAACCCAGCTGCGAAATGCAGCCCTTGTTATGGCTCCGGAAAGGCTAGGCGCTATGCACCAAAATCGAATCAGCTTTGTGCGTAGTTTAATCCGCAAAATGGCGATGCAAAACTGGCGCGTTGCTAAGCATGATTGGCAGTTGTGCCCGCAGGGTTATGGCCATGTCATTTATCAACTGACGACTCCAACACAAGTTTACCACCTGGTGGTTTTTTGTGATGAGATCGCCGACGAGGAGCGCAATGATCGTGTTATTGCGGAAAAGTGGGATGTCACATTCGCTTTGGTTCATGGCGATGTCGATGTTGAACTGTTAGAGCAGCTACGCGCCAATGTGCCTTTGCAAGAAGCGGGACGAAACCCTAACAAGGTGCTTGTTTTAGCGCGAGCAAACAAGAGCGTGCGAGTGTTCGAACACATTGTCAGCGCCTTGGCTCTGGGTCAGCAACCACAACCAAATGAGTTGGCTGAAGTCGGCTACATACTGCGTACCACGGCGGTGTATGGCAATGGTAAATTTGGCATTGCAGATTTTAAGCTGCTTGAAACGAATCCTGACTTTAATCAGTCCTTTAGCGCACAAATGTGCGCCGTGTACATGCTGCGCGAGTTTAGCCTAGATTGGGTACATTATCTTGCTGAGCAAAAAGGTGGCGACCAAGCTATCTTGCTACACAAAGGCTTGCAGCGTTACTTGGGAGTAGGTAATGCGACGGGCTTGGGCATGGCGCCTTATCTAATTAATCACCCGTGCATTGTGGATCAGTGGATGACGTCAAGAGAGCGCGCGATTGCTCAAGTATTGGCGATGCCGTGTGACAACCAGATGCATGATCCATTGCGAGAATTATTGCTTAAGGCCAAGTGCCATTTAGAACAAGTTATTACTATTAACGAACAGCAAGACAGCTTAAATCAGTTGGCGATCACCGATATTGCCCAGCTTAGTGAGCAACTATCGCAAGTTATCGCGGCGAATTCACAATGGCGAGATGTGGTTAGCCAAGCGGAGTGCATGAGCTTGGAAGCCCAAGAAATCCTTACCTCTTGCTTGCTTGAACTCTATCCGGGTGCGGTAGATCAGTTTGAAAACCAAATGAACACTAGTGAAGCACTATCGATTCCAAGTGGTAAAACTGTCCAACAGCTGCGCCAGTTACTCAGCGATAAATATCAGTGGGCCGTCGAGGCAGATTACTCGCTGGCCGAAAACAATTATTGGTTCTGGTATCGCTCGCAAGATAAAGAAGAGCCAAGACTCGGTATTCGCGGTGAAGAAGCGGGGGAAGAGCGTGAGCTGCCGCTGGATATTGGTCGTCAGGCCAATCAGTTGTTTCATGCGTTGGATGGTTATTCGCCTGAAACGAGCGTGGCAGAATTTTTGCTCCAGTGCCCTCAATATCGAGCGATTACTCGACGGGTTTGGACCCTAGGTAATCGAGCCATGGGTGACATTCAAATGAACGTATTACGTCAAGATGCGCTACCAATGCACCTGTTACGCTGCAAGTTGGCAATCTTTGGTGCAACCAAATTTGATCCGCGTTCTGATCGCTGGGTTCGAGTGACCTTCTTCCAAGGTGCGCCATTGTTAGATGAAGTCCGCGATCCACAACACGGTGACACATGGATCTTTCCAACCCTGCCAAGTCATCAAGAAATTTCTCGTGCTGAGCCACAAAAGATCAATGGAGGATTCGCATCATGATCGTTTCGCACAACGAATTGGTTGCCGCAGTGAACAAGGCGTTTTTAGGTATGCGTCGTCATTGTGGTGAAGCGGATGTCATCGCCAATATGGTGGCGGATTTGCAAATGGTCGGGCTCAATGGCGTAAGGCATTTTAACAATGCCAGCCAATTTCTAAGCTTAGATTCAGACTGTGCGGTATCGATCTCCAATCAAAGTGAATCAAGTTTTGAGGTTGATTTTCATAACAGCAGCATCGCATGTCAATTGCCTGCGGTACTCGATTTTGCCTTAGAGAAAATGGTGGACAACAAAACCATCTCAATCACGCTGAAACAGTGCCACAACCGCTGGCTAGCCTACAGTGAGTTGGTTCGCTTGGCCGCAAAAGGCATTGCTTGCCGCGCGCAATGGGTCAATGGCAGTAGCCCTCAACGTGCTTTGTATGTGCTCAACCGGGGTTGCGTGGCGCCTGAAGTGTTCTTTTCCGATAACGATGTCGATGGCAGCGATGATGTTCACTCGATGACAATTGAGCTGTCAGTCAGCGATTTTGACGTTAAACAAAGTGCGAAAGGTTATTCTATCCATGTTGATAGTGCGGAGTTAAGCCGTGCTCAACAAACATCATGGCAAGAAGGTATCTTTGTTGAAGATGCTGAGTGGGAGACATTAAAGCAAGCGGCCACGGTGTTCTTAGTTGAAAACAGTGCCCGTTCAGTTCAAGGAGCAGGCGAGTTAGCTTGAGCCTGTTAGGGCCTACTAATGACGCAAATCCCCAAAATGCACTTGGGGATTTTTTATGGCTATGGATTCTGAATCGTGGTTTGGGCTGTGACTGGCTTTAGTTGGCTGCAAGGTTCTCTGCCATAAAGTCAATAAAGGCTCTGACCTTGGCAGACATATGTTTGCGGCTTGGATAAACAAGGCACAGATCGATTTTGTGCTTAGGGAAGTCGCTAAACAATTCGACTAACCTGCCAGTCGCAATTGCCTCTCTGGTGTGTTCTTCTGGTAGGCGAGTAATACCAATCCCTTCTAAACACATGCTCATTTCCATTTCTGGGCTATTGGCGGCAAAGACACTGTCCACCTCAACTTTGATCATTTCGCCATCATTGCTGTTGTATTCCCATAAATTGGGGTTCTTTTGGTAGCTATAGGTAATGGCTTTATGTTGGTTTAGCTCGGAAGGGTGCTTTGGTGTGCCGTATTTGCGTAGATAGCTTGGCGCAGCAACCGTCACCGCTTGGGCGGTTTTAATTCGTCGGCTGATCAAGCTGGAATCGGCTGCTTTATGCACTGCGCGAACGGCAATGTCGATACCTTCTGCCACTAGGTCCACTCTACGATCACTTAAATCCACTTCAAAGGTCACCTTGGGGTATAGGCTCATAAACTTAGCCAGCATAGGGCTGAGTTCCACCACACCAAAGCTGACCGGGCAACTGATTCGCAGGTGGCCTTGAGGCTCACTTTGTTTACCACCCAGTGCATTTTCAATTTCTTGAGCGCTTTCCACCAGTTGTTTGCAGCTTTCGTAATACAGCTCACCTTCGGGAGTCAGGCTTAGAGTTCGCGTTGTACGGTGCAGTAGTCGAACACCGAGGCGCTCTTCTAGCTTAGACATCTCTTTACTGATATAGGAGGTCGAATGACCCGTGATCTGAGCGGCATGGGTAAAGCTTCCACTGTCCACCACATGGACAAAAGTCACCATGCCATCTAAAAGCTTTGTCTTCATGTTCTGCGTCTATTAAGAGTCATATGGAAATAATCATTACACATTTACCCTATTAATCAACTATAGGAATCAAACTATAGTGAACTTAACGCAAAGATAAACGAGGATTTGAACATGAAAGTACTGGCATTTGGCGCAAGCAACAGCAAGAACTCAATCAACCAACAACTGGCGTTATACGCAGCAAAACAGATCAAAGGTGGAGAGGTGTCACTGATTGATATCAATGACTTTGAAATGCCCATCTTTAGTGAGGACAGAGAAAAAGAGCTAGGCTCACCGCAACAAGCACAGCAGTTCTTTAAAGCGATTGGTGAGGCAGATGTGGTGGTCATTTCTTTTGCTGAGCACAACGGCTCTTACACGGCGGCATACAAAAACCTATTCGACTGGACTTCGCGTATTGACATGAAAGTGTTCCAGAATAAATCGGTCATTATGCTAGCGACGTCTCCTGGCCCTGGTGGTGCGAGCAGTGTACTAGGCGCGGCTCAAGGCTCCGCACCCTACTTTGCAGCTGACGTGAAAGGTGCGTTGTCGTTAGCCAGCTTCTACGACAACTTTGACTTAGAAAAAGGGGCCGTGACGGATGAAACGTTTAACCAGCAGTTACTCGATATCGTTGAAACCCTATAGTTAATCGGCTTGGTACTGGTCATGTCTCAACCTCTGCTCACCAAACCCGTCAAGTCGGCATTGCTTTCGATGGCTGCGCCTGCAGCCTTTGGCATGTTAATGACGTTTCTTTTCCAACTGGTCGACAGTTACTTTGTCGGCCAGCTAGGAACTCAACCTCTGGCGGCGATGAGTTTTGCCTATCCGGTTTATATTCTTGTTGTCAGCCTGTTTATGGGCATTGCTTCGGGCGTCTCTGCAACGGTGGGAAAAGCGCTCGGTGAAGATAATCAGCGTAAAGCGCAGTCGCTGACGACCTTCTCTGTCCTCTTGTTTAGTAGTGTCACTTGTCTGCTTGGTCTTGTGGGTTATGCGCTAATGCCTAGCACGTTTGCTTTGTTGGGGGCGAATGCAACTACCAGTGAACTGATTGGCCAATATATGGGGCCGCTCTATCTAGGTATGTTTTTGCTAGTGGGTGGGCTTATCGCTAATTCAGCCTTGATGGCAAAAGGCATTATGGTTCAGACCACATTGGTGATGGCATTAGGTGGCGTGACCAATGTGTTGTTCGACTATTTGCTTATCTTTGGTAAAGGACCTTTCCCTGAACTTGGTTTGATGGGGGCGGCGCTGGCAACCTTGATTTCTTGGTTGGTGATCTTAGTGCTGATGCTCGCGTTACTGCACAAACACACTTTGCTCTCACTGCGTTCCATGTTCAATATCGGTGCCCAAGCAAAAGAGATCCTAACCATCTCAACGCCTGCAATTGCGGCTCAGATCTTGAATCCTGTTGCTATCGCGGTGATAACCAGTTTGGTTGCACAATATGGTGACAGTGCGATTGCCGCTTACGGCATTGCGACTCGAATCGAATCTTTATTGTTAACCGGAATACTTGCCCTTAGTGTGATTCTGACGCCATTTGTTGCACAAAATTATGGCGCTCAAGAAAAGCAAAGGTTGGATCAAGTGATCGCTTACTCCGGCAGAATGACCGTCTACTGGGCGATATTCGTGTTCGCGATGCTGGTTTTATCTATCGATTCGATCATGGCTCTGTTTACCACCGACAGTGACACCATTGCTCATGGCCGCTGGTACTTAATTTGGGTTGGCGTCTCTTTTCCGGCTTATGGCTTGGTGCTCATCACCAGTGCATTCCTTAATGGTGTTCAGCAAGCTAAGGTGTCGCTCAAACTGACTTTGGTGAAATCTCTTGGGTTGACGATTCCTCTCGCTTTTCTCGGTGCCCAGTTTGAGAGTGAGTACATCTGGCTGGCAATCAGCTTAGCCAATATTCTCGGTGCTTTGTACGCGCGACGACTTCTTTACCAATGGATCGCACAGCATCAATCTAATTTGTCTCCTCACACGCCCATGCTCGACTATTGGCACGATGTGAAAAGTTTATTTCGCCTGACGTAACTCCAAGTTTATTGGTGTCGGTTGTTGGCGCCTCCCATTTAGGTGAGAGAGGCGTCGTCAGTCAGAGGCAAAATAGGCGGCAGATCGTCATGAAATGCACCTTGCGCGCCCATAAAACCGAAAGTATAAGGTGATACTTTTAGCCCCTCTCTCGATGAAAGATCTTGGCTTTCTCGCAGTAGGTTGAACATCCAATCTTCGAGTTTCTCTTTTATCTCGACAAACTCCTGATGGGTCAGCTCTGCTTTTAGACTGACGAGAAAAGCCTGTTCATCTTCTACCGGAATGTTAATCACACGCTGTTGTAAGCCATTCAAAACTCGCAAGGTAAAGTGCTCAGGGTATCTCGCTCCTTGCTCAAAAGCGGTATGGCCCGGTACCAACAACTTGCATTGATTGTGTACGCCAAGGGAAACCAAACCTACCGCTTCCAGCCTTCTCAAGTAAAGGTGCAGCGAGGCTTGGTTGAGCTGGTATCGTTGGGCGATTTGTTCCACCGTTCTGTTCTCAGCTAACTCACTCCAAAAGGTAAACAAGGCCGGGCAGCGGTAAAAGGCATCATCTTGCTCAGCGGTGAACAGAGGAATGGCATGAAGATTTTTTTCGGCTCTATCAAGTAACTTAGAGAGCGGAAAATCGAGCAGGCGACTAATGTGGATTAATCGCTGCATCGATATAGGCTGAGCATTATTGAGCAGTCTTTTCACGCTGACTTGAGAAACGGCTAACTCATTGGCCAGATCTTGATACGATATTGCGCGGCTTTTTAACTCCTGTTTGATAACCCTACACACTTCTTGGGCCAGTTGCTGATCCATTGTTGACTCCAAATAATCTTGGCTTGATACACTGAGTATCATAATAATGATCTTTTTCTACTTCGATTGCATAAAAGGCTCGTTATGGGATTCTAATCTCACGTTTTGTTACTGAGAAAAACCATGACTCAATCTGCTCTCATTGCACGTTTCTCTATTCATCAAGCGCTTCATTGGGCGACAACAGGTTTAATGGTTCCGGTGCTGGTGCTGCTGTTCCAGGATCGCGGATTGGATCTCGGCCAAATTGGTTTAGTGATGGCGGTTTGGATCGGCAGTACTACGCTATTGGAACTGCCTCTTGGCGGTGTCGCCGATCAAGTAGGCCGCAGAAAAACTTACCTTTTCTCTTTGCTTGTTACGGCATTCGGGGTGACCGCTTTGTTGTTTTCAGCGAGTTGCATCTCCATTGTATTTAGCGCAGCTTTGCTCGGGGCAGCACGGGCAATTTATTCAGGAACGTTAGATGCTTGGTTTTATGATGCCTATGCATTGACTTGTGGCGCAACTAGCTATCATTCGGCCTTAGCCAAGGTCAATGTGTGGGTAACCTTAGGCTTGGCAATAGGCTCGCTAATTGGCGGCTATTTGCCGAATATTGCAAGTGATTCAATGCCTTGGTTGGCGTCTAGGTTTGATGCTAATTTATGGCTGATACTCATCGCTAGTGTTTGTATGGTAGGAGTAACACTTTGGCTTATACCAGAAGCGCAACAAAGGCGAGATCGTAGCGGCAAACGAGCCACTCACTGCCTCTTCATGACTATCCGCCACACCCTGCGAGATGTAATGAGTCATCAAGTACTTAGGCGAGTGATGCAAACCATATTGGTGTTCGGAATGGTGCTAAGTGGTGTCGAAAATCTGTGGCAACCTTATCTGTCCCAATTGTTGGCAGATGATGACCAAGGTACGGGATGGTTTGGTGTTATCGCCGCTCTCTACTTTGCAATGGCTGCACTGTCATCTTGGTTTTCTGTTACCTTTTTAGCTTGGTTTGCCGGTTCACACCGTAATGTTTTGCTGGTCAGTCGGTTATGCTCCGCATTTGCTTTACTGGTAATGGCGATGAGCAGCAATGTCGTTGGATTTACCATCAGTTATTTAGTGTTTTTCTTTTTGTTTACCCTTGGCGAAAACTCTCAAACCGTATTGATCCAGGACAATACACCTAGCCGTTATCGCTCTACCATGCTATCGCTCAGCTCTTTGACCGTAACGGCGGGTGGCATGATGGCATCGTTGCTGCTTGGATATGTCGCCCAACATCACGGCATAGCCGTCAGTTGGACGGGGATGGCAATTGTCTTGATACTCTCGTCATTGTTGTTTGCCAGGCTTCCTCGTGCTGATAAAGACTCTGGCCGAACATCAAGTTCAAATGATTATCAAATAGATCAATAAAGAGTTTCCTATCCTTGGCCAATAGTCTCTATTGCGAGATACCACTATGATGATTACATATCGACGTAGAGAGGAAGGTCAATCATGCAAAAAATTATCTTAGTCACTGGGGCTACGGATGGGATCGGTTTAGAGACCGCCAAAATGTTGGTGGCCCAAGATCATCATGTCATCATCCATGGTCGCAACCCAGCTAAGGTGGCTAATGTTGAGCAGACTCTATTGGAGATGGCGAGTGGCAAAGTGGCGTCAATTGTTGCTGATCTTTCATCTCTTCAAGCGGTGAGGGAGATGATAGGAGAAGTTAGCCAACGATTTGGTAAGTTGGATGTCATTATCAACAATGCCGGGGTTTTCTCGATTCCTAAAGCTACAACCGTTGATGGTTTAGACGCCCGCTTTATGGTGAACACCATTGCCCCCTATCTACTGACAAAAGAGTTGTTGCCTCTGTTAAGCAAAGACGGCCGAGTGGTAAACCTGTCTTCGGCGGCTCAAGCTCGGGTTGACCTTGATGCACTTGTCTCACAACCTGTTCTTTCTGACGGTGAAGCTTATGCGCAAAGCAAACTGGCGTTAACCATGTGGTCGCGGATGCTAGGGTTACAATTGAAAAACTTGGGCCCTGTGATGGTGTCGGTTAACCCGAAATCGTTTCTCGGCAGCAAGATGGTGAAAGAAGCTTACGGCGTCGCGGGTAATGATCTGAGCCTTGGCGCTGATATTTTATATCGCGCGAGCGTATCGTCAGAGTTTGCCAATGCTCATGGTGCCTATTACGACAACGACATCGAGGCATTCGCTAATCCGCACTCTGATGCGCTTGATGATGCAAAGTGCCAGCAAGTGATTGAAGCCATCGAAGCATGGCTAAATCGTTAGAACATGGAGGAAATCCGCACCAACCTCTAGGTTTATAGAATTTCCGACTACCGATTCCACAATTCTGATACTCATGACTTTATTAATAAAATGTAGTGATGTTTTATATCGGATGTTAATGGTATAGATGCTATAGAATCAGCATCACCGTTTAATGGTTAGGAATGTCTTTGTGAATCATATGCTTGGTCGAAAATCCATCACTCGCGACCGTGAGCCAGATGGAAGGAGTGCACAGCGCGGGAAATTTAAATGGCGTGGTATAGAAGTGCGGCTCGGCTTAGCACTGGCGCTGCTATCGATGACCACGTTACTGCTAGCACTCTTTAGCTCCACTACCTACGATAAGTTAGAGCACGCATTAGTGGAGCTAAAAGAGCAAGAAATCCCAGCCCTTGAACAAGCCGCAAGATTGAATGACATGGTGCGCTTGGTGATCACGGACTCCTCTCAGCTAGTGGCGGCCGATTCAAATTTGGAACGGCGTAATGCCATGGTTCGTATAGAAAACAGCATTAATGAGATGAATGTAGTGCTGGCGCACTTCCCTGAATATCACGCCTATTTTAAAGATTTGATCATGCAGGTAAGTAATAGCTTGAGCCTGCTGTATCAAAGTGGCGAAGAGTCACGTCAGTTAAATAAAGAGCTGCGCAATTTGCTGGAAGGTTTTTACCCGTTACTTCAGCAAGTCAGCGAAGAACTTGATGGCCTACCTACAGAGCAGAAATCGCGTCTCCAATATAGCCAACTTAAAGCCCTGTTGTTTTATCAGCTTGGTTTGGTCGAAAAGCTGTATAACGATGGCAGTTTCAATGAGTTGGATTACACAACCTATCGACTCGAGCAGCTTGGTCAGGAGTGGTTTAGTTTATGGTTAGCGAGTGGCTTGGCAGAGTCGCTGCCCACTTTGGACGAAAAACTATCGGTGATCTACACCTTAGCTTCTCGCTCAAGTCGATTGGTACAACTGAAAAACCAAGCGCTGGAGCACTATTATCAGCAAGAATTCTTATTGGAAAACAGCCGTAAGTATTTGCATCAGCTGTCAGTTCAAATTGAGCGCAACACATCTAACGTTAATCTAGAAATTGATTCTTCTATTGCTCAAGTGCAGAAGTCGCTGGCGTCGAATCGCACGTTTTCGCTTGTCTTGTCGGTGTTTAGCCTTTTTGCTGCCGCAGGTATCGCTTGGTTTTATGTGCGTAAAAACATCCTAGAGCGATTGCTGCATCTGCGTGATGATATGTTCGCCATTTCAACCGGCCATCTTGATACTAAAATTGAGCTCAAGGGCCAGGATGAAGTGACTCAAATGGCGAAGTCTTTACAGGTTTTCCAAGCCACTGCTAAGGTGGTGAAAAGGACCAATCAAAAGCTGGAAGCTGAAGTCGAAGAGCGCCGATTAGCAGAGGAAAAACTGCGCGTTACTCAAGACGAATTGGTTCAAGCTGGCAAGTTGGCAGCCTTAGGACAACTCAGCGTCGGCATTACTCATGAAATAAACCAACCTTTGACGGCGATAAGTAGTCATGCTCGAAGCGCGCAAAAATGGCTAGAGCAAGATCGCGTCGATAAAGCCACGCAAAACCTGCAAAAAATAGAAACCCTGTTGGCCAAAGTAGCCGCGTTGACTCGTCACCTGAAGGCTTTTTCACGTAAGAGCGATGGCAAAATTTCTTCAGTTGCCGTAATGCCTGTGGTCAATGATGCGATTGAGTTGTTTGCGAACAAACAAGTTCCTATTGTGTTGGATTGTAATTTGGCACCAGATGAAAGTGTTCGCGCCAACCCTATTCGCCTTGAGCAAGTGTTGGTTAATTTAATCAGCAACGCCATTGATGCCGTTGAGTCGACACAAGAGCCGCTCATCGTGGTTTCAGTGGTTCGACTTGAAAATTCGGTCACCATTGCGGTTAAAGACAATGGTAAAGGCATCTTGGCCGACGACATTCCCCATATTTTTGACCCGTTTTATACCCAAAAAGAAGTGGGTAAAGGCCTAGGGTTAGGCCTTTCTATCGCATTTAACATCATAAAAGACTTTGGCGGTTCAATTCGGGTTCACTCACAGCCAGAGGTCGGCAGTGAGTTCGTAGTACATTTAGAAGGCACACAATCATGACCATGGAAAAGCAAATCACCCTGATTGACGATGAACAAGATGTGGTGGAAGCAGTAAGCGAAATGCTCGAGCTTGAAGGGTTTAGCGTCACCGGCTTTAACGATCCAAAGCAAGGGCTAAAATCCTTATCGCCAGACAGCAAGCAAGTGGTGCTGTGCGATGTGCGTATGCCGAACATTGATGGTCTTGCCATGCTTGATGCCATTCAGAGTCGTGCACCATGTTGTGAAGTGATCTTGATGAGTGGTCATGGAGACATTCCAATGGCTATTGAAGCGATGAAGCAGGGGGCATTTGATTTTATTGAAAAACCTCTGCAAAGCGATGAACTGATAGAAAAGTTGGATCTTGCCACGGCGCAGATCCGCAACAAACCTCAAGCCGCAGTCGATGCGCCACCACTGCCAATTGAAGAGGTCGTCATCGGTGTGTCTAATCCTATGGAAATGGTTCGCTCGCAAGTGTTGGCATTGGCTCGAACGGGAGTGGACACCATCATTAATGGCGAGACGGGTACAGGCAAAGAGGTGATCGCTCGCGCGCTACATCGCTATTCAGCGCGGTGTGATAAGCCGTTTGTTGCCATCAACTGTGGCGGCATGACCGAAAGTATTATCGAAAGTGAGTTGTTTGGTCATGAGGCGGGCTCATTTACCAGTGCCAATAAAAAGCGTATCGGGAAGATAGAACAAGCTCACGGTGGAACCCTGTTTCTTGATGAAATCGAAAGTATGCCCATCGCGGTGCAAATCAAGCTGCTGCGAGTGATCCAAGAGCGAGTGATTGAACGAGTTGGCGGTAATACATTGATACCTGTCGATATTGTCGTGGTGGCTGCGAGCAAAGCCGATTTGGCTGAGCTGAGCCAGCAGGGAGAGTTTCGGGCTGACCTATTCTACCGTCTTAACATTGCCAGCTTAAATCTGCCGCCACTGCGTCAACGTAAAGAAGACATTCAAGCGCTATTTCGCCACTTTGTGGTTCAAGCCAGTCAAAAGTACAAAACACGCCCATCGACGCTTTATGCCGAGCAGATTCAACAACTGTGTCGCCATGATTGGCCGGGTAACGTGCGCGAGCTGCGCAATGTTGCCGATAGATTTGTACTTGGGATTGTGGGAGAGGGGTTTGATTTGCAAGCGCCGTCTACTCTGGGCAGTGAAGCCTTTGCTTTTGAACAGCAGATGGAGCAGTACGAACGAAATGTACTCACGGAAGCCTTGATCGAAATGGCAGGCAATATCAATGAAGTCTCGTTACGTCTGAACCTGCCGCGTAAGACTCTCTATCGTAAGATGAAAAAGCATCAACTTGATAAAGAGAGTTTTAAGCCACAAGCGACAAGACATAATTGACCCATCATAGAAGTTTAATAAAAGTATTATATTTATCTGTTTGAATTATAAGTGAAAAGTTTTTGGCACGTTGCGTGCTATTTAGACAGTGCGTTTAGTGATAAGTCAGGGAATGTTTCGTCAACGACGAGTAACGACTTCTATCAACTAAGCCCTACAACAAACAAAACTATTTTGCTGCAAGGAGAAACAACAGATGAAGCAAATCTTAACCAGTGGTATCGCGCTATTGTTGGGCGTTAGCTCAGTTGCAATGGCGGGCAATGAACCTGCTCAAATCGGGCCGCGTCCATTGTATCTGGTCAGTGACATGGAAGAGGGACCGTTAAAAACTAAGTTAGAAAGCTGTGGTGCCGGTCCATTTTATCGTAGCGACTTTTCTATCGGCCACCGCGGTGCAGCGATGCAGTTCCCTGAACATACCAAGGAGTCTTACTTGGCAGCGATTGCGATGGGGGCTGGGGTACTGGAATGTGACGTGACGTTCACTAAAGACAAACAGTTGGTTTGCCGTCATTCACAAAGTGATTTGCACACCACAACGGATGTGTTGGCGCACCCAGAGCTTGCTAAGAAATGTTCGGTGCCTTTTAAGCCAGCTAACCTTGAAACCGGTGAAGATGCTCAGGTTGAGTGTCGTACATCAGATTTCACGTTGGCAGAGTTCAAAACGCTGAAAGGCAAGATGGATGGGGCGAACCCGAAAGCCACAACGGTTGAAGAGTACATGAACGGTACTCCGGGCTGGCGCACTGATTTGTACTCGCAAACCGGAACGTTGATGACTCACGCAGAAAGTGCGGCATTATTCAAAAAGCATGGCGTGAAAGTCACTCCTGAGCTTAAGTCTGCTAAGGTTGAGATGCCTTATCAGGGCTTTAGTCAGCAAGACTACGCACAGAAATTGGTAGATGAACTCAAAGCTGCTGGTTTTTCTGCGAAAGATGCGTACGTTCAGTCGTTCAACCTCGATGACGTAAAATACTGGATTCAAAATGAGCCAGAGTTTGGCAAGCAAGCGGTGTACTTAGATGATCGCGTGTACAATCTTGAAGGCTTCACAGCGACTCTAGAGAATATGAAAGCGCTATCAAAAGACGGAGTTCAAATTATTGCTCCGCCATTGTTTGCTCTAATCCAGCTTGATGAAAAGAACGGCATCGTACAGTCGGAGTACGCTAAGTTAGCTAAGCAGGCCGATCTCGACATCATAGCGTGGACTCTTGAGCGTTCAGGCCCTCTTGCGCAAGGTGGCGGCTGGTACTACCAAACGGTCACAGAGCAGATCAATCAAGATGGTGACATGATGAAGGTGCTTGACGTTCTAGCGAAAGACGTCGGTGTCTTAGGTGTGTTCAGTGACTGGCCGTCAACGGTCACTTACTACGCAAACTGTATGGACATCTAATTCCGGTTTAGCAGTTTTTAGACCAGTATTACTGTCACTAAACAAGGGCTTTCGGGCCCTTTTTTAGATCACAAATTTCATGGGACACAAATGACCCAAATGGCTTGTAATACGCTGGACACAAATGACCCAAACAAGTTTGCTGGACAAGTGAGTTGTTTTAAGTGATTGAAATTTAAGGATATAATTTTTGGCACGTTGCCTGCTATAAGAGCTGTGAATATCAACAATAACGTGAATGTAAGGTTCTAATATGAAAAACAGTGTAAAAGGATTGTTAATCGCTGGCTCTTTGCTGCTACCTTCAATGGCTATGGCAAGTGAGTGTGCTAACCGTGGGGTTCTGGACGACAGATATTGTGATGAAAACCAAGATTTGGTGGCGGATGCACCAAAAGATGCCAATGAGTGGATTGACCCAAGCACCTTAGTTTTCACATACACGCCAGTAGAAGACCCTGCGCTGTATAAAGATGCCTTTGCGGATTTCCAAGCTCACCTAAGTAAAATCACGGGCAAAAAGGTTATCTACTACACTGTTCACTCCAACTCTGCTCAAGTGGAAGCGATGCGTTCAGGTCGTCTTCATGTCGCTGGTTTCTCGACTGGCCCTACAGGCTACGCAGTGAACTTAGCAGGCTACGTACCGATTGCCGTGAAAGGCGATGAAGCGGGCTTCCAAGGCTACAACCTAATCACCATCGTTCGTAAAGACAGTGGAATCAACGAAATGGCTGATCTGAAAGGCAAGCGCGTTGCTCACACTTCTGCATCTTCTAACTCGGGTAACCTTGCACCACGAGCTCTGTTCCCAGCTCAAGGCCTAACACCAGATGAAGATTACAAAGTGCTTTACTCAGGTAAGCATGACCAATCTATCCTAGGCGTTTACAACGGTGACTACGATGCCGCGCCTGTTGCATCAGACGTTTATGATCGCATGGTGGCTGCAGGTCGTGTTGACGCAGCCGATCTGAAAATCATCTACCGTAGCCCTCGTTTTCCAACATCGGCATTTGGTTACGCGTACAACCTAAAACCTGAACTGGTAGAGAAAATCAACGAAGCTTTCTTTAGCTACCGTTTCACTCCAGAAATGAGCGAAGCCTTCAAAGGGGCAGACCGATTCTCACCAATTACTTACCAAGAAGACTGGTCGGTAATCCGCGACATCGCACACGCGACAGGCACGGCTTACACCAAAGCTGGTCTGAAGAAGCTTGCTGAAAAAGACGCGGCGAAACGCGCGAAGAAAAAAGCAGCAGAGCTAGCGAAACAAGCAACAAACCAATAATTCTCCTCTAACAACGCCAGAAGTACGGTGTCCTGTGTGTAGGGCGCAGGGCATCGTACACCCTAAATTTGCGCATATTAAAACAAAAACAAGGAATAGTAGTATGGCCGTAGCAAACTGTGACGGAACTAAGTACGACGGAATAAAGATCAATAACCTTTTTCATGAATACGTGGCAGGCAAGCCAATCCTTAAAGGCATTGATATCGACATTGATCAGCCCGGAATTATCGCCATCATTGGCCCATCAGGTACGGGTAAAAGTACCTTGTTACGTTGTATTAACCGACTCAACGATCCAACCAGCGGTGAGATTCTCTTTGAAGGTGAAGACCTGACTAAACTGCATGGTCAGGCACTGCGCAAACAACGTCGTCATATCGGCATGGTATTCCAAGAGTACAACTTGGTTGAACGCCTAACCGTTATCGAGAATGTACTAAGTGGCCGCTTAGGTTACATGTCTTCATGGAATGCTTGGCGTCGTAACTACTCAAAAGAAGATTTGCAAAAAGCATTTGAATTGCTTGAGTTTGTTGGCCTACAAGACTTTGCTAACCAACGAGCAGACAGCTTGTCTGGTGGTCAGCGTCAACGTGTCGGTATCGCTCGTGCGGTAATGCAAGACCCCTATATTCTGCTAGCAGATGAGCCAACGTCATCGCTTGACCCGAAAACCGCCGTTGAAATCATGGAACTGATGGAAACCTTTGCTAAAGACAAGCAGATCCCAGTGCTGGTTAATATCCACGATGTGAACCTAGCCAAGCGTTTTGCCAATCGCATCATCGGTATGTGTAACGGGAAAGTGCACTACGATGGCAGCCCTGAAGGCATCAGTGAAGACGATCTGAAGATCATTTACGGAGGTGAATCATGGCTGGACTAAGCACTTCTTCATCTTCAATAAATGTTGAGAATCCGTTCAAAGCGTCTTGGATGAGTCGCTTAGGTGTAGCCGCTGTGATCGGTTACCTGTTCTACAGTTTCTCGACTCTAAACCTCAGTTTTGATCGACTTGTTATCGGTTTTGGTGAAAGTGAGCGATTACTTTCACGCATGTTTCCGCCGGATTTTTCTCGCTCTAATCTACTGTTAAGTGGCTTAGCGGAAAGTTTGCAAATCGCGATTATTTCAAGCTTTTTCGGCATTGTAATTTCACTGTTTCTTGGCCTGCTTGCGGCAAGAAACATGATGCCATCGATTGTATCGACCCCAGTGCGTGGCTTTATCGCGTTGTGCCGTTCGTTCCACCCAGTGATCATTGCTATCTTGTTCGTGAAGGCGGTGGGCTTTGGTGCCTTAGCTGGTATTCTCACTCTGGTTTTCGCCTCCATTGGCTTTATCGCCAAACTGTTTGCAGAAGCAATTGAAGAGATATCTTTCAAGCAAGTCGAGGCCATTCGCGCCACAGGAGCGAACTTTGTGAGCGTGATTTTGTTTGCAGTGATGCCGCAAGTATTTACCCGTTTCATCGGTTTTGCTAGCTACCAGTTAGACTCGAACTTACGTAACTCGACTATGGTCGGCATCGTGGGCGCGGGTGGTTTGGGGGGCACCTTGTTCTCGGCCTTCCAACGTTTTGATTATGACTTTGTTGCAGCGATCTTAATCACCATCATCGCGCTTATCTTAGTTGGTGAGTTCTTGTCTAACGTAGTAAGGAGAATTTTCTAATGACGACGGCTTCTATTGATAGAGAATGGCAACGTTTTACGTTTAATGAACGTTTGGCTAGATTCGCCGCTTATCTTTGCTTTGTATCGGCAATTGTTTGGTCTTGGCAGACGGTCGAGATCATTCCGGAATTCCTCTACGATGCCCCAGCTCAGTTTGCTGATATGTTTGGTCGAATGGTACCGCTGGATTATGCCTTCTACCCTGAAACGATCCATGCTGCGCTGATCGAGACCTTACACATTGCGACTTTGGGTACCCTGTTTACCCTAATTTTGGCTATTCCTTTGGCGTTATTGAATGCGCCGAACATTACCCCAAGCAAAACACTGAATTGGATTGCTCAGTTCTTCTTGGTGTCGTCACGTTCTGTCAACTCGTTGGTTTGGGCTCTGCTTTTCATCGCATTGTTTGGCCCAGGTGTGTTAGCGGGCATCATGGCGATAGCGGTTCGCAGTGTCGGTTTTGTTGGCAAACTGCTCGCGGAAGCGATCGCAGAAGTTAACATGGGGACGATTGAGGCGCTCAAGGCGACAGGCGCTTCATGGATGAGCATCTTACTTAAGGGTTATTGGCCACAAGTGATGCCTGCGTTCTTCTCGATTGTTTTGTTCCGCTGGGACATCAACGTGCGTGAGTCAGCGGTACTCGGCTTGGTGGGTGCCGGTGGTATTGGTGTTGTACTCAACGATGCGCAGAATCTGTTCGAATGGCAGAAAGTATCGATGGTGCTAGTGAGCATTTTTGCGGTGGTGGTTCTGGCTGAAGCGCTGGTTGTCCATGTCCGTAAAAAGCTGATCTAAATCGACATAAACTAAAAAAGGCAGGATTTTCCTGCCTTTTTTTGTGGCTAGATGGTTTGCCACCTAAACCGACTCAGAGGTATTTCTCTATCGGTAGTAACTGGAGAAATGAAGACTGGAAGCGTCGCCATTTGCTCGTATTCGGCTCTTTATCAAAGCTTTGTTCACCGGAATGCCAATACACGTCGCCATCTTCCAACTCGAGCTGCCAACTGTTCTGCGCACTCATTGCTTCAGTGATGTCATCTGACAGTGCTTGAGCAACAACCGGGCTGTCTATAATGAGTAAGGACTCACTGTTTAGGTAAGTGGAACGCAAATTGAAGTTAAATGATCCGATTGCGGCGATGTTTTGGTCAAACACTGCTGCTTTTGAATGTAAGCCGTAAGCCGTTTGCGGTGCGCACTTGGATTGATCCTTTGTCGACTCTAGACAAACTTTTGCTTCTGGCATCAGTTCAAACAGCTCAATTCCGTGCTCTAACATGTCTTGGCGTCTTCCCGCGTAGGCGGAATGGTTGGTCACCAGATCGTTAGAGGCCATTGAGTTGGTGAGCGCCTTTACGGTGACGCCGTTTTCATTCAGAGTTTGCCAGTTATCCAATTGGCGATCGTCAAAAACCAAATAGGCCGATTCTAACAAGACTTGCGTGCCTGACTCGCTGGCTAACTGGCTGAGGTATTTCGCTGTGGTCTTTGGTTCACTGGTGTTACTTTCATCGGCAGGAACTGGCTGATCGTACACATAACGGGCTTTGACATTCTCCATTCGCTTGATTACGTCATCCAACAACTGCTGCGCTTGCCCGGCTTGTGTCGGTAACGCCGGATAGTCTAAGTAGCGTGGTGGCAACGCTTGCTCTAGCTCAGTGAGAGCAATGTCTTCATCGTCGCCAAGTAGGTCGACAGGGTACGACCAGCGACTGTCCCAGTAGACATCGAATCCAGTTTGAACCTCTTTCACAACACGCCCCATCGCCAATACATCGCGATCGCGGAAGTTGATTTCATCGGACAGATCAAAGTACTCATCGCCAATGTTGCGACCACCGACGATTGAGAAGGCCCCGTCGACAGTAAAGGACTTATTATGCATGCGGCGATTGAGGCGTGAGAAATCACCCAGTACGTTAAGCCACTTGGCGACGCCACGACGAGTAGGGATTGGGTTAAAAACACGAATTTCGACGTTAGGGTGTGAGTTTAGCGCGATAAGTAATGGCTCTCGCTGATTGAGGTTGATGTCATCCAACATTACTCGAACGCGAACCCCTCTATCCGCGGCAGCCCATAAGCGACTGGCGAGGTAAGTTCCTGAGCGATCAGAGTTCCAGATGTAATATTGAATATCAATCGACTGCTGCGCAGACTCGACCAACGCCAAACGTTGCGCCAGGGCATCCCAGCCCGACTCCTGCAAGAAAACAGCGCTTGCAGGCTCTGATTTGTCGGACCAATAGCGGTCACTTAGCGTCGATAATGGGGTTTCCATTGGCGAAACGGGGGGTAACGTTGAATGGGTGATTTGCTCGGGCAGCGAGCCACAGCCAGAAAGTAGGCCAATGATACATACGTGGGAAACTAAGCGTGGCAGCTTGAGCATTAAAACCATCCTTGATGATGCAGTTTACGAAAAGAAAAACAGTGAGTTATCTCAGTATAACAGAATCAGCCTCTTAAGTAGGTGCCCACCGCGAGCCCTATGTCTACTCTGTTGCTGAGAAATTAAGCTCGCGGAATGATGGCATTAATACGTGCTTCATTGATTAAAATCACGTCACGGGATGTGCAAGTCAATTACTATCGTCGCCAAATAATAGTCATTATCAAAATGAACCTCATGAGCAATATGAAGCAATCAGCACTCGATTTACAATCTATTGTCGATGCACTGTCAAAGGTAGAGCGAGCGAACAAAGTCGATCTTTGTCCGTTAAAACAATCGATTACCAGCACACCCGTCGATACATTAGAAACATTCAGCCGAGTTGGATTAACCGATTCGATCGATTCTCGCTACAAGATCTTAAGTGAAGGTTTTCCTGGTTTAACTCATCAGGTGAACTATTTACTTGAAGCGTCAGTTCTGCTTTAAGTTTTTCACTTTACATCGACTCTTCTCAAGTCCTAAATAAACCGTTAGGGCTTGTTACTATGTTGGCCTAGCAGTGGTTACTTGGGCTACAGGGAGAGTTTCGGCTGAATAAAATCAATAAACGCGGAAATCCTTCGCGCGACGTTGGATGATTTGTAATACACCGCGTTGACTTGTTCCCTGCCACTATGAGTGAGTTTGTCATTTTCTAGCAATGACATTAAGCGCCCCTCCTCGATATCTTTTTTGACCATAAAACCCGACAAACAAGCAATACCATGACCCGCAAGTGCCAGTTGGCGAACGGTTTCGCCGTTACTAGATGTTAGTGAAGGTTGCAAGTGGGTAAATCCTTTTAGCGGCCACTGATTGAGAACCTTAGGGCCGATAAAGCCAATAGTGTCATGATGCGTTAGGTCAGTGGTCTGCTGGGGTAGGCCTCGCTTAGCTAGGTAGCTTGGCGCCGCAACGAAATAGAGTGGGCTTCGCCCCAGCGGCCTAGCATGCAATGTGGAATCATTTAACTGGCCAATACGAATCGCCAGATCGGTTTTCTTTTCCAACAGATCAACAAATCCTTCGTTGGAAGAGAGTTCGAGCTCGATATCTGGGTATTGCTTTTGAAAGTCACCAATTAAAGGGACTAACTGGTGAAATACGAAAGGGCTAGCGGCATCGACTCTTAAACGCCCTTGAGGGCGTTCTCCGCGCGAAATGATCTCCTCTTCTGCTTGCTGTATTTGGCCGAGTCCAACACGAATGGCTTCAACAAACTGACGGCCTTCATCAGTCAATTCAATACGGCGAGTGGTGCGGTTAAGGATAGAAACACCGAGCTGCTTTTCAACTTTACTTACCGCTCGTGAAACGCGAGCGACTTGAATATCGAGTGTTTCCGCTGCGGCAGAGAAGCCACCACTATCAACCACTGCCAATAATATTTCCAGATCATCTGAGCGAGTCAGCATGGTGATTCCTTTGTACTAACTGATGATATAGCATTTAATTACTATTATTTTTCGCAAAAATCATTTGTAAAAATAGCGGATTTTAGCAACAAAAGAAATAGGCATAATGCCGCCATTGCAGCTCACCATCCGATCAGAAAAACATTGAACGGATAGTGTTTAACGAAATGATAGCGAGTATTTACTATGCCTTTAGCCCTTTTTGCATTGACGCTCAGCGCCTTTGCTATCGGTACGACAGAATTTGTTATTGTAGGGTTGATCCCTACCATGGCGAGTGATCTAGGAGTTTCTCTCCCTTCTGCTGGCTTGTTAGTCAGCTTGTATGCATTAGGCGTCGCGGTTGGCGCGCCAGTGCTCACGGCTTTGACCGGAAAATGGAATCGCAAACATGTGTTGTTGGCGGTTATGGCGCTATTTGTGCTGGGGAACTTGCTGGCGTGGCAGGCGCCAGGATACAACACCTTGGTATTGGCCCGAATACTGACAGGCCTTGCTCACGGGGTGTTTTTCTCCATTGGTTCGACGATTGCCACTGGATTGGTTGATAAAGATAAAGCGGCGAGCGCCATCGCGATTATGTTTACTGGCTTAACGGTCGCATTGGTTACGGGTGTGCCTCTAGGGACTTACATCGGCCAGACATTTGGTTGGCAAGCCACGTTCCTTATTGTTGCTGTTCTTGGTTTGATTGCTTGGATTGGTAGCGCTTTGCTGGTGCCGAATAATCTTAAGCAGCCACCGGCAGCCAAGCTTTCTTCACAGCTCAAAGTGCTGACTCAGCCTCGTTTATTATTGGTGTATGCCATTACCGCGCTAGGTTATGGTGGAACGTTTACTGCGTTTACTTTTCTTGCTCCTATCTTAGAGCAGCAAACGGGCTTTAGCTCTAGCGCTATTGGCTTGATCATGTTGGTCTATGGCGTGTCTGTCGCGATCGGCAACATATGGGGTGGAAAAATGGCCGATACTCTAGGGCCAATCAAAGCTCTGACGGTGATTTTTACTGGTCTTGCGCTGGTACTGTTTGTGTTCAACCTGACCGCTTTTCATCCTATTGCCGCGGTGGCGACAATCTTAGTTTGGGGAGCTTTCGCGTTCGGCAACGTTCCGGGCTTGCAGGTCTATGTGGTTAAACTGGCAGAGCAATACACGCCCGATGCGGTTGATGTGGCGTCGGGTCTCAATATTGCCGCGTTTAACGTCGGTATCGCTCTAGGCTCTTGGGGCGGCGGTATGATTGTGTCTCAAGCCGGATTAATGCACACCCCTTGGGCGGGCGCATTGATCGTTATTTTAGCCTTGATTCTGACTCGCTGGAGTGGTCGATTAGACAAGCGACAACAGCCTGAATTAACACAGGAATTTGTCTCGACATCTTGATGGAATTGGTCACCACTGAAGCAAAACTTGTTTCAATGGTGACTGTTTTGTCTTGCTTAACTAATAAAAGTGTCAATTTCGAACTAAACTTTAGAGGTGCTTAATGTGGTTCGGAGGTAAGCATGGATGTTCTGATTCAGTTTGATGAGAAAGGGATGTATCAAAACAACCCGTGGGATGTACCAGTGCCTTATCAGAAAGGAGAGATCCATTTAGTGAGTCCACTTTCAGCCATCGTGTTGATAGACCAAGCTCAGGCGCATCTTTACCTCAGTGATGAAGACAGACGTATGACGCTACTCGATAAGTGACGTACATGTCGTTTACTTGATTACAGGCAAACGAATAAGCAGGGCAGGAGGGCAAAACTCCTGCCGAGCTTTCTTTGCCTTGCCGATATTTACGCTAGTTTGTCAAAAGGCTATTTGGTCAAAGTGTCGACAAACTTTACATCATCTTCCGGCTGTTCGGTCGGGTGCCGTTCTTGCCAATCAGGGTTGTTATGCATGGCATCGATCAACTCGCGATCAAGCCGAGCAAAATACATATCCTCTTCCGCTTTACCCCGTAATCTGAGTTTTTCCGTAAAGTCCATGCTAGCCTCCTTGGAATCTCTGCCTCGTTGTTTCTCCTTTAAGTATAGTGCGTGGAGAAGTCAGGGTAGAAGGCGAAACGAAATCAAACTTCAAACTGAGATCTCGGTTGTTATGCGTGATGTGAATCCAAATGTATTACGGGTTTTTCAGAGCGAGCAACTGCTGACTAAATTCGGCAAAGCCGTAGCCTCCCGGCTGGCTCATCACGGTGCTGGGTTTGTGTTGTAACCGCTGCCAGTAGTGTTCGATGTTCTGCACACCAACAGTGAAGGGTAAGGTTTCAAACATTTGTTGGTCGTTAAGTGAATCCCCGACATAACAACAAGTGTCTAAAATTTGCTGGTCACTTAACCCTTTTGAGCGCAGGTAAGCAAAGGCACTATTGCGTTTTGAGTGATCACCATACCAAGCATTGATATGAATCGAACTTGCGGTGGCATGGGCACCGAATTGATGAATTTGACTGACAATCTGTTCGACTAATTCAGGGGCAAGCGGCTCGCGGTTTTGGCCAATGTCTATGGCGACTTCGCACAAACGGTATGCTTGATCTAGAGTTAAACCCACATCGTGATACTGGGCGAGTAACGGTTCAATTTTCTGCTTTAGTTGAGCTTGCTGAGCGCGCATGGTATCGAGTGGCACCGCACTGGATAAGCGGATACCTTTCTCACTTTTCTCTAAGGTGAAAGCGCCGTTCTCACCGAGCACGGCATCAACAGGCCATAGTTGAGCGATATGATCACACCACCCCGCACAAGCCCCCGTGACGGCAATTACCTTGATACCGCGCTGCTTAAGTGAATTCAGAGCAAGCAAGGTTTCTGGTGGAAGTTTCCCTTGCCAAGTGAGGGTATCGTCAACATCGGTCAATACCCACTCAATGTTTGTCCAGTCCTTTGAAAGTCGTTGTTCCATTTATCTTTTTCTTTTTGTTGAGCGAACCAACGAGTGTATCTGAGCGGAATAAGAAATTCAGTGAAGTGAAATCCAGATTTAAGCGGATGTCGTAATTGGAAAAACCTGTTGTCAGAATGGCAACGCGCCTATTGGCTGAGATTGCCATATTATCCTCGCAAACGATTATAAAAGTGAGGTGAGTATGTCCCGTTTTCTGTTGTGCAGTTTTGCACTGATTCTGCTGTATCCGACGGCGATTGACTTGTATCTGGTTGGTTTACCGCAAATTGCTGCGGATCTGGCGGCGACTGAATCTCAGCTTCATATGGCATTTTCGATTTATCTGTCTGGTATGGCGATGACCATGCTGTTTATTGGTCGCTTGGCTGACCGATTTGGTCGTAAACCAGTGGCTATCGCAGGGGCGGTGATCTTCGCTGTTGCATCATGGTTGGGCGGCTCTGTGCAAAGCAGCGAATCATTTTTACTGATGCGGTTTTTCCAAGGTGTCGGGGCTGGTTGCTGTTATGTGGTGGCGTTCGCCATTTTGCGCGATACGTTAGATGATCAAAAACGTGCCAAAGTGCTCTCTATGCTCAATGGAATTACCTGTATGATTCCTGTTCTCGCACCGGTAATCGGCCACTTGATCATGCTTAAGTTTCCGTGGCCGGTCTTGTTTACAGCGATGGCTGGAATGGGCGTGTTGGTGTGCTTGCTCTCGACTTTCCTCCTTAAGGAGACGTTAAAATCAGAGTCAAAAGCCATTACGGACAAAGCTGCAGAGCCCCGCGCTGTCTCTGAATCCCTGTTGGAGCGCTTTTTTCTTTCGCGTGTACTGTTTACCTCTCTAGGAGTCACCGCGATTCTGACTTATGTCAACACCTCACCCATGATTGTGATGGAGACATTGAATTTTACCCGCGGCGAATATTCTACCGCTATGGCTTTGCTAGCAATGGTGGGTATGTCGACGTCATTTTCAGCCCCGATTGCACTCATTTATTTTAAACAGGGCACGCTGTTAGTCGGCTCTCAGATCATTACATTACTGTCGGCTGTCGTCATCCTTGCGGCTCACTTGCATGACGACAGCTCGACACTCTACATGCTTGGATTTGCTTTGACGAGTATGGGATTTTCGATGGGGTTTGGTGTGGCGATGAGTCAGGCGTTAAGTCCTTTTGAGCACAAAGCCGGTTTGGCTAGCTCAGTATTGGGGATCGCTCAGATCTGCTGCTCTGCATTGTACATCTGGTTGATGGCTTGGATGGGAGTGTCGGCAGTGAATATGTTATTGATTGCATTGGCTTGTGGTGGCGCAATTGGTCTCTCTCTAATACTATTAGTTTCAAATCAACCAAGTAGCGAACTGAATGAAGAAATCACTTGCACGCCTTGACCTTAATTTATTGCTTACGCTGCAGCTTTTGTTGCAGGAGCTCAGCGTAACCAAGACAGCGAAGAAGTTGAATGTTACGCCGTCGACGGTGAGTAAGTCTTTGGCAAAATTGCGCGATTGGTTTGATGATCCCTTGTTCGTCAACACTCCTCAAGGGTTAACGCCCACCACGCTCGCCAGCAGCATGGAAGAAAGCTTATCCGATTGGCTGCAAATTGGCAGCCAAATCGTTTCCCGTCGTGGTGATGAAGCGCCGACGGGAGTGCGTTTTAATTTAGGCGTAGAGTCGCCGCTTTCTCTGATGATGATCGATGAGCTGACCTCTCGTATCCATAAAACTTACCCAGACTCGAAAGTGAAGTTTAATAACTGGGACTATGACTCGATAGATGCCATTACTCGTGGAGAAGTGGATATCGGTTTTACTGGGCGAGAGAGCCACCCAAGATCGAAAGAGTCGTTAGATTTGCTGCCGTACTTTATTAACTTTGAGGTGCTCTTTACTGACTTACCTATGGTCTATGTGCGTAAAGGCCACCCTGTGTTGGATCAAGAGTGGAATCTCGCGACCTTTTTAAGCTACCCGCATATCAATGTAGTTTGGGAGAAAAGTGAAAGCTGGGCTCTGGATGAGATTTTGATCGAGCAAGGCCTCACACGCAATGTAAACCTAACCATGGCAAGTTTTGAACAAGCCTTGTACGTTGCTGAAAAACCAGGCCATGACATGATCACCACTGCCCCTCGCTATTGCCAAAGCTATTGCCGACAACTCCACCCTAACTTGGTCGCATTACCTATTCCGCTGAATGAAGAGCAGCAAGAGAAACTGAAGATTCCCTTCACTATGATTTGGCATAAACGCAACAACCAGAATCCGAAAATTAGCTGGTTAAGAGAGACGATTAAAGCCTTGTATAGCGAGCCCGATTACCGCTAGCCAACACTGTCTTTGCCAACCATCACCGCGTCGAGGCGCCGGTATTCCAGTTGGCTGCTCACAAGCTCCGTGCCAGAAGGGCACTCTCTTGCTTCTGGCATACGTGCTCGGAGCAAATGAGCAAAAAGTGAAATATAACTGCCACAGAAGTTCATTGAAACTGTCACATCCACTGGCTAGGATTCACTTTGTGCTTATTGGACTAGTCCAGAACTTATCTATGTCAAAGAGCAGTATCGTGAGTACGATAGCCCTTTCTCGGTCCCAAAACTTAGCATTATTAACAGCTAACAACTGCTGGGAAATGTGATTCGCTACCAAGTGAATGTCGGTAAATGTGAGTTTACGGTCGATTTGCTTAACCGCTGTTCTGAACGGTTATTGGCCAATGGCAGTCAGTTAGAGCTACTATTTAATCTTAATGAAATTCAACCAGTGAGAGCCGAAACCATGTCCAGACCCTTATATGTATTTGATATGGATGAAACCCTGATCAATGCCGATTGTGCCATGATTTGGAACGCGTTCATGGTTGAAAAAGGCATCGCGAATCAACCGGGGTTTATTGAGCAAGACCAGCGTTTAATGCGTTTGTATGCCGAAGGTAAAATGAATATGGAGGACTACTTGGAGTTCTCTATGGCACCTGTAGCCAATATGCCTATTGAACAGGTTAGTGCTCTGGTGGACGAATGCGTTGAGACTCGTATTTTGGCTAAGCAGTTCCGTCAGTCAAAGAGCCTCATCGAACAGTTGTCGCGGGATGGCATTGATATGGTCATGATTTCTGCAAGCGTTACCTTCTTGGTTGCAGCCGTGGGGCGTCGTTTAGGTATTGGCAACGCTCTTGGTATCGACTTGGTCGTGAGAGACAACCGTTATACGGCTGAAGTTGACGGTGTAGCGAGTTATCGGGAAGGCAAAGTGACGCGCTTAAAACAGTGGTTAAACGCGCAACCTCAGTCATATTCAGAAATCCATTTTTACAGTGATTCAATCAACGACCTGCCTTTGTGTGAATACGCGGACTACGCCTATTTGGTCAATCCATGTCCACAGTTAAAAGCTCATGCCGATCGACCAAACTGGACATTGCTGCACTGGGATTAACTCTCGCTTTAATCAGGTAACAGCGTTAGTTTTGTGTTGAACAACAAGAGATGAAGAGGTCAGTCGTGGCGAACTTATTTGCGCAAATTCCTGATTCCTTGCAACAGGAAGTGTTTAACGATTTGGTGTGTGCTCGCCATGTGCGGATAGAGCGGATTCTCTCGCACGGTCAGAGCTCCCCCGAGACTGGCTGGTACGATCAAGATGAACATGAGTGGGTACTGGTGTTATCGGGGTTCGGGGTGTTGGAGTTTGAGGATGGTCGGGAAGTGCGTTTAGAAGCGGGAGATTACCTCAACATTCCTGCTCATTGTAAACATAAGGTCCAGCAAACTTCGCCTGATGAGGTGACGGTTTGGCTAGCGGTGTTTTATCGGGACTGATTTACAATGTAAATCGCCTCAAGTGTTACCTTGAGGCAATCGGATGTTTCGCCACTCGCTGTTGTTATTTAAAGCACACTTGCGCCCAACGAGCGAGACCGGCCGTCACGGAGCCAAAATAGTTGCCGCTCACGACTTCTATGTTTGGTAAGGTTTCTTGAACTGCGCCTCGTAGAATTGGTGAGCGCGCTGAGCCACCCGTCATGAATATCGCATCGGGAGTCATCCCACCTTGAACGACAGCCTCTTTGACAAGCTCTGCCATTTTTTGTTTAGGCGTTTCTATCGCTTCAATCATATCTTCAAAACGAATATCCACTTCCAATTGCTCAGACAGCAGTTGAATCACGCCACGATAGTGGGCGTGATCAGACAGAGCGATTTTGGCTTCTTCCGCTTGGCGTACTAAGCGGTAGCCAAGCGTCTCATGGAAAACTTCCAGCAGGCGAGCGAGCTTTTCTGGCTCTTGAGCCTCTTTCTTGAGTTGTTTTAACGTCGCCAAGTTTGAACGTGAGTAAAAATCCGCCTGAGCATCGACACTGTTTATCGCAATAGGGTTCCAGAATTGAATGGTTGGCATAACGATATTTGCCGTGGTTTTACTGCCTAGACCGAACGGTGTCATTAGCTGTTTAAAGGCGAGGGCGATGTCGAGATCGTTACCCCCAACACGCTGGCCACTGTGTGCCAGTAAGCTTTGTGTTCTATCCGCTTTTCCTCGCCAGCTTGGCCCCATCTCAATCAGCGAGCAGTCTGTGGTACCGCCGCCAATATCGACCACCAACACGGTTTTGTTGTCATTCAGAGAGGCTTCGTATTCAAGCCCTGCTGCGACAGGTTCAAACTGAAACTCGACATGTTTAAAACCAGCGCGCGTTGCCGCTTTAAGCAAAATGCTTTCTGCTTGGCGGTTAGCGGCTTCGCTGTCGCGACCATGAAAGTTCACGGGGCGTCCAATCACGGTATCTGTGATGGTTTGCTGCGTATCCGCTTCGGCGTTGCGTTTGATGTTATCCATCATGGCGCAGACAAGATCTTCGAAAAAGCTTACTTGGACATCACGCAACCCCGAGGCTCCCAGAAAGGACTTCGGTGATTTGACGTAATAGCTTTCACTGGGGTCTTGTAGGTAATGATCGAGCGCCGCTTGACCAAAAGCCACTTCTTCGGCAATGAATTCAATACCTTCTTCGCGATTGATATTGATGGCTCTGCGCAGTACTTGTTCACCGATGCTATCGATCGGTTTGATATCACGGTATTTAAATAGGTACTCAGCCACTGCCTCACGACTTGGAGCCGATAAAGTAGAAGGAATATAAACGCTGTCGCCTTCCAATTTGAGCAGTTTTGGCTCTCCTTGCTCCATTTTCGCAACTGAGCAATTTGCTGTCCCGTAGTCAAAGCCAATAAACATTCAAACCTCCTACCATTGAAAAAAGGTCGGCAATGCTACCTTAATGCGAGCGTGAAAGCTACCGGCGATTTGTTAAGCAATTTTGATATGGCTGAGTTATAGTAATCAAGATGAATAAAATAAGGATAATACATTGATTGTATTAACTTAATTAGCGACTTTGAATTTAGAAGACAGATAAGAGGCGGTATGGATACCCAACAAGTGATGCTGGAATACAACCAGTTTGAAAGGCAACAGTTTACGGCTCAGGGCGGGCAAAAAGTAGATACTCCTGAACTGGTTCGCTTTGTTTCCCCAGAGCAATATGGCAGCTACATCGCCTACTTCTCTCTAACTGCGGAAAACGCTCAGGCAGTGATTGATCGAGAGAAAGCGTTTTTCAGCCATCTTGGTAAGTGTTTCGAATGGAAAACATACGACACCGATAAGCCTGCGGACATACAGCAGCGTTTGCGAAACAGTGGTTTTGAACAAGCCGAACAAGAGTCTTTCATGGTGCTCGACTTAGCCACCGTTGCCGCCCAGCCAGTCGATGACACTTTGATTAGCCAAGTGGACGATGAACAGGGAATCCGCGATGCAATTCAGGTTCAGGAACAAGTATGGGGTGGCAACTTTGATTGGCAATATCGGCATTTGGTCAGTTTAAAGCAATCGACGCCGGATGAAATCTCCATTTATGTCGTTTATTTGCAGGGCCAACCCGTCACATCGGCATGGTTAACATTTAATGGTGAAAGCCCCTTTGCAGGTATCTGGGGAGGAAGCACCATAGAGTCAGAGCGTGGCAAAGGTTTTTACTCACTCTTGCTTAATAAGCGTATTGCTGAAGCGAAAGCACGCGGTAAAAAATACTTGATCATTGATGCTTCTGAGATGAGCAGACCGATCGTCGAAAAACACGGTTTTCAGTTTATTACTCACACAACGGGTTATGAGTTCAATGTTGAATAAGGAATCCCCATGGACGTGATTGAAGCTAATATAGGATTGGAGCAGGCGTTACTGGACTATGCGCTAGAGTGTTATGACTCTGGCATAGACATGTACCAGCGCGCGATTGATGACCCGAAGCAATATCTCAACAGCTTAGTGGCGCGTAAGAGTGCAACTTCAGCGGAACTGCCACATGGTTGGCTGCCTAGCACCACTTTCTATTGTGTTAACGAGGGGCAGATCTTAGGTGCAATTCGAGTGCGACGTGGCAGCAATGAATTTGTCGATAATGTTATTGGCCATATAGGCTATGAAACCCGACCTTCTGCTCGGGGTAAAGGTGTGGCGAAATGCTTATTGGCTTGGGTGGTTTCTCATGCAATTGAGACGCAGGCTATCGTAACGTGCAGTGTTAACAATCTTGCGTCAAGAAAGGTGATTGAAGCGTGCGGCGGTGAGTATTTAGGTGAGCATGAGGACGAGTCAGAAGGGCGTGTGCATCGCTATCGTTTTTATCCAAAATGAGACTAAATTAAAGTTGAAAAGAGGCGATCTTGGTCTCAGTTACGCGAGATTTTAGATGTTAGGGTAGTACACATAGTAACCAGTTTATTCGGCTGAAATCAGCATTTGGCTATCACAAACGGAAGAGGTAACTATGTTAGGTGAAGATCATTCATTACTCAGTGAGTTCCCAGAATTTAAGGAGACGATCCTTGCTCTAGCGAAAACAGACGATGCGTTTTTAACTGACATGAAAACGTACGACGGGCTAGATAAGGAGATACGAACGTTGGAGTTAAGAGACTCTCCAATCAGCGATGAAGAGATGCATCAAATGAAACATGAAAGGGCGATGCAAAAAGACAGTCTTCACCAGCGTATTCTAACAGCTCATCAGTAGCGAAATGATTGAAGAAAAAGAGCGATTCGTCGCTCTTTTTTGTTTTCTATAGTGAGGCAGAGTTTCAACTGAGAAAGAAATGCCTAGTGATCACATTTTACGGCTCGACTTTGAGAAACGAGTGCATTGCTATAGGTTTGCTGATAGCGTTAGTTGATTCTAACGCAGCGTGACGTGACGGAAGAAAAATGGAATTTTCACTGCAATTAGCCGCACTTTTATTGGTGTTTGTCTCTTTTGTTCACTCCTATCTCGGTGAGCGCTACATCCTAACTCGATTATTCAAACGAAATAATATTCCTCATCTATTCGGAAGCGATGACTTTACCAAACGAACGTTAAGGTTTGCTTGGCATTTGACGTCTGTCGCTTGGATAGGGTTTGCTGCGATACTTTGGGTTATCGCTCAGCCAGAGCTAAGCCGACACTCCCTATTGTTAGTGATTTCAGTGACCTTTGGTTTACATTTTGTGTTTGCGTTGATTGGCTCGCGAGGCAAGCATCTATCTTGGTTATTATTTGCGGCGGTCAGCCTATTCGTCTTTATTGGGGCTAGTTAATAAGAGTCAAATAGCCACCTTTTAAGTTTAATAACTCTGTGTTATTAAAAATATAATAAATGATAATTTCTAGTCGTTCTCTTTTCTATATACATTAATCCCAATTGAAACCATCTGGGGTTAGTTATGAAATTCCTTCACACCATGATTCGTGTCGTTGATTTAGACAAATCAATCGAGTTCTACACCAAAGTTCTGGGCATGCAAGAGCTGGAGCGCAGCATCAACGAAGAGTACCGCTACACACTCGTATTTGTTGGTTATGAGCACGGTGGGCCGACTATCGAGTTAACCTACAACTGGGATACCAATGAGTATCAACTGGGGAATGCATTTGGCCACATAGCTCTGGGTGTTGAAGATATTTATGCAGCCTGCGAGCAGATAAAAGTTGTGGGTGGCAACGTCACTCGCGAACCTGGTCCAGTGAAAGGCGGAACCACGGAAATTGCCTTCATTACTGATCCAGATGGTTATCAAATTGAGCTTATTCAAGTAAGCAAGTAATGGGGCAAAGAGTAATGAAAGACGCACTATTTCAACCTATTCAACTCGGTAAACTTGAACTTAAGAACCGCATTGTAATGCCGCCGATGACACGCTCTCGTGCGAGTCAGCCGGGTAATGTGGCGAACGATATAATGGCAACTTACTACGCGCAACGTGCTGGGGCTGGTTTGATTGTTGCTGAGGGAACGCAAATCTCTGCCATGGGTCAAGGTTACGCTTGGACTCCCGGCATCTATACCGCGGAACAAATTGCCGGCTGGAAAAAAGTGACTGATGCAGTGCATGCGAAAGGCGGTGTCATCTTCGCTCAGCTATGGCATGTTGGCCGTGTGACTCACCCAGACAATATTGGTGGTCAGCAGCCTATCTCTTCATCGGCATTGAAAGCAGAGAACGTTAAAGTATTTATCGACAACGGCACGGATGAGCCTGGCTTTGTTGATGTGGTAGAGCCTCGCGCGATGACCAAAGAAGACATCAAGAAAGTCATTGAAGAATATCGTTGGGCGGCGTTAAACGCGATTGAAGCGGGCTTTGATGGCATTGAACTCCATGCAGCGAATGGTTACTTGGTGAATCAGTTCATTGATTCGGAGGCTAACAATCGTACGGACGAGTATGGTGGCAGCGTCGAAAACCGGTTGCGTTTCTTAGCTGAAGTCGTGGAAGCGATGGCTGATGCGATCGGTTCTGACCGTGTGGGTGTTCGTCTTGCTCCATTTACTTCATTAAATGGTACGGTAGATAAAACGCCTGTTGAAACCTATACAGCTGCAGCTGCCTTGCTCAATAAGCTTAATGTGGTTTACCTGCATATTGCTGAAGTGGATTGGGATGATGCGCCTGATACACCTGCGGAGTTTAAAACCGCCGTTCGTGAAGCCTATCAAGGCATCATTATTTACGCGGGTCGTTATAACACCGAAAAAGCCGCTCAAGCCGTGAATGCCGGCCTCGCAGATATGGTAGGTTTTGGCCGTCCATTTATTGCGAACCCAGATCTACCCGTCCGAATCGCGAACGACTATCCGCTAGCGGAACACGATCCAGCGACGCTATTTGGCGGCGCAGAAAAAGGCCTGTTGGATTACCCAGAATATCAAGCAAGCTAATCCATTTGTCTTGCTTTCTCAAAGCACCTCGCAACCCCCAGCGAGGTGCTTTTTTGTTTTGTGTCAGCAGTATTATCACAATCAAGAACGCCAAATAAGAGTAATCTTGGCTCACCTCTTTAGCTAGCCAAGGCTTTACTCTATAATTGCCGCGCTTTTACTTGGGTTACCCCTTTACCGTGGAAAAATTATGATCTCAAAAAACCAACTTAAACTACTTCGTGCTCTTGGCCAAAAGAAGCAGCGTAAAGCGCATGGCCTGTTTTTGGTGCAAGGAGAAAAGAACGTATTAGAGTTGGCAAACAGCACGTTAAGCGTTAAGCAGGTGTTTGCAACGGCTGAGTTTTTGGCTGAGTACCGTGCTGAACTTGGTGGTTTTGAGTGTATTGAAGCATCGCTTGATGAGTTGACTAAGGCAAGTACTCTTGTAAGCAACAATGCGGCGATTGCGGTAGTAGAAATCCCAAGTGTAGAGATACCAAAAGCGCAAGGTTTGATGATTGCGCTTGATGGCGTGTCTGATCCGGGCAACCTTGGCACAATTATTCGTGTTGCTGATTGGTACGGTATTAAACACATTGTCGCAAGCACGGATTGCGCTGACCCATACAACCCAAAAACCATCAGTGCCACAATGGGCAGCTTTGGTCGAGTCACGGTCAGCCAGCTGGATCTTCCTCGCTACCTAGAGCAGTCAAACTTACCTGTTTATGGCGCTTTCCTCGAAGGCGAAAGTGTACACAAAACAGATTTTGCCGCAGAGGGTATTTTGCTTATGGGCAGCGAGTCGCACGGTATTCGCGAGCATGCGGCTAAGTTCGTTACCGACAAGATCACCATTCCGGCATTTGGCGGCGCTGAATCACTGAATGTGGCGATGGCAACAGGCATTATCTTAGATAACCTGCGTCGTCAGCATAACTAACAAGCTTTAAAGAACACAATGAAGCGCAGTGATGAGTAGTCACTGCGCTTTTTTGTTTTGAGCCGATTAATTCCTCATTGAGTTGGTCCAACAGCTGTTAGATTGCACCGTTCGATATACTGCAGCGAAGCCTCAACCAGTAAAAACCACGCGACCTATCTGTTATTCCTTATCCCACTTTGTCATTGATTCGCCCTCTCTCGTCATTCCATAGACTGACGAAGGAAGGAGTAGGGAATCTCATTAAGTTTTCAGCTCACTTTTAATCAGGCGCCACAGGCTTAGAATTTCCTAGCTTTTTACCACTAGTCTCTACAGTGCCGCCAGCAAAGGGCAAAGTAACTTTATCTGATGTCCTAATTAATGCTGCGGCAATCTGCTCTGCTGGATGCAGTAACTCTTTATTTGGGGAATCCTTTGGCTTAAATAACCCTTCAGTTAATGATTCAAGTAGTCGAGCGGGGATTTCTCCATCTTTCTTCTCATTCCATTCCAGTGACATCTCTACTGCAAGCTGCGCTCTGTTCAAATCGCGAATGAACAACTGGTTATCTAGTTCTTGCTGTGCAATACGGTCGGCCCAACTGTTGTACCAACGAATCAAATATACAATAGAGGAAACAAGCAGAGCGGAACTCGCTAAGATTCGGAAATATAAGAAATACGTTAATTGGTCACTAGGAGTTGGGGGTTCTTGGTTTGTGTTGGCAACGAGAGATATACTCCAAAATTCATATAAAGAAAGAACCAAGCCAAAAGCGCCTATTATCACTAAAGCCATAGCAAATTGAGATGCTTTCTTAGAATTACGATTAACATTCTCAGAGAAGTTGAAGCCCCTAGCTTTGATTTGGGCTTCATCAAGGGTTCGAGTTGTAGTTTTACGACGAGTCGATGTATTGTCAGCATCATCTATCTTCTGTTGTCTTTCATCGAGTTCTTTGTTTCTTCTCCTATACTGTTCATCAAGCTCGGCAACTTTCTTTGAAAACACTTCGTCTTGAGAATTAACCTTCTCTGCAAAATCTTCTGCTCGTTCGTCAAGGAACTTTTGTTTATCGCGCTCTAGTTCTTGAACATGTTTAACTTGCTTTTCGATAAGCTCCGCACTCATCCCCTCAAGTCTAGTTAAAACTTCATGATGGGCTGAAGCAATTTGAAGGCTACTCTCGTTTGTATTGTTAAATGTTGATTCAGCGCCCTGTAAGAGAAGGCTGTTAAGATGCCTAAAAACGTTAGATGCTATTTCTTCAACCCCTCCGTACTGGCTATTAGTCACCTCCAGCTGGTCAATGAAGTTATTTTTTGCGCGGATGTAGCGAATGAGAGAGCCTGAAAGGGAAGTACTCTCAATACTTATACTCGTGATAGACGAAGCTGCATTTTTGTTGTTGCGTAACTCTTCAAGAATGTTCTTGTGATGACTGGCCTCCCTGATATCAACTTGCAGTGTGAAGCCACCAAGTGACAAAGTACACAGGGCATTTTCACCAAGCTCAAACTTTTCAAAGTTCATCAACGTTTCATCAATGAAAATTTTAAGAAGTCTCTGATCACTCACTCTAGGGACTGATACACTACCCATTGTTGTTCCTACACTAAATTAAGATATGTATGTGACAGATTGTATAATTAATCCAATGAATAACAATGACTTGAATTAAAAACTGAGAATATTGTGTCTACTTCTGGTCAGGTCAAATATAAGCCGAAAAGCCAATGCCATTTTCATAAGTTAAAACAGTCACTTAAATTGCATAAGAAATGTTTACGACTTCAGCTTACTTTCCCTAATCTGATAGAAGTTCTTTAGAGAATATTGTTTTACACATTCCTGCTTAAACAAAAGTCCGCATTAGACTTTAAGAGCTCCCTAAGTCACTCGTTCCTCGCTCTTGAGGATGACGATACAAAAAAGGGCTGACGTATTCGCCAGCCCTTATAAATTTGTGATTTTGCTACTTCTCCAACATACCTAACTTGTCAGCTACACCGTTCCACTTCTCGGCTTCATCCATCGCAGGCTTGACTTCGGTTTGAACAGGCCAATGTTCTGCCAATTCAGCGTTTAGCTCGATATAGATTTTTTGATCAGCAGGCACTTCATCTTCTTGGAAAATCGCGTGAGCGTCACACTCGTCGACGCAGAGCCCACAATCAATACATTCGATTGGGTTGATGACCATAAAGTTTGGCCCCTCATGGAATGCATCGGCCGGACATACAGCGACACAGTCAGTGTATTTACATTGGATACAGTTATCAGTTACGACAAACGCCATGATGGGTCTCTTGTATTTAGTCAAAATTGCGGAATGGGGATAATACTCATCCCAAGCCAAAATTCAATATGTTTGAATTAGTATGACAGACAATTCAATTTCTCGTAAAATGCGCGCCATTGTGAGCTGACCGCCTCTCAAGCGGTTTTGGCTAAGACACCTATCGATACGAGACATCAACATGATACGTTTAACTGAAATCAAACTTCCTCTTGATCACGAGGAAGAGGCACTTACTGGCGCCATTACCAAGAAGCTTGGTATCTCTGAAGATCAAATCATCTCTTACAATGTCTTCCGTCGTGGCTACGATGCACGTAAGAAAGCCAACATTCTCCTTATTTATACGTTAGACGTGATTGTTGAAAATGAAGCGGCGTTACTCGAGCAGTTTGTGAGTGATCCTCATGTGAAAGAAACGCCGGACATGGAGTACAAGTTTGTTGCCAAAGCGCCAGAAAACCTGACCGAGCGACCAGTGGTGATTGGTTTTGGTCCTTGTGGTTTGTTTGCAGCGCTCATTCTAGCTCAAGCGGGCTTTAAACCTATCGTTGTAGAGCGCGGCAAAGAAGTGCGTGAGCGTACTAAAGATACCTTTGGCTTCTGGCGTAAGCGCACCCTAAACACGGAATCCAACGTTCAGTTTGGTGAAGGTGGTGCGGGTACGTTCTCTGACGGTAAATTGTACAGCCAAGTAAAAGATCCTAACTTCTACGGTCGTAAAGTGACGACTGAGTTTGTTAAAGCAGGTGCGCCAGAAGAGATTCTGTATGTGAGCAAGCCTCATATCGGTACTTTCAAACTGGTCACTATGATCGAGAAAATGCGTGCGAGCATCATCGAGCTAGGTGGTGAAATTCGCTTTAGCACTCGCGTTGATGACATCCATATGGATGGCGACCAAATTACCGGCTTGACACTCTCTAACGGTGAGGAGATCAAATCTCGCTACGTGGTACTGGCTGTTGGCCATAGTGCACGTGATACCTTTGAGATGCTGCATGACCGCGGCGTTTACATGGAAGCGAAACCGTTTTCTGTGGGTTTCCGTATCGAACATAGACAAGCCATGATCGATGAAGCGCGTTTCGGTCCAAATGCGGGCAACCCAATTTTAGGTGCAGCGGACTACAAGTTGGTTCATCACTGTAAGAATGGTCGTACCGTTTATAGTTTCTGTATGTGTCCAGGTGGTACGGTTGTTGCCGCAACGTCTGAAGAGAAGCGTGTTGTGACTAATGGCATGAGCCAATACTCACGCGCAGAGCGCAATGCGAATGCGGCGATTGTGGTAGGTATCGATCCAGAGCGTGATTATCCGGGCCATCCGCTTGCGGGCATCAAGCTTCAGCGTGAGCTTGAGTCTGGAGCGTATGTACTAGGCGGGGAAACTTACGACGCTCCAGCGCAAAAAGTGGGTGATTTCCTTAAAGGTCGCAATCCAAGCGAATTAGGTGATGTGCAACCATCATTTACACCGGGTATCCATTTAACGGACATTTCAAAGGCATTGCCAGCATTTGCAGTAGAAGCGATCCGTGAAGCGATTCCTGCGTTTGACCGCAAGATCAAGGGGTTTGCTAGTGAAGATGCGTTATTAACTGGCGTTGAAACACGCACATCATCCCCTGTGTGCATCAAGCGTGGTAAAGATTTCCAGAGTGTTAACTTGAAAGGCTTCTACCCAGCGGGTGAGGGGGCAGGTTACGCAGGCGGTATTTTGTCGGCAGGCATTGACGGCATTAAGGTTGCTGAAGCGCTGTCGAAAGCGATGGTTGAAGACGCAGCTAACGCTTAACTCTTAAACTCAATGAACATCAAAGCCCCTGCTTAGCAATAAGTAGGGGCATTTTGTTTGGCAGCGGGTTGGTGTTAGTAGAAGCCACCATTTTTGAAGTGAGCGAACATTAGAATAGCGGCGATAACCAGTTCGAGTACAAGTGGAGGAACAACGGCTTTGTCGAAGCCATCGAGAACCAACCCCACCACACGGCCTATAGCGACGGCGACCATAACTACAGCAACGAAAAAATAGCCTTCGGTGTCACCGCTCATCAAGCCTTGCGCTAGCATAAATACGCTGGCTAAGAATAATCCACCCATCACTGAGCGTATGGTATTCATTCCGGCATTGCCAACAGGCTGAAGCGAGAAATTCGCCAGCATCTTTTGTGGTGCAAACATCGACATTAATCCAAGTGTGCTCAACATGAAAGTCGCAAGTCCAACGAGAATTTGTAGCGTCATATCCATGGTTATTTCCTTTATGTTATGCGTGATTAGTAAAGAACTGTTGAATAGCATGGCGCGCGTTGTCTTGCGCAGCTGTATCGCCTAATGCTGGCTCGATGGTTAATTGGTCGACGACTGGGCCTGTCGGAGAGCCCATCCGGCTGGCGTAGAAATGACCACTTTCAAAGCGGGGATCAAACAAGCCATCTAAGTAGCGTTTGGCCCCTTTGTCGACACTGTGCATCATGCCCATCATCGGCATCACCAACCCACCAACGTATTTGAAGAACACTTTCTTTAACAAGGGTAAGTCGTCCATACCATTAGTACCTGTGGTGCCACCAGGGCTCATGGTGATGAACTTCAGGTGAGGGTGCTGCCTGGCCATCGAACTCATCCATAATGCGCCAGTCAATTTGATGGTGCCGTATATCTCTAGTGGATCTGCCTTACTGCCAAACAAGTCGCCATTTGCTATCGAAGTAAACTCTTGTACCGATGAGCTTTTGAGTTGCGGTTTTGGCACGCCCATTTTAGGTACACCGCGTGCGGTTTCTGAACCTGCATACAAAACGGTCGAAGTTATGAGTTGGCGTTTGATCAGCTCTTCAACTAACAGGGCATGACCAAATACGTTAGAGGCGAAAATGGTGGTGACGCCGTCTTGCGTAAGTTGATTGGGGGTGCGGCCGCCGGTTCCGCCAGCGTTTAAGATGACCGCGTCAATCGGCGCTTTGAGTGTGGCGACAGTCTGTTGGACGGATGCAGAGTTTGAAACATCCACAATGACGATTTCAAAAATGTCTCGCCCTGTGGCATCGACCAGTTGTTTTCTCGCCTGCTGAGCCTTCTGCAGGTTACGACAACCCAAATAGACTTTTTCGATATTGGATTGCTGAGCGAGTTGGCGAGCGGCTTCAAAGCCAAGACCGGCATTCGCTCCTGTGATGAGTACGGTGGTAATTTTGCTCATGGTGGTTCCTTGTTTTTGCTGTGATTGCTGACTGATGATTACGGTAACATGGTTGAAAAATGCTATGTAGATAGGTAAAAATGGACAGGGTGTTTCAAAATTGAACCAAGGAGGGGAAATGGCAAATCAGCAGCAATACGCATTTAACTGGGACGACTTAAAAGTATTTCTCGCCATTGCTCGTCAGGGAACGCTGCGCGGGGGGGCAGAGAGTATCCACCTCAATCATACGACTTTGACACGACGTTTATCGGTTATGGAATAACGTGTTGGTAGCCGCTTGTTTGATCGTTCCAAGCAAGGCTTAGCACTGACTCAAATTGGCGAAGAGTTGCTGCCTTATGCCGAGAAAGTTGAACAAGAGATGATTGCTGCTTCTCGTATGATCATGGGTCGAGATTCGGATCCTGTTGGTACGATTTATGTCTCGATGCCCCATGGGATGGCAATGACATCATTGATGGATGATTTGGCTCTTTTCTCAGAGCGCTACCCGGAGATTACCCTTAACCTTCAATTTGGCAACGATATTGCCAACCTCAACCGACGTGAGGCTGATGTTTCAATTCGTGTGGCTAATGAAGTTTACGACGATGCCGTTGGTCGCCGCTTAGTACAAATGTCTCAAGCGGCGTACTGTACGCGTGAGTATGCTCAACGAATACAAGACAACCAAGGTGAGGGACTGCATTTCATCGGTTGGCATGAGCCTGAAGGGGACCTCACGGCTAAATGGCTGAAGGAGAGTTATTACCCCAAAGCGACGCTTAAACATCGGGTATCCGAGTTGGTGCCATTGATTACCTTGGCGGCATCGGGTCTGGGAATGGCGTATTTGGCGTGTAATCTTGGTGATAGAAATCCGGATCTGGTTCGTGCTCCTTTCCAAAAGCCATTACCGTATCGCAGTATTTGGTTGCTGCTTCATCGAGATCTGCGTACTACTGCGAGAATTCGCTGTTTTGTCGACTTTCTCGCCCAGCGTGTTCAGCAACGTGAAAGTGAGTTCTGGGTAACAGGAACGACGAAAAAATCACCTCAATAATCGAGTTTTGGATCGAGTCAGGCAAGCTGATAAGCTAGGCGAAATCGCGTTATTACCATCAAGAATAAATGACAATGACCTTCTTACAACATGCGCTATTGGGGTTTGCTTTAGTGACTACTTGCTCTGCTGCCCATAGCAGTGAAACGTCTGAGCAAGCGCAAGTCGCTCTGGAGCTGCAACAGATGCTAGATGCTGCCAGGCAATATCAAGCGGATACGGGCAAAGCACTGCCAATCACTTCGGATACCGACCTTGCTTACGGTTACCTAGCAATCGACCACCTTATCGAAAACCCCGGTGTAAAAGGGTGGAATGGCCCTTACCTTCCATATAACAACGATTGGTTTGGTTTTGAGCAGTACGTGGCGCATCCTGAATACATCGCCGCGCAACTGCTTGCTAAACAAGACACGCAATGGAGCAAAGGCAGTACGCCAGAAGGATGCAATGCAAGCTCCCAGAAATGTAAGGTTGCATCGTGCATTTGGAGCGTTCCGGAACACGTCGCCAAGGGCATTAACCAGCAATTTGATGGAGTATGGAATGACAGTGATGTCGATTCTGAGGGCCTTGTGCGTTTTGAAGGCGGCTTAGTTTGGATCGTGTGTATGACAGGGCAAGATTACTAGTACTGAGTCATTTTCTGCCATGTCCCTTTACGCAGAGATTGATGTAAATGAACAAGTTAGGCACCTTAACCGGTGCCTTTTTTATTCAAACGTCCAAGAAAACCCGGTGCTGTAGCTGCCATCTGGGCTAGATTGGAAATACGTTTCTACGTTACCACTATCGTATTCGGTCACATAGCAATGAGTGCTGCTGTGCCCGCTGGTTAACCCATTGCCGCTAAAAGGACGACTTGTGGCCCCCGGACAATCATCACCGGTGAACGCCTGTTGACGCGTTATGCTGTTTTTCTGATGCAATGCACTCATAGAGTCCATTAAAGATTTGTTCGCTTCGATACCGTGCAAAAATAGATCGTCTGCCGCAACGGAGCACGAGAACAGAATAAAAAGAGCGCTGATAGATGACTTTTGGAGAAGCATAATGACCTCTGTCTAACTGATGGTTTGGGTTGGTTTGATTGGTAAGGTAAATGCAAACCAGTGCCAAATC